>CAMLDT010000259.1 GCA_946479075.1 uncultured Polaromonas sp.
AGATGTAGGTGTTGCGCACCATGAACTCTTTGAGGATGTCGTTCTGGATGGTGCCGCTGAGCTGGTCCTGCGCCACGCCCTGCTCCTCGGCCGCCACCACATATCCGGCCAGCACCGGCAGCACCGCGCCATTCATCGTCATGGACACCGAGACCTTGTCCAGCGGGATCTGGTCGAACAGGATTTTCATGTCCTCGACCGAGTCAATCGCCACGCCGGCCTTGCCCACGTCGCCGGTCACGCGCGGATGGTCGCTGTCATAGCCGCGGTGCGTGGCCAGGTCAAAGGCCACCGACACGCCCTGCCCGCCCGCGGCCAGCGCCTTGCGGTAAAAGGCATTCGATTCCTCGGCGGTGGAAAACCCGGCGTACTGGCGGATGGTCCAGGGCCGCACCGCATACATGGTGGCTTGCGGTCCGCGAATGAAGGGCTCAAAACCCGGCAGGGTATCGGTATAAGGCAGGTCCTTGACGTCCTCTGCCGTGTACAGCGGCTTGACGGTGATGCTATCGGGCGTTTGCCAGTTCAGCGCGTTGACATCGCCGCCGGGGGCCGATTTGGTGGCCGCCTTGGTCCAGGCTTCCAGAGTGGCGGGGGCAAATTCAGGGGAAACGGGCGGTTTGGGGCGGCTCATGGCGGATGTTTTCGACCCTGTCGGGCGGTGTTCTGTGAGTGTTCGCAGTTTACATTATTTATAATTATTGATACAAAATTTAGTTTCCGCTAAGATCTGCCAGGCATTTCCAACCGCTTTCTTTGACCCGATTGCTCCCATGGCCGCTGTTTCACTGACCCCCCGCGCACTTTACGAAGAGGTGGCGGAACTGCTGCGCCAGCGCATTTTCAGCCGTGAACTGGCACCCGGAAGCTGGATCGACGAGCTCAAACTGGCCGAGGAATACGGCATCAGCCGCACCCCCCTGCGCGAAGCGCTCAAGGTGCTGGCCACCGAAGGGCTGGTGACCATGAAGGTGCGGCGCGGGGCCTACGTCACCGAAGTTTCCGAGCGCGACCTGGCCGATGTTTACCACCTGCTGGCGCTGCTGGAGAGTGATGCGGCCGGTGTCGTCGCCATGCAGGCCACCGACGCCCAGTTGCAGGAGCTGCAGGCGCTGCACCGCGAACTGGAGGCCGCCGTTGGAGACCGCGAACGCTTTTTTCAGATCAACGAAACCTTCCACATGCGCCTGCTGGAAATCGCCAACAATCGCTGGCGCGACCAGATGGTGGCCGATTTGCGCAAGGTGATGAAGCTGAATCGGCATAACTCGCTGCTCAAGAGCGGGCGCATTGAAGAGTCACTGGCCGAGCACGGCGCCATCATGGAGGCGCTGGCCGCACGCGATGCCGAGACCACGGTCAAACGCATGCGTGAACACTTCAGGAACGGGCTGGAAGCGGCGGCCTGACGGGCCGCTTCATCGGCCGGGTGACCAGAAACACCCCGGGCAGGATCATCAGCGCGCCAACCGCATGGTGCCAGCCCGGCGGCTCGCCGAGCAACCCCCAGGAGGCCGCCGCCGCGTAAAGCGGGCCCAGATACAGCGCTACGGCCACCCGGCTGGCCCCGAGAATTTTTTGCGCCCAGCTGTAGATGCCGTAGGCGCCTATGCCGGGTATCAGGCCCGCGACCACCACCAGCACCAGCGCCTGCCCGCCCAGCGTGTCGGAGTCTGGCCGCGTGCCCTCCCATAAGGCGGGCGGCAGCAGCACGATCACGCCGCTGACACAGATGACCGCCAGCCGCGCCGTTGCACTCAAGGCGCTCGGCCAGCGCTTTTGCAGCAAGGCATAGGCCGCCCATGAGACCGTGGCGGCCACAATCCACGCGTCGCCAACGGAAAACTGAACATCGCGCAGCGCGGTCCACTGGCCCTTGACCACCACATGGACCACACCGGCCAGCGCCAGCACCACGCCGGCTTTCTGGCGGGCGCCAAAGGCTTCCCCCAGCCACCACATGGCACCCAGGCTGATCAGCACCGGCGAGGCTGAATAGATCAGGGCAATGTTCATGGCGCTGGTCGAGCGTGCGCCCTCGTAAACCCAGGCACCGCAAATCAGCATGCCCAGTGCCCCCAACACCAGGTACTGCGGCCAGACACGCAGGATGGCCGCCCGCTCGCGCCAGAGTTCGGAGCGCGTGATCACCACCAGAATCAGGGCGGCCAGTCCCCAGCGCCCGAGCGCCAGCATGTAAGGGCCGATGACGCCGGACGCCTTGCGTGCCACGATGTAGTTGACGGTCCACAGGGCTGGCACCAGCCACAGCAACAGCAGCGCGAGCCGCGTTTCGCGCGGAACCGCCTCAGGCATGGGCCAGCGCAGCCTCATCCCGATGCGCAGGCGCATGGGCCAGCGCCATCACCTCGCGCGGATGCAGGGCCTTGAGCTTGTGGTCGCTCCAGACCTGGCGCCAGCGCCGCGAACCGGGCAGGCCGTGGCGCAGGCCCAGCATGTGGCGGGCCATCGTGGACCAGGGCGTGCCATGTTCGGCGGCCTGCGCGGCCATGTAATCGACCATCTGGGATTCAACGGACTCCCGGGTTTGCGTGCCCGGCGCCGCGCCAAAAAAGGCCTCATCCCACGAGGCCAGCCACCAGGGGTTGTGATAAGCCTCCCTGCCCAGCATCACGCCATCCACCTGATCAAGCTGGTCCGCGACCTGCGCACTGGTGGTGATGCCGCCGTTGATGGCGATGGTGAGCGCAGGAAACTCGCGTTTGAGGCGATAAACCAGTTCGTAGCGCAACGGTGGCACCTCGCGGTTTTCCTTCGGAGAAAGCCCCTGGAGCCAGGCGTTGCGCGCATGCACGATGAAGGTGTTGCAGCCGGCTTCGCTGACCGTGCCGACAAAGTCGCGCACAAATTCGTAACTTTCACCCTTGTCGATGCCGATGCGGTGCTTGACCGTGACCGGCACGTCCACCACATCGACCATGGCCTTCACGCAGTCGGCCACCAGTTGCGGCTCAGCCATCAGGCAGGCGCCAAACGCGCCGCGCTGCACCCGTTCACTGGGACAGCCGCAGTTGAGGTTGATCTCGTCGTAAGCCCACTGCTCGCCCAGTCTGGCGCAGTGCGCCAGCTCAGCCGGCTCGCTGCCGCCAAGTTGCAGGGCGAGCGGATGCTCTTCGGCGTTGAAACGCAAATGCCGCGCCACATCGCCATGCACCAGCGCGCCGGTGGTGACCATTTCGGTATACAGCAGCGCGTGGCGCGACAGCAGCCGGTGGAAATAGCGGCAATGGCGGTCGGTCCAGTCCATCATGGGCGCCACGCTCAGGCGGTGCGGCGGAAATGACAGGGGCAAGGAACCGGGTTTCATCGGCATCAAATCAACAACAAATCGGCAACAAGGGTGGGACGGGCAAGAAAGTGTGTAGTTTCTCACGCGGGGCAGCAGTGCGCGTTTCCCCGGCGAATTGGCACCCCCGATAACGAGGGTAGGCACCAAGTCCGGCCGAAAGTCAGAGGCGGGATAATGACCCTTCAGGGCGGCCTTCCGGCGCTCTCCCCCGACCCACTTGAAACCACCACCATGACAGCCCCGCTCCTGCACAGACAGCCCCTGAACCCGACTGGCCGGGCTCTTTCTGCCCTTTCCCTGCTGCTTGCGCTGACCCTCGCAGCCTGCACCTCGGTGCCCCTGCCGCCCTGGCCCGCGCCCGGCGGCACACCTCCCCGGGCCAATGTTCCGCCTGCGGCTTCACCCGCCCCCGTTCCGGCCACGGTCGCACCGCCGGTCGTGGTGGTTCAGCCGGTTCCCGTGCAACCGGCCGTGGTGGCGGTGCCCGAGGCGCCCTACAGCGCCGCCGTGGCGGCCCGCTTCCCGGCGCCCTCGCAGATCTACAGCACACCGGGCTTGCAGCAGGGGCGCAGCAGCTTCACCTCCAACGCAGAAATCCAGGCCTGGTTGCGCGATCTCGTCAGCTCCGCGGCGGCCACCCCCGGCCTCAAGGCCGCCCTGCTGTCCATCGGCCAGTCGCAGCGTGGCGAAGCGCTGGAAGCCCTGGTGCTGACACGCGCCGCCGGTACCGATGCTGCCGCGATAGAGGCCTCGGACCGACCCACCGTGCTGCTGATCGGCCAGCAGCACGGCGATGAGCCGGCCGGCAGCGAAGCGCTGCTGGTGGTGGCGCGCGAACTCACGCAAGGCCTGCTGCGGCCCATGCTGGACCGCATCAACGTCATCATCGTGCCGCGCGCCAATCCGGACGGCTCGGCCGACAACAAGCGCGTGACCACGGGCGGCCTCGACATGAACCGCGATCACCTGCTGCTCAACACCCCGGAAGCGCAGGCGCTGGCAAAACTGACGCGTGACTACCACCCCACCGTGGTGGTTGATGCCCACGAATACACCGTCGTCGGCCGGTTTCTGCAGAAATTCGGAGCCATCCAGAAGTACGATGCGCTGCTGCAATACGCCACCACCGCCAACCTCCCGGAGTTTCTGACCAAGGCCGCCGAAGAGTGGTACCGCCGCCCACTGGTGGCGGC
>CAMLDT010000260.1 GCA_946479075.1 uncultured Polaromonas sp.
GCGGACGTGGCCAGCAGCACCACCGGCGAATACATCACGCTGGCGACCGGCGCGATGTCCTTGACCGGGTCGTAGGGCAGCTTGCCGAGGTGCGGGTTCAGCGCCAGCGGGCTGATCGACGAAAAGCCAAGCGTGTAACCATCCGGCGCAGCCTTGGCGACCACGTCCATGCCGACGCTGCCGCCGGCACCGGCGCGGTTTTCCACCACCACCGGCGTGGCCAGTTGCTGCGAGAGTTTGTCGCCCAGCGCACGCGCGACGTTGTCGCTGATGCCGCCGGGCGGATAAGCCACCACGATACGAATGGGTTTGGCCGGCCACGCCGCTTGCGCGGTGGCAAACGAAGGGAGCGCGGCGGTACACAGGGCGAACAGAGGCAGGGCCAGCAGGCGGCGGCGTGATGAAGGCAGGGACATGGATTTTCCTGGGATGAACGTGGACGTATTTTGCCTTGCATGGCACCGCGTGGTCGTCAGTAGTACAAGGCTCTCTCTTCAAGCGAGGCCGCCGGTCCGCGGGGGGCCTGTACGGAGCCTGCCGAAGGGCCAGTCTGCAGGCGCATCCTTCGGCAAGCTCAGGACGAAGGGCTGAGAAAGGAGAGGAAAAGGAGAGCAAGGAAAGGCAAGGAAAGGAGAAGAGGCGAACGACCGTGGGAACCACGCTCATCCTCTGGGATGATGCTGCGAATGCAGCGCCTTCAGCCGCTCACGCGCCACGTGGGTGTAGATGGTCGTCGTGGAAATATCGGCATGGCCCAGCAGCATCTGCACCGCGCGCAGGTCGGCACCGTGGTTGAGCAAATGGGTGGCGAAGGCGTGGCGCAGGGTGTGCGGTGACAGCGGCGCGGTGATGCCGGCATGGTGTGCGTACTTTTTGACCAGCACCCAGAACATCACGCGAGTCATGCCGCTGCCGCGCGCGGTCACGAACAAATCGTCGGTCTGCTGGCCTTTCAGAATCTCCGGACGCGCCTCGTCGAGGTAACGCACGATGGCATCGCGCGCGACCTGGCCAAACGGCACGAGGCGCTCCTTGCTGCCCTTGCCCATCACGCGCAGCACGCCGTCGTTCATGCTGGTGTGGAAGGTTTTGAGGCCGACCAGCTCGCTCACGCGCAGGCCACTGGCGTACATCAGCTCCAGCATGGCACGGTCACGCAGGCCCAGCGCCGTGTCGTCGCCGGGCGCGGCCAGCAAGGCTTCGACTTGCGCTTCGGACAGCAGCTTGGGCACACGCAGTGCCTGTTTGGCCGACTGCAGCTTGAGCGTGGGGTCCGCCAGGATCAGGCGTTCGCGCAGCGCCCAGCGAAAGTAGCGCTTGAAAACGGTCAGGCGGCGATTGGCTGAAGTCGCCTTGGTCTGCGCGTGGCGAGCCCCGAAATAGGCACTCAAATCCGCCTCGTCCGCGCCGTCAAGCGCCTTGCCCCGGCCCGCGAGCCACTGCGAAAACAGCACCAGGTCCCGGCGGTAAGCCTGCAGCGTGTTGCGTGACAGGCCGTCCTCCAGCCACAGGGCATCGGCAAAGGCATCCACGCCAGCCATGCTGGCGCTGACGAGGGGCGAGAGAGGCGACGCGGCGGCGTCGCCGGTCGCGGGCCCGGTGGGCGTCATGCGGGATGCCAATCGAATTTCCGCCTGTCAGTTGTCGTTGCACACGCGCGAGACGCTAACACATGCCGCCATGCAGGCCTGCGAACATGCCGGCAAAAAGAAAAAGCCCACACCCCGTTCCCTTACAAAGTATCGTGTGACGATGCACCCGGGTTTGCCCTTATGCGTTATCCACAACAGCCACACGCAGCGCTTGTGTTTAGGATAAGGTCAACCGTTTTGCAAAGGAGTTTTCATCATGCAACGTCGTTCCCTGCTTGCCCTTTCGGCAGTGAGTCTGGTCCCAGGTGCAGTTTTTGCACAGCAGCAACAGTTCATCAACATCCTCACCGGCGGCCAAAGCGGCGTCTATTACCCGCTGGGCGTGGCGCTGTCCCAGATTTATGCCAAAGCCATCCCGAATGTCCGCGCCACCGCACAGGTGACCAAAGCCTCTGCTGAAAACCTGAACCTGCTGCAAGCCGGCCGCGGGGAGCTGGCCCTGGCACTCGCCGACTCCGTCTCGGACGCCTGGAAAGGCAATGCCGACGCCGGGTTCACCAAAAAGCTCGACAAGCTGCGCGGCCTGTCGGCCACCTACAGCAACTACATCCAGATCGTTGCCAGTGCCGACTCCGGCATCAAGACGCTGGCCGACCTCAAGGGCAAACGCATTTCGGTCGGTGCCGCCAAATCAGGGACCGAGCTCAACGCACGCGCCGTCTTCAAGGCCGCCGGCCTGAGCTACAGCGACCTGTCCAAGGTCGAATACCTGCCCTTCGGTGAGTCGGTCGAGCTGATCAAGAACCGCCAGCTCGACGCCACCCTGCAGTCCGCCGGCCTGGGCGTGGCATCCATCCGCGATCTGGCCACTTCGCTGAAGATCGTCGTGGTGCCGGTGCCCGCTGATGTGATCGCCAAAATCGGCGATGCAGCCTACCAGGTGGCCGTGATTCCCGCCAACACCTACGCCGGCCAGACGGCGGATGTGGCCACCGCCGCCATCCCCAACTTCCTGGTGACGCATTCGGGCGTGTCGGACGATCTGGCCTACCAGATGGCCAAGACCATGTACGAAAACATCGACACGCTGTATGCGGCCCACAACGCGGCCAAGGTCATCAAGCGCGAGAACGCCGTCAAGGGCATGCCGGTGCCGGTGCACCCGGGCGCCGCCCGCTACTACAAGGAAGTCGGCCTGATCAAATAAGCCCGGCCCCGCGCCAGCTGATCGCCAGCTTCGATACGGCCCCGACAACCTTGGGGCCGTTTCTGTTTCCAGTTTTAGTTTTAGTTTTAGTTTTAGTTTTAGTTTTTGCGTCCTGTCCGGGGAATTTTCATGAGTGACACACAAGCCAGCCACGACCAGCCGCTGCGCGGCGCGATTTTCTGGATCGCCATCGCCTTTTCCAGTTTCCAGCTCTGGACCGCAGCCTTCAGCCCGCTGTCCAGCCAGGTCGTGCGTGCGGTCCACGTGGGCTTTGTGCTGCTGATGGTGTTTGTGCTGCGCCCTGCCTTTCGGGGAGACGGCCCGGGCAAGCCGGTGCTGGCCTGGATGCTGGGCCTGACCGGTTTTGTGTTCAGCCTGTACCACTGGGTTTTTGAGGCCGACCTGACCTTGCGCGCAGGCGACCTGACCCGTGCCGACTGGGTCATCGGCACGGTAACCATCGTGCTGGTGTTTGAAGCCGCCCGCCGCATGATGGGCTGGGGCCTGCCGCTGATCTGCGCCATCTTTCTGGCCTACGGCATGTTCGGCCAGTATTTGCCCGGCGCCCTGGCCCACCGCGGTTTCGGGCTCGACCAGATCGTCGGCACGCTCGGTTTTGGCACCGAAGGCATCTACGGCACGCCGACGTACGTGTCGTCCAGCTACATCTTCCTGTTCATCCTGTTCGGCGCCTTCCTGGAGCAGGCCGGCATGATCCGGCTGTTCAACGATTTCGCCATGGGCACCGTGGGCCACACCCGCGGCGGGCCGGCCAAGGTGGCCGTCATCTCCTCCGGCCTGATGGGCACCATCAACGGTTCCGGCGTGGCCAATGTGGTCACCACCGGGCAATTCACGATTCCGCTGATGAAACGCTTCGGCTACAGCCCGGCCTTCGCCGGCGGCGTGGAAGCCACCTCCAGCATGGGCGGCCAGATCATGCCGCCTGTGATGGGCGCCGTGGCCTTCATCATGTCCGAGACCATCAATGTCCCTTACATCGAAATCTGCAAGGCCGCGCTGATCCCGGCCCTGCTTTACTTCATCACCGCCTTCTGGATGGTGCACCTGGAAGCCGGCCGCAAGGGCCTGCTGGGCCTGAGCAAGGAAGAGTGTCCCAACCCCTGGACGGCCATGCGTGAGCGCTGGTATTTGCTGCTGCCGCTGATCGGGCTGGTGGGCTTGCTGTTCTCGGGTTACACGCCGCTGTTTTCGGGCACGGTGGGCCTCGGGCTGACGGCGGTGCTGATTTTTGGCGCCGCCGTGATCAGCGGCGTCCAGGGCCTGGCCTTGCGCGCACTGTTCTGGGTGCTGCTGGGTTTTGCCTGCGCCGGCTTTTTCCAGTTTGGCGTCGGCACCTTCTTCGTGCTGGTCGCGCTGCTGGTGGCCCTGAGCTACATCCGGCATACCGGCGCCGATGCGCGCAAGCTGGCGGTGCTCGCCCTGGTCGATGGCGCGCGCCACGCCTTGCCGGTGGCGATTGCCTGCGCACTGGTGGGCGTGATCATCGGCGTCATCAACCTGACCGGCGTCGCCGCCGAGCTGGGCGGCCACATCATTGTCATCGGCGAAAAAAGCCTGTTCCTGGCACTGCTGCTGACCATGGTGACCTGCCTGGTGCTGGGCATGGGCATTCCGACCATTCCCA
>CAMLDT010000261.1 GCA_946479075.1 uncultured Polaromonas sp.
GACCGAGTAGGCGGTGTTCTGCAGCTGCAGGCCCATCTGCTCGGCAATGTTCATGAACAGGTTGTTGAACACCTCCAGCAGCACCGGGTCCACTGTGGTGCCGGCGGCAAACTTGACGGCGCGCGCGGCGCGCCGGTCCAGCACCAGGTGGTCCAGCGCGGTCAGCGCGGCCTCCCAGCCGGGTTCGACCACGGTGGTGGCGTTTTTCTCCGCAATGATGGCCGGGCCGCTGATGATGTCACCCGGTTGCAGGTCTTCGCGCACCACCAGCGCGGCGTCATGCCACTGGCCGCCCGAATACATGCGCACGGTTTCCCGGCGCGGCACCTCACGCGGCTCGTGCGTCGCGTGGCGCGGCTCGCCGGGTGCGTCGCCCGCCACCACCGCTTCTACCGACACGGCTTCCACAATCAGCCCCTTGCCCTGCATCAGGAAGGAAAAACGCTGGCGATAGGCGGCTTCAAAACCGGCCTCAATTTTCCCCAGGTCGCCAAACGGCACGACCAGCGCGGCGTCGCTGCCCTCATAACGCACATGCACGCGGCGATGCGTCGTGATCGCGCCGGTGCTGACCTGCTGCCGTTGCAACTCCGCCTCGGCCGCGGTGGCCAGTTCGTCAAGCTTTCCGGCGATTTCAGGCAAGGCCGCTTCCGACAGCTTGAGTTCCACCGCCTGCTCGCGGATCACGTTCTGATCGGCCAGGCCCATCCCGTAAGCCGACAACACGCCGGCCAGCGGGTGCACAAACACTTTGGTCATGCCCAGCGCATCGGCCACCAGGCAGGCATGCTGGCCGCCGGCGCCGCCGAAACACTGCAGGGTGTAACGCGTCACGTCGTAACCGCGCGCCACCGAGATTTTCTTGATGGCATTGGCCATCTGCTGCACGGCAATGTTGATGAAGCCTTCAGCCACCACCTCGGCGCTGCGCCCGGTTTCGCCGGCCAGTTCGTTGAATTTCTGCTGCACCACTTCGTAGCTCAGCGCTTCATCAGCCTTGGGGCCAAACACCTTCGGGAAATAACGCGGCTGCACTTTGCCGACCATCACGTTGGCATCGGTCACGGCCAGCGGCCCGCCGCGGCGGTAGCTGGCCGGCCCGGGGTTGGCGCCGGCGCTTTGCGGGCCGACGCGAAAGCGCTCGCCGTCGAACTTGAGCAGCGAGCCGCCACCGGCCGCCACGGTGTGGATGCTCATCATGGGCGCACGCATGCGCACACCGGCCACCTGGGTCTCGAATTCGCGTTCGAACTCGCCGGCGTAATGCGACACGTCGGTGGAGGTGCCGCCCATGTCGAAACCGATGACCTTGTCGATGCCGGCAATCGCGGCGGTGCGCGCCATGCCGACAATGCCGCCGGCCGGACCGCTGAGGATGGCGTCCTTGCCCTGGAACACATGGGCATCGGTCAGGCCGCCGGACGATTGCATGAAAAACAGCTTGACACCCGGCATTTCACCGGCGACCTGCTCCACGTAGCGGCGCAGAATGGGCGACAGGTAGGCATCGACCACCGTGGTGTCGCCGCGGCTGACAAACTTCATCATCGGGCTGGTTTCATGCGAAGTGCTGATCTGTGTGAAACCCACCTCCTGCGCAATCCGCTTGGCCGCCTTTTCGTGGTCGGTGTAGCGGTAGCCGTGCATAAAAACAATCGAAACACTGCGCAGCCCTTGCTGGTATTGCGCAAGCAGCTCCTTTTTTAATAGCGCTTCATCCAGGGCCTGCAACACATCGCCCTGCGCACCGACCCGTTCCTGGGCCTCCACCACCGCGCTGTACAACAACTCGGGCAGCACGATGTGGCGGTCGAACAGGCGCGGCCGGTTCTGGTAGGCGATGCGCAAGGCATCGCGAAAGCCCCGCGTGGTCACCAGCAGGGTGGGCTCGCCCTTGCGTTCGAGCAAGGCGTTGGTCGCCACTGTGGTGCCCATCTTCACGCAGTCCACCACATCGGAGCGGATGGCTTCCCCGGCTTTCAGTCCCAGCAGATGGCGGATGCCGGCCACTGCGGCGTCCCGGTACTGCTCGGGATTTTCGGACAGCAGCTTGTGGGTCACCAGCGAGCCGTCGGGCTTTTTGGCCACGATGTCGGTAAAGGTGCCGCCACGGTCTATCCAGAATTGCCAGCGGCCGATGCCGGTGTTGGAGGGAGTGTCCTGATTCATGGGGCTAAGGTCTGTGGTCATGATGAAAACGGTTGGCCCCCGCCAGAGGCAGCGGGGACATGTCTGAACAATTTTTTACTGAAGGTAATAGGGGACAAAAATGGCGTTGGCTTCGTTACCGACTGATCGTACCCATTCTCGCGAAAAGCGCTCGCCCATGCGCTTGATTTCACTGTCGAGGTCCGCCGGGATGCGTTCGATCTTGATGCCATTGGCGCGCAGCTCGTCGGTGGCGCTGACCGCCAGGGCCTCGCTGGCGGCCCAGCCCCGGGTTTCGGCATCGGCGGCCGCTTTCAGGACCTGGCTGCGGGCTTCGGCCGGAAGCGCATCAAATGCCTTGCTACTGACGAAGACCACGTTTTTTGGAAACCAGGCGTTGATTTCGTAGTAATACTTGATGGGCCCCCAGACCTTGTTTTCCACGCCGGTCAGGGCCGAGGTGATCATGTTGTCCATGCGCCCGTCCGCCAGCGCCTTGCCGACGTCCACCATCGCCACATCCACAGGCTTGGCACCCAGCATCTCGGCAATGCGCAGCGTTGTGGAGTTGTAGGTGCGCATCTGCGTGCCCTTGAAGTCGGCCAGGCCGCGAATCGGCTTGTTCGAATGCAGGCCCTGCGGCGGCCAGGGCACGGTGTAAAGCAGCTTCAGCCCGCGCTGCGCAAAATGCTTTTCGATGCCGGGACGCTGCAGCTTCCACAGGCGTTCGGCGTCGCGGTAGCTGCCGACCACAAACGGGATCGAATCGGCCCCGGCAATCGGAATGTCCTTGACCATGCTGGTCATGATGGTCTCACCAGCCTCGGCCTTGCCCTGTTGCACCGCCTGGCTGATGTCGTTGAGTTTGGCAATCGCATTGTTCGGGTGGACCTCGATCACCAGGCGCCCGCGCGTGGCCAGCTCCACCTCGCGTGAAAACTGCAAAATATTCTGGGTATGAAAAGACTCGGCGCGGTAACCTGTCGCCAGCTTCCAGGTGGTCTGGGCCAGCAAGGCCGGGGCGTGGCCCAGCCAGACCGCGCACAGGGCGGCCATCCAAAACTTCTTCATGATGAAACTCCTGGGATGTGGCTAGGGGCAGAAAAGACTACATATGACGCGGGAGCCACAGCACCACGTCGGGAAAAAAGTAGGTGATCAGCACGGCCAGCACCATCAGGGTGAACAGCGGCAACGCAGTGCGTGCAATCCACGTGACCTCGCGCCGCGTCAGCCCCTGGATGACAAAGAGGTTGAAGCCCACGGGCGGCGTGATCTGCGCCATCTCGACCACCAGCACGATGAAGATCCCGAACCAGATCAGGTCGAACCCGGCCGCTTCCACCGTGGGCAGCAACACGGCAATCGTCAGCACCACCACCGAGATGCCATCAAGAAAGCACCCCAGCACGATGAAAAAGGCGATCAGCCCGAGCATCAGCATGAAGGGCGACAGGTGCAGGGCCCCGATGAACTCGGCCAGATGCCGCGGCAGGCCGATGAAGCCCATGGACAGGGTGAGGAAGGCCGCACCTGCCAGGATCAGGCCGATCATGCAGTAGATGCGGCAGGCGGCCACCAGCCCTTCGCGGAATTTCTCCCAGGTGAGCGAACGTTCAATGGCGGCCAGCGCCAGCGCGCCGGCCACGCCCAGTGCCGCAGCCTCCGTGGCCGTGGCGATGCCGCTGTAAATACCGCCCAGCACCACCACAATCAGTGAGACCACCGGGATCAGGTGCCGCGAGGCGTAAACCTTCTGGCCAAAGCTCATGACCGTGTCCGCCGCGGGAACCTTGTCCTTGTTCAGCAAGGCCCAGACCATGATGTAGCCCATGAACAAGGCCGCCAGCATGAGGCCGGGAATCACGCCGGCCAGGAACAGTTTGGCAATCGACACATTGGCTGCCACGCCATACACAATCATGATGATGGACGGCGGGATCAGCAGGCCCAGGGTGCCAGCACCGGCCAGCGTGCCGACCGAGATGTCGTCTGGATAGCCACGTTTTTTGAGTTCAGGCAGGGTGATCTTGCCGATGGTGGCGCAGGTGGCAGCGGACGATCCCGAAATCGCTGCAAAGATGGTGCAGCCGACGACGTTGACGTGCAGCAGGCGGCCCGGCAGGCGGTCCAGCCAGGGCGCCAGGCCCTTGAACATGCTGTCGGACAGCTTGCTGCGAAACAGGATCTCGCCCATCCACAAGAACAGCGGCAAGGCGGTCAACGTCCAGCTGGAGGTCGAGCCCCAGATGGTCAGCATCATGCTGTCGCCGGCCGGG
>CAMLDT010000262.1 GCA_946479075.1 uncultured Polaromonas sp.
GCCCACCACCATCGCGGGCCGGTAAACCGTCCACGGCACCTTGCAGTCCTTGCGCACGATTTTTTCGCTTTCATGCTTGGTCATGAAGTAAGGGTGCTCGTAGTTCTCAGCCTCCTCGAACATATCCTCGCGGAAGACCCCTTCATACAGGCCCGCGGCTGCAATCGAGCTCACGTGGTGAAAGTGCCCGGCGTCGAT
Organism: uncultured Polaromonas sp.; assembly: GCA_946479075.1. The sequence goes on from CAMLDT010000262.1 coordinate 199, forward strand.
GGCTTTCGCGAATTCGACGGTGTGACGCGTGCCTTCCACATTGACGGCGATCTGGCTTTCCTCATCCGCGCTCAGGTCATACACGGCTGCCAGGTGATAAAAGTGATTGATCTGGCGCTTGAGCTTCTTGATGTCCTCGGCAGACACACCCAGTTTTTTTGCGGTCAGGTCACCGTGAACCGCCACCGCCCTGGCCGCACCCACGCCCCAGTATTCGCGCAGCGCTTCCACCTTGCCAGCACTTTCCTTGCGGATCAGGAAATGCACCACAGCCCCCTTGCGCTCCAGAAGCTTTTTGACCAGGCGCTTGCCGATGAAGCCTGTGGCTCCGGTGACGAAATACTGCATTGTGTTCTCCGCTAGACGACTTTGGACCAGCGTTGATTCTTGCGCAAGCCCCGAGGCTCACTGGTCAGCAGAAACCCGCGCACCCTGGCTTCTAGAAGCACCCACCTAAACCAGTCCACCCGTCTGGGCGTATATTTTGGACATCTGCTGCAAGCCAATACGGCGTCCAATCCACACCCTCTCCTCAGGAGTTTTCCATGGTCAAAAAACTGCAAAAATTGAGCGCCGACAAGAAAGCCGCGCCGCAACTGTCTGGCGCCGTCAAGGAATCTGCCCAGCAAATCTGGCTCGCCGGCCTGGGCGCATTCTCCAAGGCGCAGGAAGAAGGCGGCAAGGTCTTCGAAACCCTGGTCAAGGAAGGCCTCTCCATCCAGCGCAAAACCCAAGCCGTTGCCGAGGAAAAAATCTCCACAGCGACCAACAGGATGGCGACCATGGCCACCGACATCAGCTCCAAGGCTGGCCACCAGTGGGACAAGCTGGAAAGCATTTTTGAAGAGCGTGTGGCCAAGGCTTTGAACAAGCTGGGCGTGCCCTCCGCCAAGGACGTCGATGCGCTGACGGCACGCATCGACGAACTCAACCGGAACGTCCAGAAGATGGCCAGCAAACCCGCCACCAAGGCAGCGCCCCGCGCTGCTGCGAAGTCGACCGCCGCCAAACCGGCTGCCAAAAAACGCGCGCCGGCACGCAAGTCGAGCTGAAAAGGCTGGGCACTTAAAAAGGACGTTTAACGTCCTTTTTTTATGCCCGCTTGAACCGGCTCAAATTGCTGCAGAGCAGCAAATTCACCGTGGGGTCGCGTCTACACTTCTGGTCATGCGCCGCTGTACATGAAGGAAAGACGATGCGCCATCCAGTCTCTGGAATTGCCCTCCTGCGCTAACGAAAAAGAGGTAGACACCATGGCGAAAAAAGCGCCGCGCCGAACTGCTGAACGCATCCTGGAAGTAACGCTCGATCTGTTCAACCGGTTCGGCGAACCCAATGTGTCCACCACGCTGATCTCTGCGGAGCTGGGCATCAGCCCGGGCAACCTCTACTACCACTACCCGGCCAAAGACGAGTTGATCAACTCGCTGTTCGACCGCTACGAGCGTGCCCTGAGCGAACTGCTCAATGCCAGCGACAGCGTGCGCGATGTCGAAGACGCCTGGTTCTTCATGCATTCGCTGTTCGAGCTGATCTGGCAATACCGCTTCCTCTACCGCGACCTCAACGACCTGCTCAGCAAGAACCGGCGGCTCGAAACGCACTTCCAGTGGATCCTGAAAAACAAGACCCGCTCGGTCAAGGCCATGCTCGACGGGATGAGCCGGGCCAATGCGGTCAGCATCGATTCCCGCGAGGTTGAAGCCACCGCCACAAGCATGGTGGTGGTGCTGACTTACTGGCTGAGCTTCGAATACGTGCGTGACCCGCGCAATGCGCTGGAACCTGAAAATGCGCAGTCGGCCCTGCTGCGCGGTGCCCACCATGTGCTCAATCTGCTGATTCCCTACCTGGAGCAGGGCCAGCGCATGCATTTGCAGGCCCTGGTGGGCGCCTACACACATCCAGCCTGACCATCCCACAACATTCAAGGAGACCGACATGGCCAAATGGACCGCTTTTCCGCACGCTGGCGACTATGCCTTCGATGCCACCAGCCTCAAAAAGAGCTGGGCCCGGCTGCACCAGGGCGACTGTGAGCCCCTGCCCAAGGAAGCGGCCGTGCTGCAGGCCTGGGTGCTGTTTCACAACGGGGAATTCCAGAAGGCGGCAGAAGCGGGGTTGAAAGCAGGCGGTGCCGGCATCACGGTCGCGAACAAGGCCACCTGCATTTACGCCAACTATCTGGAGAGCAAGGAAAAAACCAAACTGGACCTGTTCATGGAAGTGGCAGGGCGCGCCGAAGCCCAGCAGGCGGCCGAGCCCAAAAACGCCAACGCCTATTACTGGCAGGCCTACGCACTCGGCCGCTACGGCCAGGGCATCAGCGTGGCCAAGGCGCTGGCCCAAGGACTGGGCACCAAGGTCAAAAACGCGCTGGAGCAAGCCATCAAGCTGTCACCGAAACATGCCGACGCGCACATCGCGCTGGCGGCGTTTCATGCCGAGGTGATCGACAAGGTCGGCTCGCTGATCGGCGGCATGACTTACGGCGCCAAGAAAGACCAGGGCCTGTCGCTGTTCAAGGAGGCCCTCAAGCTCAACCCGACCTCGGCGATTGCCATGATCGAATACGCCAACGGCATGGTCATGCTCGAAGGCGACAAAAAAATGAAGGAAGCGACCAAGCTGTATGAGCAGGCCGCTGCCAGCCAGCCGATGGACGCCATGGAACGCCTGGACGTGGAAATGGCCAAGGCCGAACTGGAAGACTAGCCAGAAACGCAAAAGGCGCTGACGCTACTCTTTTGATAGCTGCCAGCGCCCGCCCGACAAGGGCTAGAGCCCTAAAACACTATGAACTCAGGCCATCGGCAGCCTGAAACAACGATTGCCGTGCCTGCGTGATGATCTGCTGCTTCCAGTCGTCGGTATTGACGTAAAACGCATCCATCATCTGCTGCTTGATCTGCGCGGCCAGCGCCGCAGGCGCCTCGGGATGGACGTCCAGCCAGTGCTCGGCACGCAGGGCCTGCATCATCTCGAAAGGCGGCAGGGTACCGTACTCCATCGCGATGCCGGTGTATTCGGCGTCCGGGCATTCCTCGTAGATCGAGTTCCACATCAGGCCGGTCAGAAAAGCCGAACTCGACGAGCCGTCGTAGATCGAGGTCACCGGCGTTTTGCCGCCGTTGTCCCACCAGGCACGTGCGCGCGCCAGCGCCTCCTTGTCGTCGCGGCAGGCACAGATGCGCTCACCGACGCCGCTGGGGCCCAGGCCGGTGTGGATGTCGATCCAGCCCACGCGGCGTGCAAAACGCGCATGGGTTTGCAGCACCTGGCGCAGGGTCTGGTTGCTCCAGGTCGGCCCGGTGCCGCCGAAAAACAGGCCCTTGGGAAACTCGTGCTGTCCGCGCGTGATGGCGGCCTGGTAGGCCTCCATGCCGCGCTCCTCGATGTACCGGGCGGTGGCAGCGGCATTGGCCTCGGTCGGCGGCCAGACTTCGGGCAACAGCAGCGGCTGGATCTCGCGGTAAGCCTCGTTGACCGGCAGCGGCTGCGAAAAGTCATGGAAGTTGCGGTTCAGGTCCACGTTTTCATGCGTGGTGCGCCGGATGTGCGAAAAACCATAGGGGTTGAGCGCGTGGATGTACAGCACCGCCACGCCCTGCTCTGACGCCTTGGCGCGCCACTCGGCGTCGCGCAAGGCATGCACCTGCACCCCCGAACCGCAATAACCCTCGACGCCGTGGCAGGCGCTGCTGACGATCAGCAAAAAGCGGGCGTCGGCCGGGCCGTCCCGCACGACATCCATGGCCAGCACCTCGCCGTCGCGGCCCGCCTCGGGATGCAGGTGCGTGTCCACGGTCAGTTCGGCGGCGGCAGCAGCCTCCAGGAACTTGGCGCGGGCTTCGGCGTAACTGGAAGAGAAAGCGTCGTTCACCGGGCTCATGCGGCATCCTTGGTCAGCCAGCTCTCGGCCAGCCGCACCCAGAAGGTCGCTCCCAGCGGAATCAGGTCATCGTTGAAGTCGTAACTGGGGTTGTGCAGCATGCACGGGCCGCCGCCGTGACCGATCTCGCGGTGCGCGCCGTCGCCATTGGCAATAAAGGCGTAGCAGCCGGGCTTGGCCTGCAGCATGTAGGCGAAGTCCTCGCCGCCCATGGTCGGTTCCTGGTCGATCACGTTGGCTTCGCCGACGATCTCGGCCATCACCTTGCGCGCAAACTCGGTTTCCTTCGCGTGGTTGATGGTCGGCGGGTAGTTGCGCACAAAC
>CAMLDT010000263.1 GCA_946479075.1 uncultured Polaromonas sp.
GCTGGATGACCTCGGTCACCGACATCACCGAGCCCAAACGCGTCCGCGAGGAGCTCTCCAACTCGTACGAGCGCTTCACCACCGTGCTCGAAGGTCTGGACGCAGCCATTTCGGTGGCGCCGCTGGGCAGCGAAGAACTGCTGTTTGCCAACAAGCTCTACCGCGCCTGGTTCGGCGGCGAGGTGGCGGGCCACATGAACCTGATCGCCCAGGCCGGCGTGCCGGCGGTTGCGCCCACCGACGACACGCTGGATGCGGTCGATGGGCTGGCGGGTTTTCCGACCGACACGCTGACCACCGCGCAGACCGAAAATGCCGAAATTTTTGTGCCCGAACTCGGCAAGTGGCTGGAGGTCCGTTCGCGCTACCTGACCTGGGTGGACGGCCGGCTGGCCCAAATGGTGATCGCCAGCGACATCACGCCACGCCGCCACGCCGAGGAACAGGCGGCGCTGCAGGCCGAGCGCGCCCAGTCGGCCAGCCGCCTGATCACCATGGGCGAGATGGCGTCGAGCGTGGCCCATGAACTGAACCAGCCGCTGACCGCCATCAACAATTACTGCAACGGCATGGTCTCGCGCATCAAGGGCCAGCAGATCAGCAACGAAGACCTGCTGGTTGCGCTGGAAAAGACGGCCAAGCAGGCGCACCGCGCCGGCCAGATCATCCAGCGCATCCGCTCCTTCGTGAAACGCAGCGAACCCAACCGCAGCGCCGCCGACGTGGCGACCATGGTCAGCAACGCGATGGAGCTGGCCGACATCGAGCTGCGCCGCCACAACGTGCGGCTCAGCCACTACATTGCGGCCCGCCTGCCGGCGGTGATGGTGGACCCCATCCTGATCGAGCAGGTGCTGATCAACCTGATGAAAAACGGCGCCGAGTCGATTGCGCAAGCCAAACGGCCCACGGCCCGCCGCAGTGTCGAGCTGCGCGTGGTGCCCAAAACCATCGACGAGCAGAACGTGATCGAGTTTTCGGTGCTGGATTCGGGCAAGGGGCTGTCGCCCGAAGTCATGGGCCGGCTCTATGAAGCCTTCTACTCGACCAAGGCTGAAGGCATGGGTATCGGCCTGAAGCTGTGCCGCAGCATCGTCGAGTCGCACCAGGGCCGGATGCAGGCGGAGAACCTCTACAATGGCGACGAAGTGGTGGGGTGCCGGTTCACCTTCTGGATCCCTGTGACTCCCCTGCTTTCCCCAGCCCTGGCTGCCGCAGAAACACCGTCCCCTCCGGCCGGCGTTCACTGACAAGCTGTTTGATACCGTCTACGCAAAAGGTTTGGCATGAGCTTGATTCCCAAAAAAGGCACCGTGTATGTCGTTGACGATGATGAAGGCGTGCGCGACTCGCTGCAGTGGTTGCTCGAAGGCAAGGACTACCGGGTGCGTTGTTATGACTCTGCCGAAACCTTTCTGAGCCGCTACGACGCGCGTGAAGTCGCCTGCCTGATCGTGGACATCCGCATGGGCGGGATGACCGGCCTTGAGCTGCAGGACCGCCTGGTCGAACGCAAATCGCCGCTGCCCATCGTGTTCATCACCGGCCACGGCGACGTGCCCATGGCCGTGGACACCATGAAAAAAGGCGCGATGGACTTCATCCAGAAGCCTTTCCAGGAAGAAGCCCTGGTGAATCTGGTCGAGCGCATGCTGGAGCAGGCCAAGGAAGCCTTCAGCGAACACCAGCAATCGGCCAGCCGCGACGCGTTGCTCGCCAAGTTGACCTCGCGCGAAGCCCAGGTGCTCGAACGCATCGTTGCCGGACGCCTGAACAAGCAGATCGCCGATGACCTCGGCATCAGCATCAAGACGGTGGAAGCGCACCGCGCCAACATCATGGAAAAACTCAACGCCAACACGGTCGCCGACCTGCTGAAAATCGCCTTGGGCTCCAGCGCACCCAAGGCCTGAGCCCCCTCCCCCGCCGCTATCCTTTCGATAGCTGCCAGCGCCCGTGGTTCAAGGACCGGCGGGCGTTTTTACTTTGGAAGTTAAGCAAATGACTGCACAACTGATCGATGGCAACGCCCTGTCCCAACAACTGCGCGGCGACGTCGCCCGCCGTGCCGCCGCACTGCGCGCGCGCGACATCGTGCCGGGCCTGGCCGTGGTGCTGGTCGGCGAAAACCCCGCCAGCCAGGTTTACGTGCGCAACAAGGTCAAGGCCTGCCAGGACAGCGGCCTGCACTCGGTGCTGGAGCAGTATCCCGCCACGCTGAATGAAGCCGATCTGCTGGCGCGGGTGGATGCACTGAACCGCGATCCGGCCATTCACGGCATCCTGGTCCAGCTGCCCCTGCCGGCGCACATCGACGCCCAGAAGGTCATCGAAGCGATTTCGCCCGAGAAGGATGTGGACGGTTTCCATGTGGCTAGCGCCGGCGCGCTGATGGTTGGCCAGCCGGGCTTCTGGCCTTGTACCCCCTACGGCTGCATGAAGATGCTGGAAAGCATTGGCTACGACCTGAAAGGCAAACACGCCGTGGTGATCGGCCGCAGCAACATTGTCGGCAAACCCATGGCTCTGATGCTGCTGCAGAAAAATGCCACGGTGACCATCTGCCACAGCGGCACGAAAGATCTGAAGGCGCTGACCCTGCAGGCCGATGTGGTGGTGGCGGCCGTTGGCAAGCGCAATGTGCTGACCGCCGACATGGTCAAACCCGGCGCGGTCGTCATCGACGTCGGCATGAACCGCAATGACGAAGGCAAGCTCTGCGGCGACGTGGACTTTGCAGGTGTCAGGGAAGTGGCCGGCTGGATCACGCCGGTGCCTGGCGGCGTCGGCCCCATGACCATCACCATGCTGCTGGTCAATACCCTGGAAGCGGCTGAACGCAGCTGAGCAGCAGCGGTTGGCGTTAACCGGGTTCGGACTCTTTCGCAGCGCGGCTCAGGCACCACAAGGTCCAGCCCGCGGCCAGCCACTGGGCCACATACATCGCCGTGCCCAGGCCGTGCCAGAGTTTGAGGTTACCGCCTTCAGCGCGTGCGCTCACGATGCGCGGCGACACGCCGAACTCCACCAGCACCGCCAGCAGCATTCCAGCCACTATATATTTCATAGCAGCTTGCGCTTGTGGGCTATGGGCTACAGCCTCTTTTCCTTTGATAACCAGCAACAGGAAGAAAGTGCAGGCAATGCTGAGCCAGGTTTGCGCAGTGAACAGTTTTGCGGCCATGGCGCCGGCGGCGGCCGGGCTGGGCAGGTGCACAAACAGCAGCGGCACCACCATAAAACCCAGGGTGCTCAGGCTGCCCCACCACAGGGCAGCCAGCAGGACGGAGATGCGGGACCGGGTGCTCAAGATCATGTGAGCGAACGTGGGGGCCACAGATTTCCCGCCGGGCCACCCCAAGGGAAATCAGCCCCTTCGGGGGGCAGAGAGCTACACGCAGTGAGCGAACGTGGGGGCAGCATTTTCTAGATGTACATCACCGCAATGATTTCGTAGCGCTTGATGCCGCCGGGCGCCTGCACTTCGGCAGTGTCGCCCTCGTCCTTGCCGATCAGCGCGCGGGCAATCGGTGAGCTGATGTTGACCAGGCCCAGCTTGATGTCGGCCTCGTCCTCGCCGACGATCTGATAGGTCACCTTGTCGCCGGTGTCTTCATCTTCGAGCTCGATGGTGGAGCCGAACACCACCTTGCCGCCGGCATCCACTTCAGCGGGATCGATGATCTGCGCGGCCGACAGCTTGCCTTCAATTTCCTGGATGCGGCCTTCGACAAAACCCTGCTTGTCCTTGGCGGCGTCGTATTCGGCGTTTTCGCTGAGGTCACCCTGGGCGCGCGCTTCGGAGATCAGGTTGATGACGTGGGGGCGCTCGACCGTCTTGAGCTGGTGCAGTTCGGCCTTGAGCTTTTCTGCGCCTTTTTTGGTGATCGGAATGGTTGCCATGGTTCGTGTCCTCCAAAAAGCGAAACCGCCACCAGTCACCTGGCGGCGGCGTCTTAACAATGTTTGTCCTGCTGCCAGTTTAATGCAAATCAGGTGCCGCCCCCATCAGCGCAGACCCTAGCAAGCGGGCCGCACGGGGCAGACGAAGCGTGCAAGCACAGGAGCCGCTACTCCTACCAGCCGGGGCCGCGGAACCGGCTTCGCCGGGCCGCAGGCGCAGCGGCCCCCTCGGGGGGCAGGGAGCTACACGCAGTGAGCGACCGTGGGGGTCACAATTGCGCGTGCAGCTCCTGGATCGAGTGCACGGTCAGGTTGTCCAGGTACTTCATGCCCTCGACTGCCGCTTCAGCGCCGGCAATCGTGGTGAAGGTGGTGACCCGGGCCAGCAGCGCCGAGGTGCGGATCTGGCGCGAATCGGCGATGGCATTGCGGCGCTCTTCCACGGTGTTGATGACCAGCGCAATTTCGTTGTTCTTGATCATGTCCACCACGTGCGGCCGGCCC
>CAMLDT010000264.1 GCA_946479075.1 uncultured Polaromonas sp.
GACCTGGCTGAACAGGCGCTCCGAGCCACAGCCGGGGAAATAGAACACCGCCTCGGTCTCGGCATTCGTGGCCGCCGGGTTGCGGATGATCGGCACGTAGTGCGCGTCTTCGATGTCCAGCAGCGCCCGCGCGGTTTTTTTCGGCAGGCCGCCCGGCATCTTCTTATTGATGAAGTGGATTACCTGCTGCTTGACCGGCGCGGCGCCGACCGTGGCCGGCGGCTGGGCCGTCTGTTTGCGCGCCACGCGGCGCAGCAGGTCGTTGGCCAGGCGTTGCGCCTTGAAGCCGACATCCACCATTGCGCCGCGCATGAACTTGATGGTCTGCGGGCTGGTGGCGTTGAGGAAAAACATGGCCGCGGCGTTGCCGGGGCGGAAGGTCTTCTGGCCCATCTTGCGCAGCAGGTTGCGCATGTTCATGGACACATCGCCGAAGTCGATGTCCACCGGGCAAGGAGACAGGCATTTGTGGCAGACCGTGCAGTGGTCAGCCACGTCCTCGAACTCTTCCCAGTGCTTGATGCTGATGCCGCGCCGCGTCTGTTCTTCGTACAGAAAGGCCTCCACCAGCAGCGAAGTCGCCAGGATCTTGTTGCGCGGGCTGTACAGCAGATTGGCGCGCGGCACATGGGTGGCGCAGACGGGTTTGCACTTGCCGCAGCGCAGGCAGTCCTTGACGCTGTCGGCAATCGCGCCGATGTCGGATTGCTGCATGATCAGCGACTCATGGCCCATCAGGCCGAAGCTGGGCGTATACGCATTCGTCAGGTCTGCATAAATAGGGCCCCCACGGTCGCTCACTGCGTGTAGCTCCCTGCCCCCCGAGGGGGCTGGCCTTGCTCGGGGCGGCCCTTCGCGGCGGCCGCCGGCCTCACCCTCCCCCCCCAGGTCTTGAGCATTTTGGGCCTCCAGCCCTTGTCCCGCATGCGTGGACAGCTCCTGATTTCGTAGCAACTTGCCCTTGTTGAAGCGCCCTTCCGGATCGACCCGCAGCTTGTAATCGGCAAAGGGCTGCAGCTCGGCGTCGGTCAAAAACTCCAGCTTGGTGATGCCGATGCCGTGTTCGCCGGAGATCACGCCGTCCAGCGAACGCGCCAGCACCATGATGCGGGCCACCGCTTCATGCGCGGTCTGCAGCATCTCGTAGTCGTCACTGTTGACCGGCAGGTTGGTGTGCACATTGCCGTCGCCGGCATGCATGTGCAGCGCGGCCCAGACCCGGCCCTTGAGCACCTGTTTGTGGATGGCGCTGCACTCGGCCAGGATGGGCGCAAACGCGGCGCCCGAAAAAATCGCCTGCAGCGGTGCGCGCAACTGGGTTTTCCAGCTGGCACGCAGCGAGTGGTCCTGCAGCTGCGGAAACAGCGTGTCCACGTCCTGCAGCCAGCCCGACCACAGCGCACGCACGTCGGCAATCAGCGCGACGGCCTGGCCGACCCGGTCTTCCAGCAGTTCGGCCGAGGGGATTTCGCCGGCATCGTCGGACTTGCCCAGCGGCAGCTTGCCCTTGAGGAAAAAAGCTTCCAGCGTGTCGCACAGCTTGACCTTGTTGGCCAGGCTCAGCTCGATGTTGATGCGTTCGATGCCGTCGGTGTATTCGGCCATGCGCGGCAGCGGGATCACCACGTCTTCATTGATCTTGAAGGCATTGGTGTGGCGCGAAATCGCGGCGGTGCGTTTGCGGTCCAGCCAGAATTTCTTGCGTGCGTCCGGGCTGATGGCGATGAAACCTTCGCCGCGGCGCGAATTGGCGATGCGCACGACTTCCGAGGTCGCGCGGGCCACCGCGTCGGCATCGTCGCCGGCGATGTCGCCGAACAGCACCATCTTGGGCAGGCCGCCATGGGTCTTGGACTTGGTCGCGTAACCGACGGCCTTGAGGTAACGGTCGTCCAGATGTTCCAGGCCGGCCAGGATGGCGCCGCCGCGCTTTTGCTCGGCGAACATGAAGTCCTTGATCTCGACAATGCTGGGCACCGCGTCCTTCGCATTGCCGAAAAACTCCAGGCAGACGGTGCGCGTGTGCGCCGGCATGCGGTGCACGATCCAGCGCGCGCTGGTGATCAGGCCGTCGCAGCCTTCCTTCTGGATACCCGGCAGGCCGCTGAGGAACTTGTCGGTCACGTCCTTGCCCAAGCCCTCCTTGCGGAAGGTCTTGCCGGGGATCACCAGGCGTTCGGTGCGCAAATGCGCCTTGCCGTCGGCCGCAAAGTATTTCAGTTCAAAACTGGCCTGCTCGGCGTCATGGATCTTGCCGAGGTTGTGATCCAGCCGCGTGACTTCCAGCCACTCGGCCTGCGGCGTGACCATGCGCCAGGATGCGAGGTTGTCGAGTGCCGTGCCCCACAACACGGCCTTTTTGCCGCCGGCATTCATCGCGATGTTGCCGCCTATGCAGGACGCTTCGGCCGAGGTCGGATCGACCGCAAAGACAAAACCGCCGCGCTCGGCCGCATCGGCCACGCGCTGGGTCACCACGCCGGCCTCGGTCCAGACCGTGGCCACCGGCTGGTCTATGCCGGGCAGCGTCACCATCTCGACCTCGGTCATGGCTTCGAGTTTTTCGGTGTTGATGACCACCGACTTCCAGGTCAGCGGAATCGCGCCGCCGGTGTAGCCGGTGCCGCCGCCGCGCGGAATGATGGTCAGGCCGAGTTCGATGCAGCCCTTGACCAGGCCAGCCATCTCGGCCTCGGTGTCGGGCGTGAGCACCACAAACGGGTATTCAACGCGCCAGTCGGTCGCATCCGTCACATGCGAGACACGCGACAGGCCGTCGAACTTGATGTTGTCTTTCTGGGTCAGCTTGCCCAGCTTGCGCGCGGTCAGGCGGCGCAAGTCATACATGTTCTCGAAGGAAGTGGAGAAATCCGCGACCGCGCGGCGCGCTGCCTCCAGCAGTTCAACCACCACGGCGTCGCGCTGGCTGTCCTGCTCGGGCGTGCGGCGTTTTTCGACCTCGCCCAGCCGGTGCTGCAGGGCTTCCACCAGCAGGTGGCGGCGCTTGGGGTTGTCCAGCAGGTCGTCCTGCAGATAGGGGTTGCGCTGCACCACCCAGATGTCACCCAGCACCTCGTACAACATGCGGGCCGAGCGGCCGGTGCGGCGCTCGTCGCGCAGCAGGTTCAGCAGATCCCAGGCCCGTGCGCCCAGCAGGCGAATCACCACCTCCCGGTCGGAAAACGAGGTGTAGTTGTAAGGAATCTCGCGAATGCGGGCTTCGCCCGGCTTGGCCTCGTCGGCCAGGGCGTCTAATTTTTGGAGAGCTTCAGGAGCGTTCATCGTGGGAGGGGCCGGGTGCTAAAAAAGGGCCCGCTGGGAGCCGGCGGGGGCCTGGGTCCGGCACCTTGTCCGTATGTTACCGCAGCGCAACATTTGCAGCCCTACCCCCCGGCCCCTGCGTGGAAACCCGCTTGTGGGCCCGCTTGCAGCCCGCTTAAATCGCCGTGTCACAAATCGTTCGTAAACTCGGCGGTTTAATTTGTGTGGACATCCCGTTCCACGTTCCATCCAGGAGTTGCAATGAAAAAAAGCTTCACAGCTATCGCCCTGGCGGCCTGCGCACTTGTTGCGCCCGTCGTCAGCCACGCCCAGACCGAAATTCAGTGGTGGCATTCGATGACCGCCGTCAACGGTGAATGGGTCAATGACTTGGCCAAGCAATTCAACGAGAGCCAGAAGGAATACAAGGTCGTGCCAACCTTCAAGGGCACGTACGACGAATCGATGACCGCCTCGATTGCTGCTTTTCGCGCCGGCAACGCACCCAACATCCTGCAGGTGTTCGAAGTGGGCACCGCCACCATGATGGCGAGCAAGAACGCGATCGTTCCCGTCGGCAAGGTGATGAAAGACGCTGGCGAAAAGTTCGATCCGACCGCTTATATTCCAGCGGTTGCGGGCTATTACACCGCGCCAAACGGCCAGATGCTGAGCTTCCCGTTCAACAGCTCCACCACTGTGTTTTATATCAACAAGGACGCTTTCAAGGCGGCCGGCATTCCGACGGACAAGCTGCCCGCCACCTGGCCAGAAGTCACTGCAGCCGCCGCCAAACTGAAGGCCAGCGGGCACAAGTGCCCGTTCACCACCGCCTGGCAGGGCTGGACCCAGCTCGAGAGCTTCTCAGCCTGGCACAACGTCGAGTTCGCCACCAAAAGCAATGGTCTGGCCGGCCTCGACGCACGCATGAAAATCAATTCGCCGCTGCACGTGCGTCACATTGAAAACCTGGGCAATATGGCCAAGCAGGGCCTGTTCGTCTACAAGGGCCGCGGCAATGTGCCAGAAGCCAGCTTTGTGTCGGGCGAATGCGCCATGATCAATACCTCGTCGGGCTTCTACGGCAACGTGGCCAAGAACGCCAAGTTTGC
>CAMLDT010000265.1 GCA_946479075.1 uncultured Polaromonas sp.
TCCGAGCGGTTGGTGTAGACCGTCTTCCAGCCATTGAACATCAGGCGGAAGGTGATGTCGGTGTCTTCGGCCAGGGTGTCGTCGTGCCAGCCGCCGACGGCCTCGACCGCCGACAGGCGCACGCCGCCGACCGTGCCGCCGTACTGCGGCATCAGGTTCATGTTCATGCGGGCCTGCTGGTCCACCTGGTAGCCGGCAGACCGCTCCAGGTCCAGCAGGCGGGTGAGCAGGTTGGCACCACTGTTGACCGGCACCACGCGGCCCATCACGGCGCCGACCTCAGGGTCGAAAAACGGCGCAACCAGTTGCTTGAGCAGGCCGCGGCCCGGCACGTAGTCGGCGTCAAAAATGATGGCGATGTCGCCCTCGGCGAAGTGCAGTGCGTCCTTGAGCGCCGCCGACTTGCCGGCCTTGCCACTGGTGCGGTGAAACGGCGAAATGCGTGCCGGATAACGCGCCACATAGTCATCGATGATGGCGCCCGTGCCGTCCTTGGACCGGTCATTGACGGGAATGATCTTGAGACAGTCCGCCGGGTAATCGGTGTTGAGCAAGGCCTGCATGCAGCCGGCGATCACCTTTTCCTCGTTGTGCGCGGCGATGAACACCGTGATCATGGGCCAGCGCGCCACCGCGATGTCGATATAAGGGTGGCGCTGCTGTCCGGTCAGGCGGTTCATGGTGAACATGAAATGCCGTATGCCATACAGCGTCATGAGCAACACGACCAGAACCAGCAACACGGCCAGCACTGCCGCCACGGGGTAGTCCTTGAACGAGGGCACCAGCGCTTCGCCGGTGGCAGGCTGGGCCCAGGCCGGCAGCGAAGCGCCCAGCAACAGGGCCGCAGACACACACCGGGGCAGTGACGGCAAGGGTTTGAAGGCAGTCAGCATCATCAGACTTTCGAAAAAAAGCTCAGGCCAGCGCGGGTTGGACGTCGGGTGCGCCGACCAGGGTGCGCTGGAGGACCGCCACGATTTGCGCCGAGGCCGTTCCGTCGCCAAAGGGATTGCCGGCCCGCGCCATGCGGCTCCAGGCTGCGGTGTCCTCCGAAAGCCGGATGACTTCGCCGACGATGGCGCTGCGGGTCGCACCAATCAGCAAGGCACAGCCCGCTTCAATCGCCTCGGGCCGTTCGGTTTCGTCGCGCAAGACCAGCACCGGCACGCCAAAGGTCGGCGCTTCTTCCTGCAGCCCCCCCGAATCGGTCAACACCAGCCAGGCATCGGCAAGTGCCTGCTGCATGCCGGTGTAGTCCAGCGGCGCGGTCAGCGTCACGTTGGCGATGCCACCCAGGATGTTGTTGACCGGGCCCTGGATCACGGGATTGAGGTGCACCGGAAACAGCACCTGCAGGTCGGGCTGCCGGCACGCAATGTCAGCAATCGCATGGCAGATTTCCTGCACGTCGTGACCCCAGTTTTCGCGGCGGTGCACCGTCACCAGCAGGTGGCCGCGACCTTGCACGCGGCGCTTGACGCCGCGGTGGGCGCAGGTCCATTGCTGCGCATCGACCACGGTGTTGCCGGTGAGGCTGATGAATTCGTCGGCAATGCCTTCGTTCTGCAAGGCCAGGCGGGCGCGCTGGGTCGGCGCGAAATGAAACCGCGCCAGCCGGCTGATCATCTGGCGCAAGCCCTCCTCGGGGAAAGGCCGGGCGAGGTTATAGGTGCGCAATCCGGCCTCCACATGCGCCACGGGCACGCGGTGGTAAAACCCGGCCAGCGCGCCCTGGAAAGCACTTTCGGTGTCGCCCTGAACCACCACCAGCGCCCAGTCGCGCTGCTGCATCACTGCATCGAGTTGCCGGCGGCAGCCGGTGCTGAAGTCCAGCAGGCTGTCACCGTCCCGGGTGAGCGAGCTGTCCGGCACCACATCAAAGCAGGACAGGATCTGGCTGGCCATGTCACCGTGCTGGCCGGTATGCAGCCAGGACACGCGCGCCCAGGGCGCTTCACGCAGGGCATGGTAGAGCGGCGCCAGCTTGATGATTTCAGGACGCGTCCCCGAGACCAGAAGAATCTCCTGAACCCCGTTGGCGTCATGGTGGTGCGGCGCCTTCATGCGGCCTGCAGGCCGGCGGCTTCAGCAGAAGCCGTGCCCGGCGTCTGCAAATCAACAATCATGACCAGGTCGCCGGCAAAACGCCCGACGCCCAGGTCCTGCATCAGCTGCCGCTCCTGCTCCGCCGAATCCATGCGCAAAAAGCACAAGGCCTGGCGCTTGCCGGACTGGCTGGCGGCCAGGATGTCGAGACGGGCTACGGAGCCGTATTGGGTACAGAGGGAATGAAGCGCGGGGCGCAGGCTTTGGACGTCGGAATGCTGTTTCAGTTGCTGGATTTGTTCGTTCATGGGTCGGGTCAATGGTCTGGCCAAAAGCTGCGGTAAGGCGCGCTTGAGAGGGAAAGGTTTACGTGCTTTTTTGAACTAAAGTGCTAAGCAATATAAGAACGCGCTGAGGCGTGTTTCCTGAGGGAATGGCCCCCCTCGGTGTAGGACACGGCCGTCACGCAGGAAGCTGCGCGTGGGGTCAAGCCGGCCTGTCCAGAGGCGCCAAAGCGCCGCCCGAAGGCCCTCGCAAGCGCCTGGCCGCGCAGCGCTGACGCCGGCTGCAGCCGCGTACAAGGCTGCCGTCCGACACCGCAACGGGCGTTGCCGGCAGCCAGGTTCCGCAAACGTGCGTGTTACCTTCTTTCGTATATGTCCTTGACTCCCCCGCTCCCGCTCCAGCGCCAGCACGCGCTGTTCACCCCGACACTGGAAGGATTGCGGCCACCACCCGACTTGTTACGCCTGCTGGAGCAGGCCAGCGGCGCCGGAAGCTGGATGCTGGCGCTGCCGCAGCATCAGCTGGTGTGCTCAGAACCCCTTGCCGACCTGCTGGGCTTGACCAGCCAGCCGCCGGCCTGGGGTGACTTTGCCGGCCTGTTTGCACCGGAGGCGCGTGAGCGCATGGCTGCGGCATTGACCGCCTGCCTGGACAACGGAACGGCCTTTGACGAAGAAGTCCAGATGGTCACGGCGTCCGGCCAGCGCCTCTGGGTGCGCGCGCTGGGCGAGGCCGTGCGCGACAGCGCGGGCGCTGTGGTCCAGCTGGCCGGTGTGATACGCGACCTCACCGCGCAAAAACGCGCCGAACAGGAAACGCGGAGCCTGACCATGCGACTGGCCACCACGCTGGCCAGCATTCACGATGCTTTTGTGACCGTGGACCGCGCCGGCTGCCTGAGCTACATCAACGGCGAGGCCGCCGCCCTGCTGGGCCAGCCTGGCACGGCCGTGCTGGGGCAGCCGATCTGGGACGCGCTCGACAGCGACGGCAGCGCCCAGTTGCGGCACAACCTGATGGCTTCGCTCAACAGCGCCAGCAACCAGGAGTTCGAAGCCTTCTTCACCGCGCCCGGCAAATGGCTGGAACTGCGCATCTATCCGTTTGAAGACGGCCTGGCGCTTTACCTGCACGACGTTTCCGAACGGCGCAGGTCGCAGGAGCAGTTGCTGCTGCTGCAGACCAGCATCTCCCGGCTCAACGACCTGGTGCTGATCACCGAGGCCGGACCGCTGGAGAGCCCCGGCCCGCGCATCGTGTTTGTCAACGACGCGTTTGAACGCCACACCGGCTACAGCCGCAGCGAGGTGCTGGGCAAGACGCCGCGGCTGCTGCAGGGCGAACGCACGCAGCGCGCCGAACTGGACCGCATCCGCAAGGCCCTGCAACAGGCGCAGCCGGTGCGCGCCGAACTCATCAACTACAAAAAGAACGGCCACCAGTTCTGGCTGGAGCTGGACATCGTGCCGGTGGACTACTTCAGCCGCGGGCTCACGCACTGGGTCGCGGTCGCCCGCGACATCACCACCCGCAAGGCCGCCGAGGAAGAAATCGAGCACCTGGCGTTTTACGACCCGCTGACGCAGCTGCCCAACCGGCAGTTGCTGATGGACAGCCTGCGCCACGCGTTGGTGCCGACCGACAACCCCGACCGCACCGGCGCGCTGATGTTCATCGACCTGGACAACTTCAAGGTGCTCAACGACACGCGCGGCCATGCGACCGGCGACCTGTTGTTGCAGCAGGTGGCGGCGAAGCTCAATTCCTGCGTGCGGCTGCGTGACACGGTGGCCCGGCTCGGCGGCGATGAGTTCGTGGTGCTGCTGCAGGACCTGGGCGACGACCGCGCGGCCGCCAGTGAACGCGCCAGGGTGGTGGCCCAGAAAATTCTTGCCACGCTGTGCGAACCCTGCGACCTGGCCGGCAACGAGTACGACGGCACCTGCAGCATCGGCATCACGCTGGTCACCCAGCACCAGCAAAGCGTGGGCGACCTGCTCAAGCAGG
>CAMLDT010000266.1 GCA_946479075.1 uncultured Polaromonas sp.
CGGTTGACGGCGTTGTCATCGGCGACCAGCACGGTGATGTGTTTCTTCACGTCAGCAGGTTCGCGTGGCCGGGTTTGCGCGGCGCTGTCCGGCGACAGGCAACGCGCCAGCGCCTCGAACAGCTGGTTGTGCCGCGCCGGTTTCAGCAGGCGCACATCAAACAGCGAGGTGCCTTCGGCGCCGGCCGGCATGAAGCCCGAACTCAGCAGCATCAGCGGCAGCGTTGCGCCACCGGGCAGGGCGCGGATATGACGCGCCAGCTCCACGCCGTCCATGCCCGGCATGTGCATGTCGGTGATGACGATGTCGGGCAGGGCGCCCTGGTCCAGCACGTCCAGCGCCAGCACGCCGGATTCGGCGCTGGCCACGCGCATGCCCCACTGGCGCAACTGCCGCGTCAGCACCCGCACGTTGACCGGGTGGTCGTCCACCACCAGCACGCGGTGCCCCTGCAGGGCGGCGGCGTCCATCGGCGTCAGGGCGCGCGGCAGCTCGGCCAGCGGCGCCCGCACGGTGAACGAAAACACCGAGCCCTTGCCGGGCTCGCTGCGCACGGCGATGCGCCCGCCCATCAGCTCGACCAGCCGTTTGCAGATGGCCAGGCCCAGGCCGGTGCCGCCGTATTTGCGGGTGGTCGAGGTATCGACCTGGGTGAAGGCCTCGAACAGCGCATTGACACGGTCCGGCGGGATGCCGATACCGGTGTCGTGCACGCTGAATTCCAGCAATGCCCGACCATCGGTATCGGGCGGCTCGGCCAGCCGCGCCTGCACCGAGACCTCGCCGCTATCAGTGAACTTGACGGCGTTGTTGACCAGGTTGATGAAAATCTGGCGCAGCCGCGTCACGTCGCCGCTGATGGCTGCGGGCGGCCCGCCGGCAGCGGCGTCCGGCACATCGACGATCAGCTCCAGGCCTTTTTCGCGGGCGCGCGGCGCGGCGATGTCGCAGGCTTCTTCCATCACGTTGCGCAGGCTCAGCGGCTCGTTTTCAAGGTCAAACTTGCCGGACTCGATCTTGGAAAAATCCAGGATGTCGTTGATCACGGCCAGCAACTGGTCGCTGGACAGGCGGATGGTTTGCAGAAAGTCGCGCTGCTCGGCGTCCAGCGAGGTTTCGGCCAGCAGGGCGCTCATGCCGACCACGCCGTTGAGCGGGGTGCGGATCTCGTGGCTCATGGTCGCCAGAAAGGCGGCCTTGGCCAGCACGGCCTTTTCGGCAGCCTCGCGGGCGCGTACCAGCTCGGACTCGCGCGCCAGCACTTCTTCCTCGGCCGCGCGGGCGCGCCGGCTTTCGTTTTCGGCCTGCGATTTTTCGCTGCGCAGGCGGTTGGCGACGCGGTTGAAGGCCAGCACCACCTCGCCCATTTCGTCGCGGGTGTCCAGCATCACCGAACTCGTGTCGCGCTCGCCCAGCATGCCTTCGGAGGCTTCGCGCAGGCGCGTGACGGTGCGCATCACCCCGGCGTAAAAGGCCAGCAGCAGATAGAGAACAGCGACCACGACGGCAGCCACAAAGGCCACCACCACCACCACGCGCTGATGCAGGGCGCGGATGCGCGCTTCCAGCAGGCCCTGCAGTTCGGCCGATTCGCGCTCCCACAAGCTGTAGTTGGCCGCCTGGGCGCGCGCCAGCAACTGGCCGGCCGTGCTGATGGCGGCGTAGGCCACGCCGGGCGCGGTCAGCCCGCGCATCGCGGCGACCGCCTCGCGCACCGCCAGTTCGTAGGATTGCACGGTGTCCGACAGGCGCAGCTTGAGCTGGCCGGTTTTTTCGCTCTTGAAGGCGGTCTCTGCGCCGTAACGCGTGCGTGCCAGGTTGGATTCGATCAGCCCGCTCAGGCGGATCAGGTCGGCGTTTTGCCCGCCCTGCACCGGACCGCTGGCGACACGTTCCTGCGTCAGCAGCCGTGCCTGCAGCAGCAGGTCGGCCGCGTCGGGCAGCTTGAGCAGCACGCCCTCCATCATGTAGTAGGCGTCCAGGTCCGGGTCCAGGATCAGGTTGGAGGTGTCGCCGACCAGCGCCATCAGCGCGCTGATGTCTTCCTGCAGCTTGCCGTGCAGTACGTCGGTGTCCACCGGCGGCAGCCCCAGCAGCCGGCTGCTCAGGAACGCGGCGTTTTCCCGGACCACCCCCAGCGTGCGGGTCGAAGCCAGCTCTGCACCGACCTGGGCATCCACTTTTTCCAGATCCTGGAGCACCGCCTGGATGGCCGCCTGCACCCCCACCAGGTCCGGCCGCAGGCTGGTCTGGCCGGCGGCATGGGCACGCGCCATCAGGCGGCTGCGCGCGACCTGTTCCTGCAGCGCGCGCAGCGGCCGCAGGTATTGGGCACCGGCGATTTCCTTTTCAGCAAAACGGATGGAATTGTTGATTTCGCCGACCAGCAAATACAGCGTGAGCGCCAGCGGCAGCGCAAACAGCAAAAAAATCAGCAGGAACTTGCGCGGGTAGGACAGGCGGTCCATCAGACGGCGTGCCGGCTGCAGCACGGCGCTGCGGATCAGGAAGGCGGGCCGGGTGGCGGGGGCGGGCGTGTCGGGAGGGGGGGAGGAGGGGGTGGCAGGGGACAAGTCAAACCTCGAAGGGGAGCATCAGGGCCTGTTTCGCAAAGACCGTGCCCGGGCCAGTGCCGCGGCGATCACCGCCTGCTTGCGTTCGGCCTCCGGCGTGGCGCTGGGCGGCGGAGCCGGTTCGGCACTTGCGCCGGATTTTTGAAGCGTTTTACGGGTTGAGCCCCCACCGGTACTGCGCCGCGAGCTATGAAATTCATAGCGTTCCCGGGCTTGGCGGGCGTCCGCCTCGGACCATGCGGCCCATCCGGTCCTGCCGGCGCTGACATTGTCCAGGCTGATGCAATCGACCGGGCAGACCGGGATGCACAGTTCGCAGCCGGTGCAATACGGCTCGATGACGGTGTGCATCAGCTTGTTGCTGCCGACAATCGCGTCGGTCGGGCAGGCGTCCAGGCACAGCGTGCAGCCGATGCACCAGGCCTCGTCGATGACGGCCAGGTGGCGCGGGCCTTCCAGGCCGTTGGCGGGATTGAGCGGCAGCACGGGGCGGCCGGTGAGCGCTGCCAGCCTGGCGATGCCTTCAGCGCCGCCGGGCGGGCACTGGTTGATGTCTGCTTCCGCCGTGCTGATGGCCTCTGCGTAGGCCGCGCAGTCCGGGTAGCTGCAGCGCGTGCACTGGGTTTGCGGCAGCGCGGCGTTGATGCGTTCGGCGAGCGGATCCACGGCGCGGGCCTGGGGCAGCGGGATGCTTATTTATTTCCCGGCGGTTTTTTTGGCGGCGGCGCGTGGCTTGGCCGCGGGGCTGCGGGCGCTGGCCGGCTTCGCTGTCTTTTTAGGAGCTGCTTTTCCTTGACTGGCAAGGGCTACAGGCTTGTTGTTCTCAAGAATGAAAGCCTTGACCTGGGGGTACACGATGTCGCGCCAGCGCCGGCCGCTGAAGATGCCATAGTGCCCGGCGCCCTTGACCTCCAGATGTTTTTGGCGGGATTTCGGGATGCCGGTGCACAAGCCATGTGCCGCTTCGGTCTGACCGGCGCCGGAGATGTCGTCGAGCTCGCCCTCGACGGTGAAGTGGGCCGTCGTCGTGATGTCCTGCGGGCGCACGCGTTCGAGCTCACCATCGATGGACTTCACGTCCCAGGTGCCGTGGACCAGCTTGAACTCCTGGAACACGGTCTTGATCGTGTCCAGGTAGTAATCGGCGTCCATGTCCAGCACCGCGTTGTACTCGTCGTAGAACTTGGTGTGCGCCTCGGTGCTGGCGTCATCGCCCTTGAGCAGGTTCTTGAAGTAGTCGTAATGGCTGCTGGCGTGGCGGTCGGGGTTCATGGCCACAAACCCGGTGTGTTGCAAAAAGCCCGGGTACACCCGGCGTCCGGCGCCGGGAAAGTTGCCCGGCACCCGGTAGATCACGTTGTTTTCGAACCATTCGTAGCTCTTGTTCGTGGCCAGGTTGTTGACGGCCGTGGGCGACTTGCGGGCGTCGATGGGCCCGCCCATCATGGTCATGGACAGCGGTGTGGTTTCGCCGCGGCTGGCCATCAGGGAAATCGCCGCCAGCACGGGCACCGTCGGCTGGCAGACGCTGATCACGTGGCAGTTACCGTAAATGCCCTGCAGGTGGCGGATGAATTCCTGCACGTAGTTGACGTAGTCGTCCAGCGAGAAGGCGCCGTCGGACAGCGGCACGGTGCGGGCGTTTTTCCAGTCGGTGATGTAGACCTTGTGGTCCTTGAGCATGGTGCGCACGGTATCGCGCAGCAGGGTGGCGTAGTGGCCCGACAGCGGCGCCACGATCAGCACCGCCGGATGGCCCTTGA
>CAMLDT010000267.1 GCA_946479075.1 uncultured Polaromonas sp.
GGCACCATCCAGAACGACATCCTCAAAGAGTTCATGGTGCGCAACACCTACATCTTTCCGCCGCAGCCCAGCATCCGCATCATTGGCGACATCATCGAGTACACGGCCAAACACATGCCGAAGTTCAACTCGATTTCCATCTCCGGTTACCACATGCAGGAAGCCGGCGCCAACCAGGCGCTGGAACTGGCTTTCACGCTGGCCGACGGCAAGGAGTACGTGAAAACGGCGATGGCCAAGGGCCTGGATGTCGATGGTTTTGCCGGCCGCCTGAGCTTTTTCTGGGCCATCGGCATGAATTTCTACCTCGAAGTCGCCAAGATGCGTGCCGCGCGCCTGCTCTGGTGCCGCATCATGAAAGAGTTCAATGCGAAAAGCCCCAAGAGCCTGATGCTGCGCACGCACTGCCAGACCTCGGGCTGGAGCCTGACCGAGCAGGACCCGTACAACAACGTGGTGCGCACCACCATCGAGGCCATGGCCGCGGTGTTTGGCGGCACGCAAAGCCTGCACACCAACAGTTTTGACGAAGCGATTGCGCTGCCGACCGAGTTCTCCTCGCGCATCGCGCGCAACACCCAGCTCATCATCCAGGAAGAAACCCACATCCCGAACGTGATCGACCCCTGGGCTGGCAGCTACATGATGGAAAAACTGACCCAGGACATGGCCGACGCCGCCTGGGCCATCATTGAAGAAGTCGATGCCATGGGCGGCATGACCAGGGCCGTGGACAGCGGCTGGGCCAAGCTCAAGATCGAAGCGGCGGCGGCTGAGAAGCAGGCGCGCATCGACAGCGGCAAGGACGTGATCGTCGGTGTCAACAAATACAAGCTCAAGACCGAGGACGCGATTGAGGCGCGCGACATCGACAACGTGGCGGTGCGCGAGGGCCAGATCATGCGCCTGAAGGCGATACGTGCCAGCCGCGACAGCGCGGCGGTGCAGGCCGCGCTGGACGCGCTGACCGCCGCTGCTGAAAAAGGCGATGGCAACCTGCTGGATCTGAGCATCAAGGCCGTGCGCCTGCGCGCCACGGTGGGCGAGGTCAGTGATGCCCTCGAAAAAGTTTACGGGCGCCATCGCGCCGATACCCAAAAGGTGACCGGTGTGTACGCTGCTGCTTATGACTCGGCCGAAGGCTGGGAAAACCTCAAGACCGAAATCAATACCTTCGCTGAAGAGCAGGGCCGTCGCCCGCGCGTGATGATCTCCAAACTCGGCCAGGACGGCCACGACCGCGGCGCCAAGGTGGTGGCCACGGCCTTTGCCGACCTCGGCTTCGACGTGGACATGGGCCCGCTGTTCCAGACGCCGGAAGAATGCGCGCGCCAGGCGATTGAAAACGACGTGCATGCGGTCGGTGTCTCCACACTCGCCGCCGGCCACAAGACCCTGGTGCCGGCCATCATCGCCGAGCTGAAAAAGCAGGGCGCCGACGACATCATCGTGTTTGTCGGCGGCGTGATCCCGCGGCAGGACTACGAGATGTTGTACGAGGCCGGCGTCAAAGGCATTTACGGCCCTGGCACGCCGATCCCGGCCAGCGCCAAGGACGTGCTGGAGCAGATCAAGGCTGCGCTGAAGTGATGCGTCATTTGTCTGGCCCACAATCCAAGACCGTTCGGGCTGAGCTTGTCGAAGCCGCCTGTCCTGAGCGGAGTCGAAGGAAGCTTGTCGAAGCCGCCTGTCCTGAGCGGAGTCGAAGGAAGCTTGTCGAAGCCTCTTTCTCCTGATGCACTTGTGAAACCGTTCTTCGTCTATCTCCTGCACTGCTCTGATGGGTCGTATTACTGCGGTCACACAGACGACCTGGACGCGCGCCTGCAGCAGCACCATACAGGACAGATCGGCTATACATCCACCCGCAAGCCTGTTGAACTTGTCTGGCAAGGGGAGTTTGAGACGCGCGAGGGAGCGATTGGCTTTGAGCAGCAGATCAAGGGTTGGTCGCGGGCTAAGAAGGAAGCACTGATTCGTGGTGATTGGGATGAGATTAGGCAGCTTGCACGATCTGTTTCCGCCGTTCGGGCTGAGCCCGTCGAAGCTGTTCCGAATGCTCAGGGCGGACAGGTGAATGAGACAAGCCCTTCGACAGGCTCAGGGCGAACGGATGGGTGGCTCCAAGGTATTCTGCGCGGCGACGCCCCCGCGCAGCGCCGCGCCATCGCCAAGGCCATCACGCTGCTGGAGTCAACCCGTGCCGACCACCGCTCGCAGGGCGACGAACTGCTGACCGCCTTGCTGCCGCACACCGGCAAGGCTTTTCGCCTGGGCATCAGCGGCGTGCCGGGCGTCGGCAAATCGACCTTCATCGAGGTGCTGGGCCTCTACCTGATCAAGCAGGGGCACCGCGTGGCGGTGCTGACCATCGACCCCTCGTCAAGTGTCTCCGGTGGCTCCATCCTCGGCGACAAGACGCGCATGGAACAGTTGTCGGTCCACGAAAAAGCCTACATCCGGCCCAGCCCGTCGTCGGGCACCCTGGGTGGCGTCGCCGAGAAAACCCGTGAGGCCATGCTGGTCTGCGAAGCCGCGGGTTATGACGTGGTGATTGTCGAAACCGTCGGCGTGGGCCAGAGCGAAACCGCAGTGGCCAACATGACTGACATGTTCGTGCTGATGCAGTTGCCCAATGCCGGCGACGATTTGCAGGCGATCAAGAAGGGCGTGATGGAGCTGGCTGACCTGGTCATCATCAACAAGGCTGACATCGACGCCGACGCCGCGATGCGCGCGCAGGCCCAGATCACCTCGGCGATGCGGCTGTTCGGGCTGGTGAACAACGCCATGGGCGCATCGCAGGCCGAAAACTTCGACAAGACCTGGCACCCGCAGGTGATCCAGCTCAGCGCACTGCACAACACGGGCGTCGATGCTTTCTGGACCGCGGTGACACAGTTCAAAACGATTCAGACCGCCAATGGCCGGCTGGCCGCGCGGCGTCAGCAGCAATCGCTGGCCTGGATGTGGGAACGCATTGACGCTGCCCTCAAACAGGCCTTCCGCCAGGACCCGGCGGTCAGCGCCGTGTTGCCGGCAACACTGGCCGATGTCGCCGATGGCCGCATCCCGGCTTCGACTGCAGCACGAAATCTGCTTGCAGCCCACGCCAGCCGGGCGCAGGCAGCTATCAAATAAATAGCATATTCAAAGACAGAGAGAAAACACACCATGCAGGACATCCTCGAACAACTGGAGAAAAAGCGTGCCGCAGCGCGACTCGGCGGTGGGCAGAAACGCATTGATGCCCAACACGGCAAGGGCAAACTCACGGCGCGCGAGCGGCTGGAGTTGCTGCTCGACGAAGGCACGTTTGAAGAATGGGACATGTTTGTCGAGCACCGCTGCACCGACTTCGGAATGCAGGACAACAAGGTGCCCGGCGACGGCGTGGTGACCGGCTACGGCATGATCAACGGCCGGCTGGTATTTGTCTTCAGCCAGGACTTCACCGTCTTCGGCGGGGCGCTCAGCGAGGCCCACGCGGAGAAAATCTGCAAGGTGATGGACCAGGCCATGAAGGTCGGCGCGCCGGTGATCGGCCTCAACGACTCCGGCGGCGCGCGCATCCAGGAAGGCGTGGCTTCGCTTGGTGGTTATGCCGACGTGTTCCAGCGCAACGTCATGGCCTCGGGCGTGGTGCCGCAGATCAGCATGGTGATGGGACCTTGCGCCGGTGGCGCCGTGTATTCGCCGGCCATGACCGACTTCATCTTCATGGTGAAGGACAGCAGCTACATGTTCGTCACCGGCCCCGAGGTCGTGAAAACCGTGACCCATGAGGAGGTGACGGCCGAAGAACTGGGCGGCGCCACCACCCACACCACGCGCAGCGGCGTCGCCGACCTGGCGTTTGAAAACGATGTGGAAGCACTGTTGATGCTGCGCCGGCTCTACAACTACCTGCCGCTGAACAATCGCGAAAAAGCACCGATACGCCCGAGCGCCGACCCGGCCGCCCGCATGGACCTGAGCCTGGACACGCTGGTGCCCGAGAACCCGAACAAGCCCTACGACATGAAGGAGCTGATCACCAAGACGGTGGACGACGGCGATTTCTTTGAACTGCAGCCCGAGTACGCCAAAAACATCATCATCGGGTTTGCGCGCATGGAAGGCCAGAGCGTGGGCATCGTCGCCAACCAGCCGCTGGTGCTGGCCGGCTGCCTGGACATCAAGAGCAGCATCAAGGCCGCGCGCTTCGTGCGCTTCTGCGACGCCTTCAACATCCCGGTGCTCACCTTCGTCGACGTGCCCGGCTTCATGCCCGGCACCAGCCAGGAAT
>CAMLDT010000268.1 GCA_946479075.1 uncultured Polaromonas sp.
AGACGCATGGCGTTTTGCATGGCGCGCTTCATGGCACGGCGGAACATGATGCGTTTTTCAAGCTGCTGGGTGATGCTGTCTGCGATCAGCTTGGCATCAATTTCAGGCTTGCGAACTTCTTCGATGTTCACGGCGACCGGCACGCCCAGCTGGCGGCTCAGTTCTTTCTTGAGGTTCTCGATGTCCTCGCCCTTTTTGCCGATCACGACGCCCGGACGTGCCGAGAAAATCGTGATGCGGGCGTTCTTGGCAGGACGCTCGATCAGAACGCGCGACACCGCAGCGTTCTTCAGTTTGGCCTTGAGGTAATCGCGAACCTTGATGTCTTCGGCCAGCATGCCGGCGAAATCACGGTTGCTTGCGTACCAGCGGCTGGACCAGTTGCGGCTGACCGCGAGGCGGAACCCGGTTGGGTTGATTTTTTGTCCCATATCCTGTCTGCCTTCTTAATTGCCAACCACAACGTACACATGGCACGTGGGCTTGCTGATACGGTTGCCGCGGCCCTTGGCGCGCGCCGAGAAACGCTTGAGCGTGGTGCCTTGTTCGACGTAGATGGTTTTCACCTTCAGTTCGTCGATGTCGGCGCCGTCGTTGTGCTCAGCGTTGGCAATAGCGGACTCAACCACCTTCTTGATGATTCCCGCAGCTTTTTTCTGCGTGAAGTTCAGGATGTTGAGCGCCTGATCCACTTTTTTGCCGCGGATCAGGTCGGCGACCAGACGGCCCTTGTCGACCGACAGACGAACGCCCCGGAGGGTTGCACGTGTTTCCATGGTCTTTCCTTACTTTCTCACAACTTTTTTGTCAGCCGGATGACCTTTGAAAGTCCGGGTGAGTGCAAACTCGCCCAGCTTGTGGCCAACCATTTGATCGGTGATGTAGACAGGGACGTGCTGCTTGCCGTTGTGCACGGCGATGGTCAGGCCGATGAACTCGGGCAGGATCATGGAGCGGCGCGACCAGGTCTTGATCGGCTTTTTGTCTTTGTTGGTAACGGCCTTGTCGGCCTTGGCTACCAGGTGCTGGTCGACAAAGGGACCTTTTTTGAGTGAACGTGTCATGGGTTAGCCTTACTTCTTGCGACGCGAAACAATCATCACTTGCGTGCGCTTGTTGTTGCGGGTGCGGTAGCCCTTGGTCAGGTTACCCCATGGATCGACAGGATGGCGGCCTTCGCCGGTCTTGCCTTCGCCGCCACCGTGTGGGTGATCGACCGGATTCATGACCACACCGCGAACCGTCGGGCGGATACCCATCCAGCGCTTCACACCGGCCTTGCCGAGACGGCGCAGGCTGTGTTCTTCGTTGGCAACTTCACCGATGGTGGCGCGGCATTCGATGTGGATCTTGCGAACCTCACCGGAGCGCATGCGCACCTGGGCGTAAGTGCCTTCGCGAGCCAGCAGCGTTGCCGAGGTGCCGGCGGAACGGGCGATTTGCGCACCCTTGCCGATTTGCATCTCGATGCA
This sequence comes from uncultured Polaromonas sp., assembly GCA_946479075.1. The sequence goes on from CAMLDT010000268.1 coordinate 1,473, forward strand.
ATGGATGGTGGAGCCCACAGGAATGTTGCGGATCGGCAGGGTGTTGCCGACACGGATCGGGGCTTCCGCACCGCTGACCAGCGTGGCGCCGACTTCAAGGCCACGCGGGGCGATGATGTAGGCACGCTCGCCGTCGGCGTAGCAGATCAGCGCAATGTGGGCCGTGCGGTTGGGGTCGTACTCGATACGCTCGACCTTGGCCGGAATGGCATCCTTGTTGCGCTTGAAGTCCACCACACGGTAGTGGTGCTTGTGACCGCCGCCCTTGTGGCGAACAGTGATGTGCCCGTTGTTGTTACGGCCGGACCTCTGGAATTGCGGCTCCAGCAGCGGCGCGTAAGGCTCACCCTTGTGCAGGTGATCCCGGGAAATCTTCACCATCCCGCGCATGCCGGGGGAGGTGGGTTTCATTTTGATGACAGCCATGATTACGCAGCCTCCCCACCGATGTTCAGCTCTTGACCGGGCTTCAGCGTCACATAAGCCTTGCGAATGTTGTCGCGACGGCCGGTGCCCTTGCCAAACCGCTTGGTTTTGCCTTTTTGGTTGAGTACGGAAACGGCCTTGACGTCCACCTTGAACATCAGCTCCACGGCAGCCTTGATTTCAGGCTTGGTGGCGTCCTGCAGTACCTTGAACAGCACGGCATTGGACTTGTCCGCGACCATGGTTGCCTTTTCAGACACGATGGGAGCGACCAGCACCTGCATCAGGCGGCCTTCGTCGAATTTTGGTTTGGTGTTCACGGCGCTCATGCGAACATCTCCTTGAGTTTGTCCATGGCAGCCTTGGTGACCAGGACCTTCTTGAAGTGAACCAGCGACACCGGATCGGCGTAACGGGGCTCAACCACCAGAATGTTGGTCAGGTTACGGGAGGCCAGGTACAGGTTCTCGTCGACTTCGTCAGCGATCACCAGCACCGATTTGAGGTTCATGGCCTTGAACTTGTCGGCCAGGACCTTGGTCTTGGGCGAGTCCACGGTCAGCGAATCAACCACAGCCAGGCGACCTTCACGGGCCAGCTGGGAGAAGATGGAGGCCATGCCGGCGCGGTACATCTTCTTGTTGATTTTCTGCGTGAAGTTTTCATCAGGCATGTTCGGGAAAATACGACCGCCGCCGCGCCACAGTGGCGAAGACGTCATACCCGCACGGGCGCGACCGGTTCCCTTTTGCTTGAAAGGCTTCTTGGTCGAGTGGCGGACCTGCTCACGGTCTTTCTGGGCACGGGTGCCTTGACGGGCGTTGGCCTGGAAGGCCACGACCACCTGGTGCACCAGGCTCTCGTTGTATTCGCGACCAAACACGGTATCGGGCACGTCCACCTTGGACGAAGCCAGACCCTGGTCATTCAGGAGTTCGACCTGCATCAGTTCGCTCCTTTGGCAGCTGTTGGTTTGGCCTTGATGGCGGCGCGAACCGTCACAAAACCACCCTTGGAACCAGGCACAGCACCGCGGATCATCAGCAGTTGACGGGCTTCGTCAATGCGCACGATGTCGAGGTTTTGCGTGGTCTTGGTGACATCACCGAGGTGACCCGTCATGCGTTTGCCAGGAAACACACGGCCAGGATCCTGCGCCATACCGATGGAGCCGGGCACGTTGTGCGAACGGCTGTTACCGTGCGACGCGCGCTGCGAGCTCATCTTGTGACGCTTGATGGTGCCGGCATAGCCTTTACCGATGGAGGTGCCTTGCACGTCCACCTTCTGGCCGACTGCAAACACGTCAGCGGCGGGCACCACGGTGCCGGCGGCATATTTGCCTGCGACGTCAGCCGTCACGCGGAATTCTTTCAGGATTTCACCGGCCTCAACGCCTGCTTTCGCAAGGTGGCCAGCGGCCGGCTTGGTGATGCGCGACGCTTTGCGCGCACCGAATGCCACTTGCAGGGCATCGTAGCCGTCATTTGCTTCGGTTTTAACCTGGGTCACGCGGTTGTTGGATACATCCACCACCGTGACAGGAACTGTGTCCCCATCATCAGTGAACAGACGCATCATGCCAACCTTGCGGCCCAGCAACCCGAGGGAGTTGCTCAGACTCATGATGTGTTCTTTCGTAACTTCCACCGCTGCGACTTCAATTGGCCGCAGACGTTTTGGTGTGGAAGACTGTTAATAAAACCGCCCAAAACCGGCTTTCGCAAGTTCTGGACAGCCAGAGAGTATAGCGCGGACCGCCAGGAATGGCAAATTCACGCTATTTCCCCCGGTTTTGGGGATTCCGGCTGTTGCCGAAACCCCGATTTCGCTTACTGCAGCTTGATTTCGACGTCCACGCCAGCAGGCAGGTCGAGCTTCATCAGGGCGTCCACGGTTTTATCCGTCGGGTCCACGATGTCCATCAGACGCTGGTGCGTGCGGATTTCCAGCTGGTCGCGGCTCGTCTTGTTGACGTGGGGCGAACGCAGGATGTCAAAACGCTTCATGCGGGTCGGCAGGGGCACGGGGCCCTTGACGATCGCGCCGGTGCGTTTGGCGGTGTCAACGATTTCGGCTGCCGACTGGTCGATCAGCTTGTAATCAAACGCCTTCAGGCGAATGCGGATTTTTTGCTTGGTGGCCATGGTAATTCCTTAACTATTCTCAGAATTACGCAATGATCTTGGCCACAACACCAGCGCCGACGGTCTTGCCGCCTTCACGGATAGCAAAGCGCAGACCTTCTTCCATGGCAATCGGGTTGATCAGCTTGACGGTGATCGACACGTTGTCGCCGGGCATGACCATTTCCTTGCCTTCTGGCAACTCGATCGCACCGGTCACGTCCGTCG
>CAMLDT010000269.1 GCA_946479075.1 uncultured Polaromonas sp.
TCTCGATGCAGATCCAGACCATCCTGAACAGCGACATCGTGATGCAGTTCGACGAATGCACGCCTTACGACACCAAGGGCCACATCACCACCGAAAACGAAGCGCGCTTTTCCATGGAGCTGAGCCGGCGCTGGGCGCAACGCTGCGAGGCTGAATTTGCGCGGCTCGACAACCCGAACGCGCTGTTCGGCATCGTGCAGGGCGGCATGTTTGAAAACCTGCGACAGGAGTCGCTGGACGCGCTGGTCGAGATGGATTTTCCCGGTTACGCCGTCGGCGGCGTCAGCGTCGGTGAGCCCAAGGAAGAAATGCAGCGCATCATGGCGCACACGCCGCACCGGCTGCCGGAGAACAAGCCACGCTACCTGATGGGTGTGGGCACGCCGGAAGACCTGGTCGAGGGCGTGGGCGCGGGCGTGGACATGTTCGACTGCGTGATGCCGACACGCAATGCGCGCAACGGCCACATGTTCACGCGTTTCGGCGACCTGAAAATCCGCAATGCGCGCTACAAGGCCGAAGAGGCGCCTGTGGACGCCACCTGCGGCTGCTACACCTGCAGAAATTTCAGCCGCGCCTACATGCACCACCTCGACCGCTGCGGTGAGATGCTGGGCCCCATGCTCAGCAGCATCCACAACCTGCACTACTACCTGAACCTGATGCAGGAGGTTCGCGATGCGCTGGACGCGGGCCGTTTCGGCGCCTTTGTGCAGCAATTCAAACAGGACCGGCAGCGCGGCGTTTAAGCAGGTGCTGCGGCCTCACGACAAGGAGTTTTCATGAAATACCGTCGGCTCGGAAGCAGCAACCTGAAAGTGTCCGTCCTGTGCCTGGGCACCATGATGTTCGGCAAGCAGACGCCGGATGACGAAGCCGCACGCATCGTCGCTTCAGCCAAAGAGCACGGCATCAATTTCATCGACACCGCCGATGTCTACAACGAAGGCGCGTCCGAACGCCTGCTGGGCAAGCTGCTGGCCGGGCAGCGCCACGACTGGGTGCTGGCCAGCAAGCTGGGCAACCAGGCCGGTGCAGGCGTCAACCAGTCGCACTACTCACGCAGCTGGATCATGCGGCAGACCGATGCCATGCTGGCGCGCCTGGGCACGGACTATCTCGACATCCTCTACCTGCACCGCGACTTTCATGGCGAAAACCTGGATGAAGCGGTGCGCACGGTGGGCGACCTGATCCGCGCCGGGAAGATCCGCAGCTTTGGCCTGTCCAACTTCCGCGGCTGGCGCATCGCCGAGATCATTCGCCTCTGCGAAAAGGCCGGTGTACCACAGCCGGTGGTTTGCCAGCCGTATTACAACCTGCTCAACCGGGGGCCCGAGGTCGAGATCCTGCCAGCCTGCGGCCACTATGGCTTGGGCGTCGTGCCTTACAGCCCACTGGCGCGTGGTGTGCTCACCGGCAAGTACCCGCCCGGCCAGCCGCCCGCCGAAGGCACACGCGCCGGCAGTGGCGACAAACGCATCCTGGAAACCGAATTCCGTGAAGAGTCGCTGCTGATCGCCCAAAAGATCAAGGCGCGCTGCGACGCCAAAGGCTGGGTAGCGGGCCAGTTCGCGGCCGCCTGGGTGCTGGCCAACCCGCTGGTCAGCTCGGTGATCGCCGGGCCACGGCTGCTGTCACACCTGGAAGATGTTTACGGCGCCGTGGACCTGGTGCTGGATGCAGAAGACGAAGCCTTGGTGAATGCGCTGGTGGTTCCAGGGCACGCCTCCAGCCCTGGCTACAACGATCCGAGCTACCCGTTCTACGGGCGGCCGGTGTAAGCAAACGCTATCAAATCAGGAGCTGCTTGCGCCCGACGGGCAAGGGCTGCAGGCACTTTTTACTCTCAAACACCGGGGCCCGCCGGTTGCTTCGCCAGGGGATCAACGCCCGTTGCCTGAAGCAGCCGGGCTCGGCTGGCATCCGCCCCGCAGGCATGACAGAACTTGGCAAACGCACTTTTTCGCGCCGTGCACTCGCCGCAATGGTCAAACAGGCCAATGCCGCAGTGCGGGCAAAAATCAATCGCCGGATTTTTCAGGTCCACCGCGCGTTCGCAACCCGGGCACACCCCCTTGGACAGACGCGTCAACGCCGTGTCGTAGCTGAGCTCCTCCCGGCGCTGCGCATCGGGTAGCTGTTCGGCGAGTTTCTGCTTTTCCAGGTAGCGGTTCAGCGAAACAATGGCCTGGCGCCCCACCACCACCGTGATGACAATGCCCACGATGTAACGCACATAACCGCCATAACTGGGCAGGTAAGGCACCAGTTCGACAAAAAAGGCGAACAGCGCAAAAAGGATGAAGCCCCAGACAAAAGGCCACCAGGTGCTTTTGCGCTTTTTGGCAAACAGCCAGCCCGCCACCGCAAGCAGCGGCAGGGTGAGGGCCAGGCGGTAAAGAAACACCCGCAGTTCCTGCGCGCGTTGCGCGGCCTGCCATTTTTCCTGCGCAACACGTTCCAGTTCGGCAAGACGTTCGCGTGTCCCCGCCGCGCCCTGGCGGGTATCCAGCGCTTTTTGCTGCTGCGCCTCCATGGCAGCGAGCGCCTGACGTTCGGCGGCCTTCAGGCCGTCCAGTGCGCGCGTTCGCTCCAGCAGTTCCGGGTCCTGGTCGGCCCGCTCGGTGGCGCGCCGCGTCGCCAGCCAGTTGCTGAAAGTCTCGCTGGCCGTGCGGGAATTCGCTTGCGCCACGCGGTGCCTGAGCCGGGTTTGCTCCAGCGCCTCATCGGCCTCGCGGCCCTGGCGCTCCGCCAGCTTGAGCGCCTGGCGCAGTTGCGCAGCAGCCGGCTGTTCAATGAAGTCATCCAGGCTCAGGCTTTTTTCGACCTGCGGCAAGTCGCCCACCAGCGTGCCTCCCAGGCCGATCAGGAACGCAGCAAACACCAGCGCCACCAGCCAGAGGCCGCGCTGAAACCACTTCTCGGAAAGACGCAAGGCTTTGCTCATGATGACTCCCTTTTTTTCAACACCCCACCGGCGTTCAAAGCTGCTGCAAGGCCAGCACACTCTGGCGGAGTAGGTCGGGTTGCGCCTGCCCGGGCGGGATGGCCGGCCCGATGTCCAGACCCACGCGGCTGAAGAATCCGCGCCGGAATGGCCTCACCATGGCGCCGCCTTGCTCGATGCGGCTGAAAAACGAGCCCCAGAGATTGCTCAGCGCCATCGGAACCACCGGCACCGTGAGGCCGTCCCGCCCGGCATTGTCGAGAATCTTCATCAAGCCGCCCTTGAAGTCCTGCAGCGTGCCGTCCCGGGTAATGCCGCCTTCCGGAAAAATGGCCAGCAAATCACCTTCGCGCAATACCTTGGCCGCCGCTTCAAACGCGGCCTCGTAGGCCACCGGATCTTCGGCACGCGGTGCAATCGGAATCGCTTTGGCCAGCCTGAACAGCCAGCCGAGCACCGGCATTTTGAAAATGCGGTGGTCCATCACGAAATAAATCGGGCGCGGGCTCGCCGCCATCAGCAGCACCGGATCAATAAAACTCACATGGTTGCACACCAGCACGACCGCACCCTTGACCGGAATGTTCTCATCCCCCCGCACCTTGAAGCGGTAGATGCAGCGCGAGGCCACCAGCGCCACGAATCGCAGCAGGTATTCGGGCACCAGCATGAAAATGTAAAAGGCCACCACGGCATTGGCCAGACCCACAAAGAGGAAGATCTGCGGGATGCTGAAGCCTGCGCCCAGCAGCGCCCCAGCCAGCATGGCGCTGACGATCATGAACAGCGCATTGAGGATGTTGTTGGTGGCAATGATGCGGGCACGGTGCGTGGGCTGGCTGCGCAACTGGATCAGTGCATACATCGGCACGCTGTAGAGCCCCGCGAACAGGCTGAGCAGGGCCAGGTCCAGCAACACCCGCCAGTGCGCGGGCTGGGCCACGAAGGTCGCCACGCCCATCAGCGCAGACGGCGGGAGGGCGCGCGATGAAAAATAAAGATCTACCGCGAACACGCTCATGCCGATGGCACCCAGCGGCACCAGGCCGATTTCGACATGGCGCCGGCTCAGCACCTCGCACAGCAGCGAGCCGGTCGCGATGCCGATGGAAAAAACCACCAGCAGCAAGGAGGCCACCCGCTCGTCACCATGCATGACCTCCTTGGCAAAACTCGGGAACTGGCTCAGGAAGACGGCGCCAAAAAACCACATCCAGCTGATGCCCAGCATGGAGCGGAACACCACGATGTTG
>CAMLDT010000270.1 GCA_946479075.1 uncultured Polaromonas sp.
CGGGGTACCAGTCGCTGCCACGGCCTTCCGGCGTGCTGTCCAGCAGGGTCCACAGCGGCATCAGGTCGGGCGCGCCGCGCGGGTCCTGGCCCGGGTCGGCGGTCGCTGCAAACATTTCGCCGCTCCAGAAATGGCGCAGGCTGCCATCGCGCCGGGAAAAGACGTTGAAGGCCGGAATATCCGCGTCGTCGGGGCTGACATAGTCGCGCGTGTAGTCACCACTCACATCGGAATAAATTGCCAGGTGGCGCCAGCCGCGCTCCTTTTTAAAGGCCAGCAAACGCTCGATGGGCGAGCGCGCCACCACGGCCAGGGCCGCGCGCTGCATCACGTCCTCGGCCTCGCCGTCCCAGGCCGACAGCAGCGAGGTGCACATCGGGCAGGGCTGCTTGCGCTGCGGCCCGAACATGTAGCTGTAGACCAGCAAGGAAGCGTATTTGCCGAACAGGTCCGAAAATTTCACGGGGCCCTGTTCGCCCATCAGTTCGTAGTCTTTGGGCAACACGCCGCCGGGTGGCAGCGCGCGCCGTTGCTGCGCCACGCGCTCGATGTGGCGCCGCAGCTCGATCTCCTCGGCCAGCAGCGCATTGCGCGCGCGCCGGTAGTCCGCGCTTTCATTCGGAAAGCGAACGCCGTTGGCGGCGGCCAGCTCCTTCGCCGGTTTGAGGGGGGTGTTCATCGCTCTCTCCGTTAGATGCGGCCGCCGCCTTATTTCACGCGGCGGTAGGTCGCCGTCATGAAGCGTTTCCAGCTGCCGTCCGGCTGCAGGGTCTGCGAGTGCAGCGTGCGTTCGTCCTTGCTCCGGATGGTGATGACATCCTGGTAGCGTGCGGTGCTTCCATCGCCGGTGAAGCTCGGGCCCTCGGTGTCCAGCGTCAGCACCTTTTGCGCTGCATCGAGCTGGCCTTCGTAGAAAAACATGCCGGACATCATGGAGCCGGCCCAGCTGCCGACAAATTTCTTTTTGGCGATGTCGTAACCCAGCGTCATCAGCATGTGAGCCATGTCGGGGCTGCCGGGCATCTCGCCCTTGCCTTCGCACACCATGAAGAAGTCGCCGAGCGCGCGCACGTGTTCCGTGCCCTCGGTCCGGTTGGCGGGCTGGTCCGGGCCCATGTCGCACTCGCCGACCATGGTCCAGTCGCCCAGCAGCTGCTGAAGCCACACGTGTTCTGCCTGGGGTTTGGCGTCCATCATGAAAAGTCTCCTGGTTGATGAAGTTGAATGCTGCTTATTTCTGCATCTCGCCGGGCACCACCACCATCCACGACACGCCGAACTTGTCGGCGACCATGCCGAAGCAGGGCGAAAAGAATGTTTTGGCCAGCGGCATCTGCACCTGCCCGCCCTCGCCGAGTGCCGCAAAGATTTTTTGGGCCTCGGCTTCGGTGGCCGGCGACAGTGACAGGGAAAAGCCTTTGAACTCTGCTTTGCCCTGCGACATGCCGTCCGAGGCCATGACCTCGGTTTGGCCGACCTTGAAACTCGCATGCATGATGCTGTCCGGCGGCGGCGTGGGGCCCTCTGCACAACCCGTGGAGGCGGCACTGTCCGGCGTCGCCGGCATCTCGCTGAACCGCATCATCGCCGTCACTTCGGCGTTCAGGGCCTTTTTGTAAAAGGCCAGGGCTTCCTGGCAGCGGCCTTCAAAAAAAAGATAGGGTTGAACTTGCATGGTGATCTCCTGGGGTGAATGGATTGGCATCAGGGGGGCAAAGTGGCGCTGCAGGGTGGCGTACAGCCTCAGGGTTTCCGTGCCAGGGGCCCTCATGCGGCCACGGCTGCAGGCTCGGTTTCTTCAAACGGGTCCAGCCAGCCTTCGAGCTCGCTCATCTCGCCGTGCCAGCGGCGGATTTGCGGAAAGTCGTCCAGTGGCAGATGCGCCTCTTTGGCATAGGGCAGCGTGATCGCCACCGCGAAGTCGGCCACCGTCAGGCGCTCGCCGGCCAGAAAGCGGTGCGTGTGCAAATGCGCTTCAAGTACCGCGGCAAAACGCCTGAAGCCTTCGGTGGCGCGCGCCACTTCCGCGGCATCGGGCGGGCCCAGACCGAAGCGTGATTTGATGATGTGTTCGAAGTAAAGCGTGCCTGCCTTGGGCGCGAACTCCGTCGCGTCCCACATCAGCCAGCGCAGCACCTCGTACTGCCGCGCATCCTTGGGCCAGAGGTCCGAGCCGGCCTTGTCGGCCAGGTAACAGAGGATGGCGTTGGACTCCCACAGCGTGGTGGCGCTATCCACCAGCACCGGCACCTTGCCGTTCGGGTTCATCGCCAGAAAGGCCGGCGCCCTGTGCTCGCCCTGGCCCAGGTTCACGCGGACAAATTCCACCGGCAGGTGCAGGTGGCGTGCCAGCGCGCAGACCTTGCGCGGGTTCATCACGTCGAAGTAATAGAGCTTCACACCGAGCCCCCGACCTCTTCATAGGCCTTCTGCAGTTTGGCGCTGTCGAACTTGACCATTTGCATCATGACCTGCATGACGTGATTGACCTTGGCCGGGTCCTTGTCGGCCAGCACCTTGCTCAGCACGCTGGGCACGATTTGCCAGGACACGCCGAATTTGTCCTGCAGCCAGCCGCACTGCTGCACGGTGCCGCCTTCGGACAGCTTCTCCCACAGCTCATCGACCTCCTCCTGCGTCGGGCAATCGACAAACAGCGACATGCCGGGCGCAAAGCCGAAGTCCTGGCCCGCATTGAGCACATGAAAGGTCTGGCCGGCAATCTCGAAGCTGCCGGTCATGAAGGTGCCCTTGGGAACCGGGGCGCCGTCGCCGTAACGCTGGATGACGCCGGCCTTGGCGTTTCTGAACACCGAGACATAGAACTTCAGGGCTTCTTCGGCCTGGTCCTTGAAGGTCAGGAAGGTGGTGATTTTCTGCATGGCTCTTTCTCCTTGTTCCTTGTGAATAAGCGGGTCGGCGGCTGCGTCTTGTTTGGCGCTGTCTTGCCAGCACCCAAAAACGCAGTCATTGTGTACACCGTCCACAAAAGAATAACAGAGATAATGGACACTGTCCACATTAAAGCGTAACAAGCCATGAACCGCCCGTCTCCCTCCCCCGCCACGCCTGCGGCCCGCAGCACTTACCGGCATGGGGATTTGCGGCGGGTGTTGCTGGAAGCCGGGGTTGAACTGGCGCGCAGCGGTGGGCCCGACGCCGTGGTGCTGCGCGAAGCCACGCGCCGCGCCGGCGTGGCGCCCAACGCCGCCTACCGCCACTTTGCCGGCCGGGATGCGCTGCTGCAGGCGGTGCGCGCCGCCGCCCTGTCGGCCGTGGCTGCCGCGATGGAGGCCGAACTGGCGACCCTGCCGACGGGCCTGCCGCCGGCCCACGCTGCACGCGCCAGCGTGCGCGCCGTCGGCACCGGTTACCTGCGTTTTGCCCTGGCCGAACCCGGCTTGTTCCGTACCGCGTTTGCCCGCTCCGACGTGCTGATCCAGGCCACGCCCGAAACGCCTACTGCCGGCCCCGGTGGGCTCAACCCGTTTGAACTGCTGGGCGCTGCACTCGACCAGCTGGTGACCGCGGGTGTGATGCCGCCCGAACGCCGCCCCGGCGCCGAATACCTGGCCTGGTCGGCGGTGCACGGCCTGGCCATGCTGGTGGTGGACGGCCCGCTGGCCCCGGTGCTCGGCCCGCAAATGGCCCAGATCGGCCAGCGCCTGATCGACATGGTGGAAAAGGGGCTGTAGCGCATGAGACCTCACCTTCCTGGGCTGATGCTCTGCGGTCTGTTGCTGACAGGCTACGCGTCGCCGCCACCGCAGCAGCACCAGATGGTGGTGGTTGAAAACTCCATCGGCATGAAGTTCGTGCTTGTGCCGGCCGGTGAATTCCTGATGGGCAGCGACGAAACACCCGCGGCGCTGGCCGCCGACTATCCGCACTACCCGCAAAAACGTTTCACCGATCTTTTTGACGAAGCGCCGGTGCACCGCGTCCGCACCACGCGGCCCTTTTTTCTGGGCCAGCATGAGGTCACGGTCGGGCAGTTCCGCCGGTTTCTGGCGGCGTCGGGCTATGTGCCCGAATCCATTGCCGACGGCACGGGCGGCTATGGCTACAACCCGGCCTACGACCCCGCCGCGACGCGGCGCGGCGATGCCTTTGAAGGCCG
>CAMLDT010000271.1 GCA_946479075.1 uncultured Polaromonas sp.
CAGGCTGCTGATCGGCCCCACCGCACAGGACCGGGTGATGGCACTGGACTGCCTCTACATCAACGGCATGCTGATGATGCTGGTGCTGGGCATTGTTTACGCCAGCAATGTTTACTTCGAAGCCGCCATGCTGATTGCGCTGTTCGGCTTTGTCGGCTCCACCGTCATGGCCAAGTTCCTGTTGCGCGGCGAGGTGATCGAATGAGCACCGCGCTGCCGCTGTGGGCCGAGGTTCTCACCGCGGTGTTTGCCGTGCTGGGCGCGGCATTTGCAGCCATCGGCTCCTTCGGGCTGGTGCGCCTGCCGACGTTTTTCCGCCGCGTCCATGCGCCCACGCTGGGCGCCACAGCCGGCGTGTGGTGCATCACCCTTGCCACCATCATTTACTTCTCGGTCCAGGGCTACAACCTGTTCCTGCACGCCGTGTTGATCACCCTGTTTGTGGCGCTGACCGCGCCCATCACCACCATCTTCCTGATGCGCGCGACCCTGTTTCGCGAACGGCAAAAAGGCGGCGACGTGCCCGCCGCTGCGCCATCCGCATCATCCCCCGCGCCCGATCCCGGCCCGCCGGCCGGGCCACGTGATCGTTAGCCTCCAGGGAGTTCTGCCATGCCTGCTGTTTTTGCCATCTGCATCGGCGCCTCGGTCGGCGCCCTGTCCCGCTGGGGCCTGGCCCTGTGGCTCACGCCCGGCGGCATCATCCCCTGGGGCACGCTGGCGGCCAACCTGATCGGTGGCTACCTGATCGGCGTGTGTATCGCCGCCTTCCAGTCCATGCCGCATCTGGACCCGGTGTGGCGACTGATGCTGGTGACCGGCTTTCTGGGCGGGCTCACCACCTTCTCGTCCTTCTCGGCGGAAGTGGTGACGTTTTTGATGGAAGAACGCTACGGCCTGGCGCTCGCTACCGCTTCCGTGCATGTGCTGGGTTCCCTGCTCATGACTTTTCTCGGCATCAAGACCGCTCTGTTTTTGATAGCTGCTCGCGCTTAGCGGGCGGGGGCTGGAGGCCTTTTTCTTCTTGAAATGAGCCACCTCCGCACCAGCGGGCGGATAAAGGCGTCGCACAGCGCCGGTCTCCGGAAGACCCGCTCCATGCAGGGCGGCGAATCAGCTTTTTGCCGTGCGCCGCATAGAGACATTCCGGCCGATCAACGTCGCTAACGACAGCAACAGGGACAGGCCTGCCAGGACTTCAAACCCGATGGTGAGGTTGGTTGCCAGGGTGTGCTCTGAGCGGAGTGCCAGTGTGTAATAGGCCAGCCCATCGATGCCCAGCAAGTTCATGAGATGTCACTTGACGCGGCAAGCCTGATCACTGTGATTTCTGTTCAGCCCTTTTTGCCAGCCAGGCTATCTGGGCTTTTCCCTGCCCCTTTCCAGCCCCTTCACCAGGCTCTCTGCCGCTTTCGGTGTCAGCATGACAAATGCGGCATCAAACTCTGCAATCCGGGCCACCGCGTCCTCAACGCTCGCAAACCGGCGGGCGTCTGATGTCAGGACCGGGTCCCAGAGATTGGGCTCAAGGGATGAAAAGCCGGTGTACTTCTGCACAGGCCCAGGAGATGTCACCACACTCGTGGGGTTCACCGAATACCGGATACACGGCGTGACTCTTTCCACGGTGCAACTGCCAAAGTCAATTGTGAGATAAAACGATGGAACATCCTTGGGCAGTTTTTGCACTGCAGCAACGGAAGGTTGAAAGAAAAACCGACTGGATGTGAGAAGTCCTTTGCCATACGCAGCAGGTACCAGGTCCACAATCACTCCCCGCTCCCGGAGACGTTGGACCAGCAACTCGGCAAATGCCTGGCGATGGTTGAGCGTCAAGCCACGCGCTTTTGCCTCAGCATTCAGCGATGCATTCGCCTGATCGAGTCGCATTTCCACACTGAGGGTGCCAAACACGCCAAAGATGGCTTTTGCAGCGTCGCCGCCCACATAAGCGGCCTCACCTGAGGTCGGTACGGTGTATTCGAAAGGACCCTCTTCAACAAAAACAAAAATCCTCTGGGCATTTTCACTTTGAAGCTGTTTCAGCAGGGGCACGCCCGGTGCGCAAGCAGCCAGCAAGCCAAGACAAAAAGTCAAACCCAGAAGGCGGGACAACGAAACCAGGCGTACGTTCATTGGGGCTTCCATGACAAGTTGCTTGATTGGACCGGACGCGGGATTCTAGGTCCGATTGGTCTGGAGCGCCTCCTCCTTTTGTTTGAGGGCAAGGCAGGGCCTCACCGGAATCCGGAAAATTCAGGGCGCAGCGGCGGCGTCTACTTGCCGTCGCTGCCGTTGCCGCAGCGCCCCCAACATCAGTGCGACCACCAGCAGATTGATCACCAGGAACAGCCCCTCATGCCAGGAGGGCCGCCGGACAAACCCGGCCAGCTCAAACGGCACGTAGATGGCGCCACTGGCAGCCGCCAGCACTTCCGCCCAGGCCCTGTCGCCGTAGAGGCCCCAGGCTTCAGCGAAACGCAGCAGCGCATACACGCCCGCACCTGCCGCGAGCAGCGCAAGCCGGCTATCCTGCACGTGGGCCGCTGCGTCGAGGAAGATCTGCGGGTACCGGGAGGCCGGATTCAGGTGCAGGTGTTCTATGAGTCTGGCCGCCAGGGCATGCACATCCCGGTGAAGCAACAACAGCAAGCCGCTGCCCGCCGCCAGCACCAGTGCTCCCTTGAAGGCCTCGAAGCATGCGACGGCCCTGACGGCCACAGAGCGGGGCGCGGGAGACATCACACAGGCTGCGCCGGGTGCCCGGTCAGGTCGCCGGCCGGGCCACGCCGCACACCAGATCCCCTGCATCGTTGGCCAGGACAGCACGTTCGTTCTTGGCGCGGGCCACTTCCATGTCGCGCGGCAGCACGACGCCGTTTTTCACGGCGAGCACTTCGGCCATCACGCTGACGGCGATTTCGGATGGGGTTTTGCTACCGATATAGATGCCGATGGGGCCGCGCAGCCGGGCGAGAGACGCTTCACTGACATCAAAGTGTTCAGCCATGCGCTGGTGCCGGGCTTCGTTGTTGCGGCGCGAACCAATGGCGCCGACGTAAAACGCGTCGGTGTTCAAGGCTTCCATCAAGGCCAGGTCGTCCAGTTTGGGATCGTGGGTGAGTGCGATCACGCAGCTGCGCCGGTCCGCCTTGAAGGCGGCCACCACCTCGTCAGGCATGTCGCTGAGCACTTTGGCGCCGGCCACCGACCAGGCGCTGCGGTATTCCTCACGCGGGTCGCAGACGGTGACGGCAAAGCCGCTGAACAGCGCCATGGTGGCCAGGTATTCGGTGAGCTGGCCGGCGCCTATCAGCAGCATGCGGTATTCGGGGCCAAAGGTATTGACCAGCGCGACCGGTGACACGCTGAGCTCAGCCGGAGAAGCCGCCGGGGCGAGGGTGACGGCACCGTCGCTGAGCCGCACCGTGCGCTGCATCAATTGCCCGGCCTCCAGCGATGCGACGAGTTGGGCCAATGCCGCAGCGTCGGGGTCGTATTCCAGCAGCAGCTCAAGCGTTCCGCCGCAGGGCAGACCGAAACGGTGCGCTTCGTCGGCGGTGACGCCGTATTTGACAAAACCCGGTGGGCCGGACGGGATGGCCTTGCTGGGCGCATCCGTCGAACCGCCGGCCGCATAGGCTTGCGTGTACTGGTAAATCAGGTCGTCCTCGATACAGCCGCCCGAGACCGAGCCGACCACGGCCCCGTCTTCGCACAGCGCCATGATGGAGCCCACCGGCCGCGGCGACGAGCCCCAGGTGCGCACCACCGTCGCCAGCAGCGCGCGTTGGCCCGCCTGGCGCCAGTCACGCAGCGTTCGCAGCACCATGACATCGAGGTTTTCCATCTTCTTTCCCTGTGTGTGTAGGCGTGCGTGGCGCTCAGCTGCCCAGCCAGACGGCAATCGCCAGCGCGGCGGCACCGGCCACCCAGACCCACCACGGGATGCCGGCCTTGCCCGACGCAGCGGACGGCGCATCGGCCTCCACCTCGCCCATGACCATTTTGGCTTCGTACCTTTCGGGGTGCAGCCGCTGCATTTCCTCGTCGAAGCGCTTGAAAAAATCTTCGGCCATGGACTTGGCCGCGCCGTCGATCAGGCGCTGGCCGAGTTG
>CAMLDT010000272.1 GCA_946479075.1 uncultured Polaromonas sp.
CCGAGCAGATGGGCCTGCAGCTGCAGAACACCGCCTACTCGGTCAACATCAAGGAACGCCTGGACTTCAGCTGCGCACTGTTCGACACGGCAGGCAACCTGATTGCCAATGCGCCGCACATGCCGGTGCATTTGGGCTCCATGGGCGAAAGCATCAAGACGGTGATCCGTGAGAACACCGGCAAGATGCAGCCCGGCGACGTGTATGTGCTGAACGACCCCTACCACGGCGGCACCCACCTGCCCGACATCACGGTGATCACACCGGTTTACCTCGGCACCGGCGAAACCCCGACTTTTTACGTCGGCTCGCGCGGCCACCACGCCGACGTGGGCGGCACCACGCCAGGCTCCATGCCGCCGTTTTCCACACGCATCGAGGAAGAGGGTGTGCAGATCAACAACGTCAAGCTGGTCGAGCGCGGCGTGTTGCGCGAAGCCGAGATGGTGGCGCTGCTCAAGAGCGGGCAGTACCCGTCGCGGAACCCGCAGCAGAACATGGCCGACCTCAAAGCGCAGATTGCCGCCAATGAAAAAGGTGTGCAGGAATTGCGCAAGATGGTGGATACCTTCAGCCTGGACGTGGTGCAGGCCTACATGGGCCATGTGCAGGACAACGCCGAAGAGTCGGTGCGCCGTGTCATCACGCGCCTGAAAGACGGCCAGTTCACGCTGCCGCTGGACAACGGCGCGCAGATCAGCGTGGCCATCCGTGTGGACACGAAAAACCGCAGCGCCGAGATCGATTTCACCGGCACCTCGCCGCAGCAGACCAACAACTTCAACGCGCCGACGGCCGTGTGTATGGCCGCGGTGCTGTATGTGTTCCGCACGCTGGTGGACGATGACATCCCGCTGAACGCCGGTTGCCTGAAGCCGCTGAAGGTCATCATCCCGGCCGGATCCATGCTGAACCCGAACCCGCCGGCCTCGGTGGTGGCAGGCAATGTGGAAACTTCCACCTGCATCACCAACGCGTTGTACGGCGCGCTCGGCGTGATGGCGGCCGGCCAGTGCACCATGAACAACTTCACCTTCGGCAATACGCGCCACCAGTATTACGAGACGATTTCGGGCGGTTCCGGCGCGGGCGGCGTGCTGGATGACCAGGGCAAGATCGTCAAGGGTTTTGACGGCACATCGGTGGTGCAGGCGCACATGACCAATTCGCGCCTGACCGATCCGGAAGTGCTGGAGTTCCGTTTCCCGGTGCGGCTGGAGAGTTACGAGATCCGCCAGGGCTCGGGCGGCGCCGGGCGCTGGCAGGGTGGCAACGGCGGTGTGCGCCGTGTGCGTTTTCTCGAAGCCATGACGGCCAGCATCCTGTCCAATGGGCGCATCCACGGCGCCTTCGGCATGGCCGGCGGGCAGCCGGGGCAGGTGGGCCGCAATGTGGTGGTGCGTGCCGACGGGCGCATTGAAAACCTGAAGCACATCGGCCAGGCCGAGATGGCGCCTGGGGACATCTTCGAGATCCATACGCCGGGCGGCGGCGGGTTTGGTACGGCCAAGCCAGGCACCACACGGTCATAACACGGTCACAACACGGGTCATTGCGCGCTCATGGAAAGAAGCTCACGGATTCAGCGCTGGTTTGGAACCGCTGGGGATTCTTCGGCGGCCCCGGGGCCCGCCAGCCCGTCGCCGCAGGCCCAGCCTGACCTGCAGGCGATCCGCGCCGCCATGACACTGGCCATGGTTTCTTGCAGCCAGAGCCATCGCTTGCGGGCAGCGCTGCGGATCGAAATGGCGACGTCGGCGCTGGACCTGTGGTTGCTGCGTGCAGACCTCTTTCAGTACCTGGCCCAGGATCTGGGGCAAAGGATCGCCGCGCAGGAAATAACGCGGCTGACCCCCTTGTTCCAGGGGCTGGTGCCAGGCGTTGCGGCTGCCCGGAAAAGTCCTGACAATCTGGCGCATGAGCGACACCTTTCTTGACAATTACCGCTGGCTGGCGCGCTACAACCGCTGGATCAACCAGCGCCTGTATGCGGCCTGTGACACCCTGGATGATGCGGCGCGCAAGGCGGACCGGGGTGCATTTTTCGGCTCCATTCACCACACGCTGACGCACCTGGTGCTGGCCGACAGGCTCTGGCTGCAACGCTTTGCCTCGCAGCAGACGCGGTTTGGCGCCCTGGATCCGGTTGCCCTGGCTTTGCCGCCCGGCATCGACTACGTCACTGTCGGGGCGTATCCCGACTGGCAGGAACTTCGCCGCGGCCGCGATACCCTGGATGAGTGCATTGAGCAGTGGGTCGGTGAAATGACGCCGGATTTCCTGAGCAGCACCATGGTGTATGCGAATACCAAAGGCGTGCAGCGCGCTCACCCCGCCTGGCAGGCGATGACGCATTTTTTCAACCACCAGACGCATCACCGCGGGCAAGCCACGACCTTGCTGACGCAGGCGGGTGTGGACGTCGGCGTCACCGACCTGATCGCGTTGTTGTAAGCCGCCCCGGGGCTTTATTTGCTCCTGATTTGATAGCTGCTTGCGCTTGCTGGATAAGGGCTGGAGGCCAAAAAGGCATTGAAAAGGCATGAAAAAACCCGCGCAGGGCGGGTTGATTCAACAGCGCGCAGCGGCTATTTTTTCGCGGGCTCGGTTTTCGCGCCAGCCTTCACGTCAGCCTTGACTTCGGTCTTGGTGTCCGCCTTGGGCGTGACGGCTGCCTTGACGTCCTTGGCGGTTTCCTTGACGGCGTCCTTGGTGGCGACGGCGGCACCCTTGGCGGCATCTTTGGTGGCCACGGCTGCGTCCTTGGCTTTCTCTGTCACCGGCTTGGTGGCTTTGGTATCAGCCTTGGCATCGGCTTTGCCGCCCGCCTTGTAGCTGGTGCCATTGACGGTCATGCCGTCGGCAGAGAACTTGGCGGCGCTGTCGGTGCCCACGCCCTTGACGCGGGTGACAAAGTCGTTCCAGTCCTTGAAGGGCGCTTTTTTGCGCTCGGCGATGATCAGGGCGGACTTGACCGGGCCGATACCCTTGATGCTGTCGAGTTCGGCCGAGGTGGCGGTGTTGACATCGACCGCGGCGAAAGCCACGGCGACATACAGGGTGGCGACAAGGGCCAGCAGTTTCTTGAACATCAGAAAGCTCCTCTTGGGTTGTGGGCGGCGGAATTTGCACTTCCTGCGAAGCCGGAAGTCCCGCCTTTAACGGTTGCGCGGCGGTCTTCGTTGACCGGCTGCGAACCAGCAGCATACGGGGACTAGAAGCCTTGCGCCAGCCTGTTCATGTAAGCAGATACACCTGTCTGTACATCCGCGAAGGCATGCTGGCATCCGGCTGCGCGCAGAGCGGTCAGGTCCGCCTGGGTGTAGCTCTGGTATTTGCCGACCAGCGCCGCGGGAAAGTCGATGTAGTCGATCAGTCCGCCGTGCGAGGCTTCGTCCAGGCTCAAGGGCTTTTCGCCCTGCTGCCGGCGCAGCGTGTTGACCACGGCGAGCGCTACATCATTGAAGGGCTGAGCCTTCCCGGTGCCCAGGTTGAAAATCCCGCGGGCCTCGGGATGGTCGAGAAACCAGAGGTTGACGGCGACCACATCGTCGATGAACACGAAGTCGCGCATCTGCCCCCCCGGGCCGTAGCCGCCGTATTCGCCGAACAGCTTGACCTTGCCTTCAGCACGGAACTGGTTGAACTGGTGAAAGGCGACGCTCGCCATGCGGCCCTTGTGCTGCTCACGGGGGCCATAAACATTGAAGTACCGAAAGCCGGCGACCTGGGTGGGGGCCGCTTCAAAACGCGCGCCCAGTTCGCGCCGCAGCTTCTGGTCGAACAGCAGCTTGGAGTAGCCGTAGACGTTGAGCGGTTTTTCGAACTCCGCCGACTCGCGGAAGGTGTCCGAACCGCCGTAGGTGGCCGCTGACGAGGCGTAGATGAGGCGTGTGCCCTGGGCCTGGCAAGCGTCGAACAAGTCACAGGACAGGCTGTAATTGTTGTCCATCATGTACTTGCCGTTGGTCTCCATGGTGTCGCTGCACGCGCCTTCATGGAACACGGCCTCGACATCCCCAAAGGCGGCTTCGGCAAACAGGTCGTAGAAGTCGTCGGCGTCGATGTACTCGGCGATCTGCAGGTCGGCCAGGTTGCGGAACTTGTCGC
>CAMLDT010000273.1 GCA_946479075.1 uncultured Polaromonas sp.
AATGGCATCGTTGGCGGCCTGGGTGGCGGAACTGCCAGGTTTGCCCCCTACAGCGCCGCCGGCCATTGCGCGGTCGGCCGTCGTATTGCCGACGGATTTTGCGAGCGTCTTCGAGGCCGCCAGGGCTTGTTCAAGCGTCAGTTGTTTGCCCCCTGTGGGTTTGCCTGCCACGGCCTGAATCAAGGGGTCATCGACGTCGGGATCCCCGGTGTTGCCGGGGGCGCTGGCTGCGCCGCCTGCTGCGCCGTCCGGATCTGCTCCGCTGGCTTGCGCTGCCTTTTCCAGGCTTTCAGGCGTCATGGCGGCTGGCGCCGCCGCTGCTTTGTCGCTTGCGCTTTTGCCAAAAGGAAGACCTTCGGTCGAAAAGCCCCGTCCGCCGAAGAAGGACACGGCCAACAAACCGATCAAGCCCACCGCCTTGAACAGGCGTGCCGACCCGGGAAAAAGCCCGGGTTTTTCACCTTTGATGCCGTATTCCTTTTCGAGCTCTTCGCGAACCTTGGCGCGAACCGACGCTTCCAACAGTTCGCGGGCGCGCTTGTCGCTGTCCTTGGCTGATTTGGCTTTCGCAAATTCGATCTTGCCGCGCTCCTGCTCCAGCAGCTTGCGTCTGAGCAGAAATTCGTCGGTGACCTTGTCGACAAAAATGCCGCAGGACGGGCACTGCCGGTTTTCCGGCAGCACCACGCGTTTATCGCAGGCGGGACAGGCAAACGTGCCGTCGTAGCTGCCGGCCATGGCCGCCTGGATCGTCAGCAGCGGGGTGACGGTGACAAGCAGGCCGGCTTTGGTGAATTGCTCTTCTGCGAGATCGGCTTTTTCGCGGGTGACACCCGAACCAATTTTGGCTTGCGGCGAACTGCGCAGCACCTGCATCAGGCGTTCGATCCGGTCCGGTGCAATGCCTGCGACATCCCGAGCCAGCCGCTCGATCTCTGTCAGCCGTGCCCCGGGCGGGACATTGATCACCACGTCAAAAAGCGGGATGGTCGATTCGAGAGCGCTGTCGGCGGCTTCAGACATTCGGAGTTCTCACGAGAGAGTAAGTCTTAAGTTATTGTATCTATGTGTATCCAAATGTCAGAAAAGGATGTGTGATGTTTTACCCACTTGCCGGCGGCTGGTGAAGTGGGCAGGGTCATCACGGGCCGGCGAAACCGCCCAGCGCCCGCGCGTATCGCGGCTTAAATCAAGCCGAACCAGCCCAGCAGGGCCCCTGCGCCCAGCAACCAGAGCAGGTGCATGCGGGTGCGCCAGACCAGGGCTGCGGTCACGCCTGCCAGCAGGGGCACGCGCCAGTCGCCCAGGCCGCTGACATTGGCGCTGGCCAGGATCCAGCCGGTGGCGATCAGCAGGGCGATCACGATGGGAGCCATGCCCTGCTTGAAGGCGCGTACCGCACGCAGGTTGCGGTTGCGGTGGCCCCAGCTGGCTGCCAGATAGGTCAGGGTGGTGCTGGGCAGCATGATGCCCAGCATGGTGACCAACACGCCGAACAGGCCCATCAGCGGCCCGCCGGCGTTCAGCCCCACGTGCCAGCCCATCAGTGCGACAAACAGCACGTTGGGGCCCGGCGCCGCCTGCGCGATCGCGACCGAGGCATTGAACTGCGGATCGCTCAGCCAGCCCTGGCCATCCACCAGGTACCGGTGCATGTCCGGCGCGGTGGTGATGGCACCTCCCACGGACAACAGCGAGAGGATCATGAAGTGGCCGAACATGGCCAGCCAATCGGTCCATTGCAAAGTGATGGTCATTGCCCAGTCCTATCGGTCCAGCTTCTTGTACGTGAGCGTGCAGGCGGTGATGCCCAGACCCAGCAGCACATACACCAGGGGCCAGCGCAACAGCGCAATGCCGGTGAAACACAGCAGCGCCAGGCCGATGCACAAAGGCAGGCCCAGCGGGTGGTTCTTCAGGGCCGTGAGCAGCTTGAGCCCGGTGGCAGCGATCAGCCCGGCCGCCACCGCCCCCATGCCGCGCAGCGCGCCGGCCACGCCCGGATGGCCCGCGAACTGCGCATACACCAGCGCGAGCGCCAGCACCACCAGCAAGGGCACGGTCAGCATGCCAGCCAGCGCGGCCATGGCGCCGCGCAGGCCGAAATAGCGGTGACCGATCATCAGTGACAGGTTGACCACATTCGGGCCGGGCATGATTTGCGCCACGGCCCATTCCTCGACAAATTCCTCGCGCGTCATCCAGCGTTTCTTCTCGACGAGCTCACGCTGCACCACGGCCAGTACGCCGCCGAAACCCTGGAGCGCCAGCAGGGTGAAGGAAACAAACAGGTCGGTCAGGGATTGGGGCTGCTGGCGGAGCGTTTCTTCGTCGGCGGGGGGAGAAATCATGGTCCGATTATCGCTGCGCCGCCAACGCCTGAGTTGCTATCAAAAAAGTAGCTGCTCGCGCTTGCTGGACGGGGGCTGGAGGCTGATTTTCCTTGAAATCCGGACAGGTGGGGGCGGGCCGCGGAAGGCTGCTTGATGCCGTGCCGGGCAAGCGCCGGCTAGAGCTTGAGTTGCCAGGTTTCGCCGACCAGATTCCTGCCGAAGCCGGTGTAAGGCTCGCTCTTGATGAGTTTGAAGCCGCGCCGGGCGTAAATGTCCCGCGCTGCGCCCAGGCAGCTGTTGGTCCAGAGGACCATTTTCTTGTAGCCCCTGTCGCGTGCAAAGGCGATGCATTCGTCGGTCAGCCGCGCGCCCACGCCCCGGCCACGCGCCTGCGGGGTCAGGATCAGCATGCGCAACTGGGCCACCGTCGCGGATTTGCGCACCACGAAGACCGAGCCCACCCGTTGTCCGTCCAGCTCGGCGATCCAGCAGCGTTCCCAGTCGGGCTGGTGCTTGAGCAGGTAGCCGGCGACGATCTCTGCCACCAGGGCTTCAAACTCGCTGTTCCAGCCGTATTCGCGCGCATAAATTTCCCCGTGCTGCTGCACCACCCAGCCCATGTCGCCGGGTTGCGGGTCCCGCAGCACCAGCGCCGGCGCAGCCCGGTCGGCGGTGGCCGGGTCGAGCAGGCGCTGTGCGGTGGCCAGCGCGTCGGTCAGCGCCTGCTGCGCCGGTGCTGCCAGGGGCGCGAGCAGGGCGGCGGCTTCGTCGCGCGAGCGCTGCTGCAGCGGGGCAAAGACCTGGTGGCCCGCCTCGCTCAGGCGCAGCAGGCTTTGCCGCGCATCTGCCGGTGCGGGGCTGCGGCTCATCCAGCCCCGGCTTTCAAAGCGGCGCAGGATGCGGCTCAGGTAGCCGGCGTCCAGTGCCAGGTCACGCCCAAGTTCGCTCGCGGTTGGCTGCTGGCGGTGGGCGAGCTCGTACAGCACCCGCACCTCCGTCAATGAAAACTCGCTGTCCAGGTAGGGGGCGAGCACGCCAATGCGCTGTGTGTAGAAGCGGTTGAAGGCGCGCATGGCTTTGACATGCGCAACAGGGACGGGCGGCGTGGGTGAAGCTGTCATGGCACCATCATCCCCGAATGGTTGACCAAGTCAAGTAATTAATCAATCAAGGCTTGCAACATCGCCGCGCGCAATCAGGGTTCTCAGGATCTTTTTCAGCGAGGTCACGTCGCGCGCACTGAAGCCCTCCAGCAGCGTGTCCTCGTGCGCCTTGGCCTGCCGCAGCAGGGCCGCGACGGTGCCACGCCCTTGGGCGGTTTCAAACACCAGGGTCCGCCGTGCATCGCGCGGATCGGCGCCGCGCTGCACCCAGCCGGCTTTTTCCATGCGCTGGACCAGTTTGGTCAGGGTCGGTTGCTGGGCCAGGATCTCGCGGGCCAGTTCGCCGATGGTCAGCCCGTCGCCGTCCGACAGGGTGGCCAGCAGGCGCCATTCCAGGGAACTCAGCCCGGCGGCCTGCACCTGCGCGTGGAACTCGCGATACACCGTGTGGCTGGCGCGCGCCAGCAGATAAGACAGATAGCCGTCGATGAACCGGCTCGGGGGTGCGGGGCAGTCCGGTGCAGGTTTGCGACTCACGGCGGGCTCCGGGCAGGGTGGATGGGCTTGCGATTTACATGCTTGCGATCCGGGAGGCCGGGAGATCGTCCTCGAAGCGGAGGGCGAGCAACAAGCGGTCTTGCGG
>CAMLDT010000274.1 GCA_946479075.1 uncultured Polaromonas sp.
CGCGCGGGGTCTGGTCGGGATGCAGCAGGTTCCAGCGGTCGGCGTCCTGGCCGTCGCGGGCCAGCTCGTTGAAGCTCGGGCAGCTCCACACGGAAGCCGACACGCCCCAGTCCTTCTCGAGCAGCTCTTGCGCCGCGAAGCTCTCGCGCAGGATGGTGCCGCTACCGAGCAGTTGCACGGTCGGCGCTTCCTTGCTGCCCTTGGCCGCCTTGACCACCGGACCCTGCTTGGACAGGTACATGCCCTTGATGATCTGCTCTTCGGTGCCGGGCTGCAGGCCGGGCATCGCGTAGTTCTCATTGAGCAAGGTCAGGTAGAAATACACATTGTCCTGGCGCTCGACCATGCGTTTGAGGCCATGGTGCAGGATCACACCGACTTCGTGCGCAAAGGTCGGGTCGTAGGAGATGCAGTTCGGAATCGTGCCGGCCAGGATGTGGCTGTGGCCGTCTTCGTGCTGCAGGCCTTCGCCGTTGAGTGTGGTGCGGCCGGAGGTGCCGCCCAGCAGAAAGCCGCGCGCCTGCATGTCACCAGCCGCCCAGGCCAGGTCGCCCACGCGCTGGAAGCCGAACATCGAGTAGTACACGTAGAACGGGATCATGATCCGGTTGTTGGTGCTGTACGAAGTGGCTGCCGCGATCCAGCTGCTCATGCCGCCAGCCTCGTTGATGCCCTCCTGCAGGATCTGGCCCTTTTTGTCTTCCTTGTAATACATCACCTGGTCTTTATCGACCGGGGTGTACTGCTGGCCATCGGGGTTGTAGATGCCGATCTGGCGGAACAGGCCTTCCATGCCGAAAGTGCGCGCCTCATCGACCAGGATGGGCACGACGCGCGGGCCCAGCGCCTGGTCGCGCAGCAGCTGCGTGAGGAAACGCACATAGGCCTGGGTCGTCGAAATTTCGCGGCCTTCGGCGGTCGGCTCGATCACCGACTTGAAGGTTTCCAGCGCCGGCACGGTGAAACTTTCGTCGGCCTTGACACGGCGGTGCGGCAAATAGCCGCCCAGGGCCTTGCGGCGCTCATGCAGGTACTGCATCTCGGGCGTGTCGTCGGCCGGTTTGTAGAAAGGCAGGTCGGCGAGCTGGCTGTCCGGGATCGGGATGTTGAAGCGGTCGCGAAAGGCCTTGATGTCCTCGTCCGACAGCTTCTTGGTCTGGTGGACGTTGTTCTTGCCCTCGCCGATCTTGCCCATGCCAAAACCCTTGACGGTCTTGACCAGCAGCACGGTGGGCTGGCCCACGTGGTTGACGGCAGCGTGGAAAGCCGCATAGACCTTTTGCGAATCATGGCCGCCGCGGCGCAGCTCGAAGATGTCCTCGTCGCTCATCTTGGCGACCATCTCCAGCGTCCGCGGGTCCTTGCCGAAGAAGTGCTTGCGCACGTAGGCGCCGTCGTTGGCCTTCATGGCCTGGTAGTCGCCATCGACCGTGTCCATCATGATCTTGCGCAGCGCGCCGTCCTTGTCGCGCGCCAGCAGCGGATCCCAGCTGCTGCCCCAGATCAGCTTGATGACGTTCCAGCCCGCGCCGCGGAAATCGCCCTCCAGCTCCTGGATGATCTTGCCGTTGCCGCGCACCGGGCCGTCCAGGCGCTGCAGGTTGCAGTTGATGACAAACACCAGGTTGTCGAGTTTTTCACGCGCGGCCAGGCCGATGGCGCCCATCGATTCGACCTCGTCCATCTCGCCGTCGCCGCAGAACACCCAGACCTTGCGGTTTTCGGTGTTGGCGATGCCGCGGGCGTGCAGGTATTTGAGAAAACGCGCCTGGTAAATCGCCATCAGCGGGCCCAGGCCCATGGACACCGTGGGGAACTGCCAGAACTCGGGCATCAGCTTGGGGTGCGGGTAGCTCGACAGGCCCTTGCCGTCCACTTCCTGACGGAAGTTGAGCAACTGCTCTTCAGTCAGGCGGCCTTCAAGGTAGGCACGCGCATAAACACCGGGCGACACATGGCCCTGGATGTAGAGGCAGTCGCCGCCGTGTTTTTCACTTTCGGCGTGCCAGAAATGGTTGAAGCCGGCACCGAACAGGCTGGCCAGTGAAGCGAAGGAGCCGATGTGGCCGCCGAGGTCGCCGCCATCGGCCGGATGCAGGCGATTCGCCTTGACCACCATGGCCATGGCGTTCCAGCGCATGTAGGCACGCAGGCGGCGTTCGATTTCGAGGTTGCCGGGTGAGCGTTCTTCCTGGTCGGCCTCGATGGTGTTGACATACCCGGTGTTGGCCGAAAACGGCATGTCGATGCTGCCCTGGCGGGCATGTTCGAGCAGTTGTTCCAGCAGGAAGTGGGCGCGTTCCGGGCCTTCACTTTCAATGACCGCGGTCAGGGCTTCCAGCCACTCCCGCGTTTCCTGGGCGTCCTTGTCCAGCGCGTCATTCGCGGCTGTGCCCAAGGTGTCCGCACGTGCCTGTTCCGGATTTGCAGCCATGGTTTGTCTCCTGCTGTAGCTAGGGTGCTAGCTTGTGTTGATTGGCATCTTCATCACGTTGTAACGCAATTTGGATTCAGGCTGCCAGTTTCTCATAATTTTTGCCATATTTCAAATAGCGGCTGATGATTTCATAATAAGAAATAAAATAAATCACTCTCAAAACGAGCCGCCGCCGTCTGCGAGGCCCCAGGCCCACGGGCTCGGTGTCGGCCGAATGAAGGCATGCGGCAGCTGGCCCCAAGTCCCGTAAACTTGACGGCCCAGCCATGACATCTCCCCTGCCCACCGCTTCCACCCGTCCGCCCGGCGCTGCGCCGCTGGCGCGCTGGCGCCATTGGTGGCGCAAACAATCACCGACCCGGCAGGACCGCTTTGTCACGCTGGGCCCCCTGCTGGCCGTGATGCTCTTCCTGGCCGCGGTAATTGCCGCTTTTGGCTACCTGCGCATCGAGGAAATTGACCGCGAGCAACAGGCCGTCAAACGCGATGTCGAGTACGCCCAGCAACGCTTGCGGCTGCGCCTGCTGGAACGCCAGGAACAATTGATGCGACTCGGTCGCGACGTCTCGAACAAGGATGTGGACACCACGGAATTCACGGCGCAGGCCGAATCCCTGGTCAACCAGTACCCCGAACTGCTGGCGGTCACGTGGGTGGATTCGCGCCGCAAGGTCAGGGCCGCCTACGTCTCGCCCAGCGCCAACCTGGCGCAGGCACGCATCTCCGGAGACCAGATCAAATACGGCGAAACCGAGGGCACCTTCGGCCTGGCCCGCGATCTGCGGCAGCCGGTGTATTCGCGGCCGCTCAGCACCAAGGACGACGCCAGCTACAACGGTCCCACCCTGCAGCTGCAGATCCCCCTGGATGATCAGGGCAAGTTTGGCGGCGTGATCCTCGGTGAATATGCGGTGGACGGCCTGCTGCGCTTCGGCGTGCCGACCGAGGTGACGGCCAAATATGCGGTGGCGCTGCTTGACGACAAGGGCAAACTGCTGGCTGGCAACATGCCGCCGCCACACAGCAGCGCCGTCAAGCTCCTGCCCTGGACTGACGAGGCCCAGCAGTACGAGATTCCGGTATCGCCGGTAGGCAACGGCCTGCTGCTCAAGGCGCAAGGCTACCGCGCCTCGCTGGGTGTGGTGGGCAGTGGCTTCTTCTGGCTGGTCAGCGCCTTGAGCGCCCTGACCGTGTGGATGTTGCTGGGCACCTGGCGCCACACGCGGCGCCGCGTGCAGGCCCAGGAGGCGTTGATTTCGGAAACCAATTTCCGGCGCGCCATGGAAAACTCCATGCTGACCGGCATGCGGGCGCTGGATCTGCAGGGCCGCATCACCTATGTCAACCCGGCGTTCTGCCAGATGACGGGCTGGAGCGAGGGCGAACTGGTTGGCCGCACCGCCCCCTTTCCCTACTGGCCGGACCAGGACCGCGACACCCTGGCGGCGCGGCTGGACGACGAGTTGCATGGCCGCTCGGCGCCTGGCGGCTTCGAGGTGCGCATCAAACGCAAGAGCGGTGCCATCTTTGATGGCCGCATGTATGTCTCGCCACTGATCGACCCGCGCGGCCAGCAGACCGGCTGGATGACCTCGGTCACCGACATCACCGAGCCCAAACGCGTCCGCGAGGAGCT
>CAMLDT010000275.1 GCA_946479075.1 uncultured Polaromonas sp.
CCGATGGCCTTGAGGTAATTGCGGAGCAAGTCTTTTTTCTCGGGCGTCGGGCCTTCGTGGACACGAAACAGGCCGACGTGTTTGCTCTGCGCGATGTAGTCCGCCGAGCAGACATTGGCCGCCAGCATGGCTTCCTCGATCAGGCGGTGCGCGACGTTGCGTGTGCGCGGCACGATTTTTTCGATGCGGCCCGCCTCATCGCAAACGATTTGCGTCTCCGTGGTTTCAAAGTCCACAGCGCCGCGCACGCCACGCTCCTTGAGCAGCGCCTGATAAACATCGTGCAGATCCAGCAGGTGCGGCACCAGCGCCTTGCGCTGCGCCGCCTCGGGTCCGCGCGTGTTGGCCAGAATCGCCGCCACCTCGGTGTAGGTGAAACGGGCATGGCTGAACATCACGGCCGGATAAAACTGGTAGGCGTGGACCTCGCCCTTGGCATTGACCAGCATGTCGCACACCATGCACAGGCGCTCAACGTTCGGGTTCAGCGAACACAGACCATTGGAGAGTTTTTCCGGCAGCATGGGGATCACGCGGCGCGGAAAATACACGCTGGTCGCCCGGTCGTAGGCATCAACATCGATGGCACTGCCAGTTTCCACGTAGTGGCTGACGTCGGCAATGGCCACGAGCAGGCGCCAGCCTTTGCCGCGCCCCACTTTGGCGGGCTCACAATACACCGCGTCGTCGAAATCCCGCGCGTCTTCGCCGTCGATCGTGACCAGCGGAACGTCCGTCAGGTCCACACGGCCCTTCTTGTCGGCCGGTCGCACTGCGTCCGGAAGCGCCCGCGCCAGGGCCAGTGCCGCTTCGCTGAATTCGTGCGGCACGCCGTATTTGCGCACCGCAATTTCAATCTCCATGCCGGGGTCATCGATCTCGCCCAGGACTTCCTTGACGCGTCCCACCGGCTGGCCAAACAGCGCCGGCGGCTCGGTGAGCTGCACCACCACGATCTGCCCGGCCTTGGCCGTGCCGGTAGCTCCCTTGGGGATCAGCACATCCTGACCGTAGCGCTTGTCTTCGGGCGCCACCAGCCAGACGCCGCTTTCCTGAAGCAACCGGCCGATGATGGGGTTGGATGAGCGCTCGATGATTTCCGTGACACGGCCTTCGGGCCGGTTCTTGCGGTCATGGCGAACAATGCGCGCCTTGACGCGGTCCTTGTGCAGCACCGCACGCATCTCGTTGGGCGGCAGGTAGATGTCGGCTTCGCCGTCATCGCGCTGGACAAAACCGTGGCCATCACGGTGGCCGGAAACAGTGCCTTCAAATTCGGCAAGCAGCCCGGCGCCCTGGCCGGTACTTAGGGTAGTTGTTTTGATAGGTGATCTCTCTTCTTGAGATGGGTAGGTTATCGGGAGTCAGCAAAATACGGGCCTGTTGCAGCACGTGTTCTGCGCATCGGGCGACAAGCAAAATGACGGCAACAAAGCCGAAATTTTTTGCGGCGCCCTTCGAAAATGCATTCTGTAATGGTACACTGCTGGCTGTGCCCGGGTGGCGGAATTGGTAGACGCGCACGGTTCAGGTCCGTGTATCGCAAGATGTGGAGATTCGAGTTCTCTCCCGGGCACCAGATACATCCAACCAGTCAAAACTGGATCAAAAAAGGCCACTGCCAAACCAGTGGCCTTTTTGTTTTTGAGGCCGCCGCAGCGTACGTACGCCAGCGGCTGCTCCGCTCTCAGACAGGAACGGCCACCAGGTCATGGCCCTGGGTTCCAACAATCCTGGCGCGGGTGAACTCGCCAACCTTCAGGGTCTTGCTGATCTTTTCGGGGGGCAGCAGCTTCACCACGCCATCGATCTCGGGCGCATCGGCATAACTGCGGCCCACGCCGCCCTTTCGCCCCATCCCCGGCGCCGAATCGACCAGCACCTGCATGGTCGCCCCCACACGCTGCTGAAGCTTCTGGCTGGAAACCGCTTCGGCCACGGCCATGAAACGCGCCCTGCGCTCCTCGCGCAGTTCCATGGGCAGCATGCCGGGCAGCGCGTTGGCGGTGGCGCCGTCCACCGGGCTGTAGGCAAAACAGCCGGCACGGTCAATCCTGGCCTCGCGCATGAAATCGAGCAGGTGCTCGAATTCCTGTTCGGTCTCTCCGGGAAAACCGGCAATGAAGGTGCTGCGGATGACAATCTCGGGGCACATCTCGCGCCAGCGGGCGATGCGTTCCAGGTTCTTCTCGCCGCTGGCAGGGCGTTTCATGCGTTTGAGCACATCAGGATGGCTGTGCTGCAGCGGCACGTCCAGGTAAGGCAGCACCCTGCCACTGGCCATCAACGGAATCACGTCATCCACACTCGGATAGGGATAGACGTAGTGCAAACGCACCCAGGCCCCATAAGGTTCGGCAATTTCACCGAGCGCCTGCACCAGTTCCAGCATGCGGGTCTTGACCGGCTTGCCATCCCAGAACCCGGTGCGGTATTTGAGGTCCACGCCATACGCCGAGGTGTCCTGGCTGATCACCAGCAACTCCTTCACGCCGCCTTCAAACAAGGCACGTGCCTCGCCCAGCACATCGCCAATCGGCCGCGACACCAAATCGCCACGCATCGACGGGATGATGCAGAAGGTGCAGCGGTGGTTGCAGCCTTCGCTGATCTTCAGGTAGGCGTAGTGGCGCGGGGTGAGCTTGATGCCTGCAACGCCGAAAGAATTGGGCACCAGATCTACAAAGGGGTCATGCGGCTTTGGCAAATTCAGGTGAACCGCATCCATCACCTCCTGGGTGGCGTGCGGGCCGGTGACGGCAAGCACGCTGGGATGCATTTGACGCACCAGGTTGCCACCGCCATCGCCGGCCTTTGCACCCAGGCAACCGGTGACGATGACCCGGCCGTTTTCTGCGAGCGCCTCACCGATGGTATCCAGGCTTTCCTTGACGGCATCGTCGATAAACCCGCAGGTGTTGACGATCACGAGGTCCGCGCCTTCGAAGGTTTTTGACGTCTGGTAACCCTCGGCGCTCAGTTGCGTGAGGATCAGCTCCGAGTCGGTCAGGGCCTTGGGGCAGCCGAGGCTGACAAAGCCCACGCGCGGGGCCGTGTTTGTAGAAGGTGAAGCGGCGGGAGAAAGAACGGAACTCATGCCCCTATTGTCTCAGAGCCCGGCACCAAGCGCGTTCATCGCGCGGAAAGAACCCAGAACCCTAGCGCTTCAGCCCGAGCGCGGCCAGCATCTGCTCGCTCTGCTTTTGCATCTGCTCCTGCATCTGGGTGAATACGGTTTTGGACTGCTCGACATAGCTGCCCATCATGCCCTGCATCATGGGTGACTGCGCGTTGAGAAACTGCGCCCAGAGTTCGGGCGTCAGCCCCTTGGACTGCTCGCTCATCTTGACCTGCAGGTCCATGAAGGACTGCACGTTTTTCTCAAGATAGCTGCCCATGAAGCTTTGCATCGCATTGCCGTAAAAGCGGATGATGTTGCCCAGCACGGCCTCGGTGAACATTGGCGCACCGCCGGTTTCCTCTTCCAGGATGATTTGCAGCATGATGCTGCGCGTCAGGTCTTCCCCGGTCTTGGCGTCGCGCACGACAAAGTCGGCGGTATCCATCACCAGTTGCTTGACATCGGCCAGCGTGATGTAGGTCGAGGTATCCGTGTCGTAGAGGCGGCGGTTCGGGTACTTCTTGATGATGCGCGGTTTGCGTGCCTTGCCGATGCCTGCCGCAGCACCGCCCGAAGGTGTCGCCGTATCGGCGGCCTGGGTTTTTGACGAACTGGTGGGCTTGCTTTTTGGCACTGCACGAACTCCTGGATAACTGCCCGCGCCTTTGCACAGGTAAGGTTTCATTCTAGGAAGTATGCATACCTACAATCCCCTTGGTTTACCCTGTGTGCGCCATGGAGACCACGGCGATCAGAAAACTTGAGGAAATTGGTAGGCGCGATTGGACTCGAACCAACGACCCCCACCATGTCAAGGTGGTGCTCTAACCAGCTGAGCTACGCGCCTAAGGACTGTTCGACCTTGTTATTGTAGCAGGAGAAAACTGGCCCCCACGCTCATTCACTGCGTGTCATTCGCTGCCCCCCGAGGGGGC
>CAMLDT010000276.1 GCA_946479075.1 uncultured Polaromonas sp.
ATGGGGTAAATTCTCCCTTGGACCGCACCATGGACAAAAAAGTCATTCCCCTCGCAGACATGCGTTACGCCGCGCGCGTGCCGCATGTGCCAGCGCTCGTCCAGGCGCCCACCGGCCTGCTGGCCGATACGCTGGCGCGGCCGCTGCGGGACCTGCGCATCAGCGTGACCGACCGCTGCAACTTCCGCTGCAGCTACTGCATGCCCAGCGAGGTGTTTACCAAGGACTACGCGTTTTTGCCACAGACCTCGCTGCTGAGCTTTGAAGAGATCACGCGCCTGGCGAACGTTTTCGTCGCGCACGGTGTCGAAAAAATCCGGCTGACCGGTGGCGAGCCGCTGCTGCGCAAACACATCGAAGTGCTGATTGAAATGCTGGCGAAGATCCAGACGCCGGATGGCAAACCGCTGGACATCACGCTGACCACCAATGCCTCGCTGCTGGCCAAAAAGGCGCAAGCGCTCAAAGATGCGGGCCTGCAGCGCGTGACCGTCAGCCTGGACGGCCTGGACGACGCGGTGTTCCGCCGCATGAACGATGTGGACTTTCCGGTGGCCGACGTGTTGCGCGGCATTGAGGTGGCGGAAAAAGTCGGGCTGGCGCCCATCAAGGTCAACATGGTGGTCAAGCGCGGCACCAACGATGCCGAGATCCTGCCGATGGCGCGGCACTTCCGCAACACCGGGGTGGTCTTGCGCTTCATCGAATACATGGACGTGGGCGCGACCAACGGCTGGCGCATGGACGAGGTGCTGCCCTCGGCGCAGGTGATCGAACGGCTGCAGGCTGAATTTCCGCTCGAAGCCATCAGCGCCAACTACCTCGGCGAAACCGCCGAGCGCTGGCGTTACCTTGACGGCGCCGGTGAAGTCGGCGTGATCAGCAGCGTCACGCACGCTTTTTGCGGCGACTGCAACCGCGCCCGGCTCTCGACGGAAGGCAAACTTTTTCTCTGCCTGTTCGCCAGCCAGGGCCACGACCTGCGAGCGCTGCTGCGTGACGGCAATTATTCGGACGCGCAGATTTCCGCCGCCGTGGGCCACATCTGGCAGCGCCGCGATGACCGGTATTCGGAGCTGCGGGCGGCGCTGCCGCCGGATGTGGCGGTGCCAGGCGCGGACGGGCAAAAACGCGTCGAGATGAGTTACATCGGTGGCTGAGTCCATGTCATGGCGTTAAACCACAAACCGTTCGGGCTGAGCTTGTCGAAGCCTGCCTTTCCTGTGCACACGACCCTTCGACAAGCTCAGGGCGAACGGCCTTACAACAAAAAACACGACGGCCATGCCGACAAGCAATCATGATTGACACGATAGACGGCGCAGAAATCACCGGCGTGATCCTGGCGGGCGGGCGCGGTTCGCGCATGGGCGGCGCCGACAAGGGACTGCAGAATTTCAATGGCGTGCCGCTGGCGCTGCACACCCTGCTGCGGCTGTCGCCGCAGGTCGGCGAGGTGATGATCAATGCCAACAGGAATCTGGCGGCCTACGAGTCGTTTGGTGTGCCGGTCTGGCCCGATGCGGGCGGCATGGGCGATTTTTCCGGCCCGCTGGCCGGCTTCATCACCGGGCTGGAGCGCTGCGAAACGCCTTACATGATGACCGTGCCCTGCGACAGCCCGCTGTTCAGCGAAGACATGGTGCCCAGGCTGGCCGGGGCGCTGGCGCGTGAGGACGCCGACATCGCCGTGGTCGCCGCGCCCGAGGAAGACGGCCAGTTGCGGGCCCAGCCGGTGTTCTGCCTGATGCGCACCCGCCTGCTGGAAAGCCTGGCGGTGTTCACCACCGGTGGCGGGCGCAAGATCGACGCCTGGACCGCGCAGCACAAGACGGTGCTGGTGCCCTTCAATTTGCCGGGCGACGACCCGCGCGCCTTTTTCAACGCCAACACCCTGGCCGAATTGCACCAGCTCGAAGCCCTGCGCCCGTGACACCGCCCGCCGTCAAATCCATCGCCCAGATCGCGGCCGAACTGCAGGGTTACGACCCACAGGCCCTGCCTGCCGACGACGTGGCGCGTTTTCTCTCCTTGCTGGTCACGCCGGTGACCGAGTGCCTGGAGCTGCCGCTGTTCGACGCGCTGGGGCGGGTGCTTGCCGACGATGTGGTCTCCCCTTTCGATGTGCCGCCCCACGACAACTCGGCCATGGACGGTTATGCCTTCGATGGCGCGGCGTTGGCCGCCGGCGGCGAACTGCAACTCCAGATCGTTGGCACGGCGCTGGCGGGCAAGGCCTGGCAGGGCACGGTCGCCAGGGGGCAATGCGTCAAGATCATGACCGGCGCCATCATGCCCGCCGGGCTGGACACAGTGGTGCCGCAGGAGTTTGTGACGGTCGAGGGCGACCGCATCACACTGCCGCCCAGGCTGCTCAAACCCGGCGACAACCGGCGACTGCGCGGCGAGGACTTGATGCAGGGTCGTGCCGCGCTATCAAAAGGGGAGCTGCTCACCCCCGCCCGACTTGGGCTGGCGGCCTCTTTGGGCCTGAAAACCGTGCGCACGCTGCGGCCGCTGCGGGTGGCCTACTTTTCCACCGGCGACGAAATCCTGTCGCTGGGCGAGCCGCCGCGCGAGGGTGCGGTTTACGACAGCAACCGCTACACGGTCTTTGGCATGCTCAAACGGCTGGGCTGTGAGGTGATCGACCTGGGGGTGGTGCGCGACGAGCCGGCGCTGCTGGAAGCGGCGTTCACCCGCGCCGCCGCCCAGGCCGACGCCATCATCACCTCGGGCGGGGTCAGCGTCGGCGAGGCCGACTACACCAAGGCCATGATGAAAAAACTCGGCGACGTGGCCTTCTGGCGCGTTGCCATGCGACCGGGGCGGCCCATGGCCGTAGGCCGGATTCTTCAGGCCAAATCGGCCTCTAGCCCTTTATCCACGGGCGCAAGCAGCTCTCAAAACAATAGCAATCCCCATGGCGCCATCTTGTTTGGATTGCCCGGCAACCCGGTGGCCGTCATGGTGACTTTTCTGGCCTTTGTGCGGCCTGCCCTGCTGCAGATGATGGGAAGTACGGCTGCCGCGCCTCCCTTACTCAAGGCGCGCAGCCTCGAAGCCATGCGCAAGAAACCGGGTCGCACCGAATACCAGCGCGGCACGGTCAGCACGGCAGCGGACGGTACCCTGCAGGTCAAAACCACCGGCAACCAGGGCTCGGGCGTGCTCAGTTCGATGGCCGAGGCCAACGGCCTGATCGTGCTGCACCACGGTCAGGGCAACGTGGCCGTGGGTCAGGAAGTCGATGTCATGATGTTTGACGGCAGTTTGTAAAAAAGCCCCCACGCTCGCTCACTGCGTGTAGCTCGCTGCCCCCCGAGGGGGCGCATTTTTTCTCGGGTCACCCTGCGAAAAAACTCAAGCCCCCACGCCCGCTCACTGCGCGCTGCCTGCGATCCTTCGAGCCGCCCGCCTTACTTGGCGTATTCCGTCGCCCCGTGATGGGGCTCGGGCTGCTCCCTGGCCTCGGCCTTGTTGGCGCCGGGCACGGCCTGGCGCGCAAACAGGGCGTACATGGTGGGCACCACAAACACGGTGAGCAGCGTGCCCAGCGACATGCCGCCCACAATCACCCAGCCGATCTGGATGCGGCTTTCGGCGCCGGCGCCGGTCGCCAAGGCCAGCGGCAAGGCGCCGAGCACCATGGCCCCGGTGGTCATCAGGATGGGGCGCAGCCGCTGTGACGAGGCCTTGACGATGGCCTCCAGCATGTCCATGCCCTGCCCGCGCAACTGGTTGGCAAATTCCACAATCAGGATGCCGTGTTTGGTGATCAGGCCGACCAGGGTGATCAGGCCGATCTGCGAATACACATTGAGTGATCCGCCCGAGAGCTTGAGCGCCAGCAGCGCGCCAATCATGGACAGGGGCACCGACAGCATGATGACCAGCGGGTCGATGAAACTCTCGAACTGCGCAGAGAGCACCAGGAAAATGAACACCAGCGCCAGCACAAAAACAATGATCAGCGCGCCCTGCGAACTCTTGAACTCGCGCGAGGTGCCGTTGAGGTCGGTGCTGTAGCCCGGCTTGAGCACCTTG
>CAMLDT010000277.1 GCA_946479075.1 uncultured Polaromonas sp.
CGGTCGAGGATTCGGTGCAGGGTTTCACCCGCGAGGAATTGCTGGGCCGCACCTCGGTGGAGGCTGGTGTCTGGCCGAGTGAGCAGGCGCGGGAACAGTTTGTCGCCGATCTGCGTAAGCGCGGCGGGGTGGTGAGCCGTGAAACCCGGATGCGGCATAAAAACGGCGCCCTGGTCGATTGCCGGCTGTGGTCGGTCATCGTGGACATTGCCGGCGAGCCCTGCATCCTGAGCTCCACCATCAACATCAGCGATCAAAAACGGCGCGAAGCCTTGTTGATTGACCTGGCCCGCGGCCTCTCGGTAGAAACGGGTGAAGCATTTTTCAGATCAGCGGTCCAGCATCTGGGAAAAGCCATCGCGGCCGATCTTGTGATGGTCGGCGAAACCGGTGCGGCGTCGCAGGTGCATTCGCTGGCGGTGATGCAGGACGGCGCCATCCAGCCCAACATCACTTACGAGCTGGCGGGCACGCCCTGCGACCAGGCGCTGGGCGCCAGCGATTTGTGCGTGTATGACGCCGGCATCCAGCAACTGTTTCCCCAGGATCCTTTCCTCGTCGATGGCGGCTACCACGCTTACGCGGGCGTCGCCCTGCGTGATGCCGACGGCAGCCCGATCGGCATCGTCAACGCGTTCTGGCGGCAGCCGCAGGCGGGCTCGTCTGACCGCGATGCCCTGCTGCAGATTTTTGCCAGCCGCATCACGGCCGAGCTGGTGCGGCTGCGCCGGGACCGCGAGATCCAGCGCCTGAACGAATCGCTGGAGCAGCGCGTCAACGAACGCACCGACCAGCTCCGCGCCACCAACGCCGAGCTGGAGTCCTTCGGGTATTCGGTCTCGCATGACCTGCAGTCGCCGCTGCGCAGCATTGAGGGTTTCAGTGTCCTGCTGGCGCGCCGGCTCCAGGGCCGTCTCAGTGAGGAAGAAGAACGCCTGTTCGAGCGGATCCGCGTCAATGTCGTGCGCATGCACGAGCTGATCAACGACCTGCTTGCGCTGGCCCGCGCCAGCAAGGGCAAGCTGGTGCTGACGCAGGTGGATCTCAGTGCGCTGGCCGCGCAGGTGGTGGCGCAGCTGCGCCAGCGTGATCCCCAGCGCCAGGTCCAGGTGTCCATCCAGAGCGGGCTCAGCGCGCACTGCGACAGCAAGTTTGCCCGCATCATTCTTGAGAATCTGCTGGGCAACGCCTGGAAATATTCGCGCCACACACCAGACGCCAGCATCACCCTGGGCGCCCTGCCGGGCCGCGAGGGCGGGCGCAAGATGCTGTTTGTGCGCGACAACGGTGCGGGTTTCGATATGGCTTATGCCGGCAGCCTGTTCAAACCCTTCCACCGGCTGCACCACGACAACGAGTTTGAAGGCAGTGGCATCGGCCTGGCCACCGTGCACCGCATCCTGGAGCGCCACGGCGGCACCATTCGGGCAGAAGCCGCAGAGGGCCAAGGCGCGTGTTTTTACTTCTCCTTTGATCCGCGCCTGGGGCCGCTGGGCTGAAGCCTGCGCCAGTCATTCCCGGCATGCCCGGAGCACGCTACCCCCGGTGGATTTGCGGCGAGCGCACATGCTCCGGCCGCACGCCCACGCCGACCGCGTAGGCCGGCACCGCCCGCAAGGCTGGAAACCGGTTCATCAGCCGAAGCGGCCAGGGCACGGCCAACGGGGTGTCGCCGACGCCGGGGCGGCCGGCCAGGACCGGCGCCAGCACGCGGTTCTGGATCGCCACCTGCACGGCCTGCGTGATACGTGCCGGCCACAGGCGGCGCTTTTGCACCTGGGCCAGCAGGCTGGTCAGGGCCTCGGCAGAGACTTCGGCATCGCCAAGCGGCCCGGCCAGCACATTGGCGGTTGCCACCGCGTCCTGGATCGCCAGGTTGATGCCGACGCCACCGATGGGCGACATGGCGTGCGCGGCGTCCCCGATGCACAGCACCCCGGGGCGCCACCATTGTTCGAGCCGGTCCACCGTCACCGTCAGCAGCTTGACGTCGTCCCAACTGGCCAGGTGGCCAACGCGGTCAGCCAACATCGGCACCAGCGCCGCCAGGTCAGCGCGGAAGGCCTGCAGGCCGCGTGAACGAAGCGCCTCCAAACCGCCCTTGGGAATCACGTAGGCGCATTGCCAGTAGCTGCCGCGGTTGATCATCGCCAGGAACAAACCGCGTCCAATGCGGCCACCGGTGGCCGACGAGTCTTGCGGCTGCCGCGGAAGGCGCAGCCACAACACGTCAATCGGTGCACCGAGGTCACGCACGCGCAGGCCAGCGGCCTGGCGCACCACCGAATGCCGGCCGTCGGCGCCCACCACCAGATCGGCCGTGACATGTTGCACGCCCTGGGGCGTGGTGACCGACACGCCGGTCACCCTTCCCCGCGTCTCGACCACGGCGGTCACTTCGGCATTCTGGAGCAGGCTGAAAGCGGGGAAAGTTTCGGCCTCGTCACGCAAAAAATCCAGAAACTCCCACTGCGGCATCATGGCAATAAAGCGGCAGCGCGCACGGATGCGCGAAAAATCCGCCATGGTCACCTCGGTGTCGCCGATGACGGCATGCAGCGTCTGCACCGCATCGTGCGGCCGCGCCAGGAAGCGCTCCAGCAGCCCCAGCTCAAACATCACCTCCAGCGTCGAGGGGTGCACGGTGTCGCCGCGAAAATCACGCAGGAAATCGCCGTGTTTTTCCAGCACCAGCACGTCCACGCCGGCGCGGGCCAGCAGCAGGCCCAGCATCATGCCAGCGGGGCCGCCGCCGACGATGCAGCAGCGGGTACTGCGTTTTAAAAGGGTGACCACGGCCGCAGCTTAGACCGGGCCGGGGGGCGGCGCAAGACGTGGCAAGGGCCGCATCAGCCCGCCTGCCGGGCGGCTCGCTCCGCGGAAACAATCTGGTCCAGCAGGGCCAGGGGATCGGTGTTGTGGGCAAAGTTGCGCGCTTCGGCCTGGTCGGTGGCACTGACATCGAGCTTGTCGGCCATCTTGCCCAAGAGGCGCAGCATGGCGGTCATCTCGCGCTCGTTGAGCAGGTTGATCTGCAAGTCCAGCTGATGGCGCCGTTCGTTTTCACGGCTGGCAATGTTCTGCCCGATCATGATGAAGAAGGACAGGAAAATCGCCTCCAGCGACACCACCATGGTCAAAAACGTGAAGGGATAGGGATCAAAGGCCAGCCCGGTGCTGTTGAAGGCCAGCCAGACCACAAAAAAAATGGCGTGCAGCCAGAGGACCGGCGCCGTGCCGCAAAAGCCGGCAATGCTGGCGGCCAGACGGTAGGCCCAGGGGCGCCTGGCCTGACGCTCGCGCTCCAGCTGCAAAATGGCCTCGATGTTGCTGCGCGTGAGCTGCTCGATGCTCTCGGTGGAATGTGTGCCGGGCGCTGCGGCCGCAGCGTCCGGCTTCTCTCGTCTGGCGTGCCTGCCCGGCAGCGCAGGCTGATCCAGCAACGGCGTCAGGCGCATCAGGCAGCGATGCCTTCGCTGGCCATCAGTTCTTCCTTCAGCGCTTTCAAATCGGCCACCATGCCCTTGAGGTCCATGTCGCTCTTGCGCGCCTTGGGAAACATCTCTTCACGCTCTTCTTCCACGTGGTGGTCGATGTATTCGCCCAGGACGATCACCTTGGCATCAAACAAGGCTGCATCGGCATCCATGCCGGAAATCTGCGCGATCAAATCCTTGGCGCTGGCGTGTTCGACTTCGGCCTCGTTGAGCAGCGCATCGTCGCCAATGGCTTCGCGGGCAGCGGGGTAAAAAATCTGTTCCTCGATCTCGGCATGGACGGTCAGTTCCTTGCAGATCCGGTCAGCCAGCGCCTTGCGCTCATCGGCGGGCGCTTCGTTCTCGCTGAGTTTCTTGAATTGCGTGAACAGCTTTTTGACGGCGATGTGGTCAGCGTCGAGCAGGTCAACGGCATCGTTCATTTTGGGGGGTGCTTTGCTCATGGTGGTCTTCCTTGGGTGGGGGGATGGTTGTTGTTCAGTCACGGTGCCGGCGCTCGTCTGAAGAAATCGTTTCAGCACAG
>CAMLDT010000278.1 GCA_946479075.1 uncultured Polaromonas sp.
GCTTTCCGCGAGTGGCTGCGCCCCACGGACCTGGCCGCGCTGCCGGTGTCGGCGAACTACACCAACGACATCGACCACTTTGCCCGCCGCCTGCAGGCCGACGTTGACGCCAAGCTGGGGGAAGGCCCGCCCACTGGTTACGACAACTTCGCCTTCCTGCCGGAAGACCCGGAGGCCGCGGACTGGAAGGCCGAAGGAAAGCGCCTGATCTCGCGTGCCAGCATTTCCGGCACGGAAGCCATCCTCAGTCCGCAACCGGTGTACGTGCAGGGCGATCTGCGCGCCGGTCCGGCCTCGGCTTTTTCGGCGGTTTATGCCACTGGCGACATCTGGCTGGGTGCAGAGAGTGAAATCCACGACTGGGCGCATGCCGAGGGTGTGCTGCGCGTGGGCCGCAACGGGATTGCGGTCAGGCGGGTGTCCGCCGGACGCGCGATCCAGCTTGGCAATGAAACCTGGTTCGAGCGGCTGCAGGCCCCGGCGCTGTACTTCGGTTCGCGTGATGTGGCTGGTCCGGTCCCTTATGCCGGTGCTCTGGCCGAAGCCAGTTATGCGGACCTGCCGGACGCGGTGCAACAGACGCCCGGGCTGTTCCTGATCCGCGGCAACTGTGCGCTGCCACCGGACAGCGTGTTCCGCGGGTCGCTGGTGGTCACCGGCTTCCTGACCATCGGCATGGGCACGCGTGTGATCGGCGACGTCAAGGCGCGCGAGGGCGTGAGCATGGGTTACGGCGCCGAGGTGCAGGGCGCCGTGACCTGCGAAAAACGCGTGTATGTGTTCAAGCAGGCCCGCGCATGGGGGCCGCTGGTCTCCGAGAGCGACGTGCTGATCGGCGCCGGCGCGGTGATCGGCTTGCCCGACGCGCAGACCACCGTCAGCGCCACCAACATCATTGTCGAGGACGGTGCCACCGTCCATGGGGCGGTCTGGGCGCACGAGGTGGGCATGGTGAAGTCCGCATGAGGAAGTTCACCCGCCCGTTCACTCGTTTTCTGGCCGCGTGCTCACTGACCCTGGGCTTGGGGCACGCAATGGCCGCGGCGGCCCCGGCACTGGATCTGCGCGGCTACGCCGATGCCGGTGGGGCGATCACGGTGCTGCATGGCGGCAATGCGGTGGACCCCTACTTCGCCATGCAGGCTTTGCTGCTGGCGCATGACAACGGCATGGCCATCACCGGGCCTGCAGAAAAATTTGTCAACTGGCTGTTGCCACGCCAGAAACCGGACGGCACCTTTGACCGCTTTTGCCGCGATGCGGCCGGCAACTGGGCGGCCTGCCAGAGCGCGGATGCCGACGACTCGCTGCTGGCCATGTGGATGCGCCTGCTGGAGACCATGCCGGACAAGCTGGCCGGCAATGCCGCCTGGCAGAAGAGCCACACCATCAGCCAGGCGTCGCTGGCGCATTTGTTCCAGCCCTCGCGCGGCGTTTATATGGTGTCGCCGCTGGTGTTGCAC
Organism: uncultured Polaromonas sp.; assembly: GCA_946479075.1. The sequence continues at coordinate 1,464 of CAMLDT010000278.1, forward strand.
GGTCTGTTCATGGACAACCTGGAAGTCTGGTCGCTCAAGAAACACAGCCGGCAGCCGGCGCAGCGCGCCGAAGCGGACAAGCTCGCACATGCCATTCACGCCACCTTCTGGAATCCGGTGGACAAGCGTTTCCTGGTATCCACCCAGCTGGAGCAGCGCGCCCAAAAGCCGGCGTTTTACCCCGACCATGTGGCCCAGGTGTTTCCCTTGCTGGTGGACTTCCCCCTGCTGCCCACGGACGCACGGCAGCACTACCGCGACTGGATGAAAAGCCACCGCGGCGAATGGCTCGCTCATGGCAAGACCGATTACCCGTGGGGCGTGCTGGCGGTGCTGGCGCTGCGCCAGAACGACCAGACCACGATGGGCTGCTGGCTGCGCGAGGCGACGCCGCTGCGGCATTCTGCGCGCTGGGCGGTGACCGATGAAACCGCTTACCAGTTGCTGGTCGGCCGGGGTTTGACTGCCGCCGCTGCGGACAGCGCCTGCACGTAGGCGCGCGCCCCTGTCCACCGGCCTTTTAGACCCCTATTTTTTTACAGGAAAACGCATGTTCAGAATTAGCTCATTTGTTGCCTTGCTGGGGGTCTTGCTCCCGGCTGCATCCGCCCTCGCGCAAAGCCAGCCGACCGTGCCCAACCAAGTCGGCATCGCGACCGCGCCGCCGGCCACCGAAGGCGCTCCTCCCCCGCGGAGCCTGGAACTCAGCGCCGGCGCGCAACGCCTCACCGCAGGCTTTGGCAACTGGCGCGACCTGACCTTGCGCGGCACCTATGGCACCGGCGCGCACGTGCTGCAGGGCGAGGTCTCTCAAAACCACCGTTTTGGCGAAAACGGCACCTTTGCCGGTGTCAGCGACACCTACACCTTCAATCCCGACTGGTATGGCTCGCTTGCAGTGGGGGTGGGTGACGGTGCTTTTTACCTGCCCAAAGTCCGCGTTGACGCCACGCTGTACCGCAAGTTTTTGCCCAAACGCAACCTGGTCGGCTCGGTGGGCGTGGGCTATTACGACGCGCCAACGGGTTACACCGACCGGAGCGTGTCTCTGGGCGCGGCTTATTACTTTGAGGCGCCCTGGATCGTCGAGGGGGGCGTGCGTTTCAACACCAGCAGCCCCGGTTCGATCAGAAGCCATCAGCAATTTGTGGCGCTGACCTACGGGCGCCACAAGCAGGATCTGGTCACCGGCCGTTATGGCTGGGGCAGTGAAGCGTATCTGGCGGTGGCCGCCGGCGCGCAGCTTGTCAACTTCGACAGCCACGAGGCCAGCCTGAGCTGGCGGCACTGGCTGAGCCCCACCACCGGCGTGGTGGTGGGCGCCAACCGCTATACCAATCCGTCGTATCGCCGAAGCGGCGTGAACATCGGCATCTTCCACGACTTCTGATTGACGCCATGAGCTCCAAAACCATTTCTGTCTCCGACGAAGCCCGCGAGCACGACCGGCTGTTCCATGCATCGTTCGCTGCGGTCAAGGCCGCCAGGGCGCGCAATGTGAAGGTGCGTCCGCACCGCGCCATCACGCCGCTCAAGGTCACGCCCTGGCTGCTGGCGCAGGCCATCGTCCTGCCCCTTGTGCTGTGCGGCCTGCTGTTCTGGGCCAAGCCGATGCTGCTGGCGTTCTGGCGCGCGTGCATCCTGTTCTGGTCGGCCGGACTGGACCTGCCTTTTGGGCTGTCCACGCGGCTCAACGAGGCGGGGCAATATGCGCTGGTGCTGGCCAACGTGCCCGGCGAAGTGCTGATGCCGGGCAAGATGACGCTGCTCGTCACCACCTTGGTGACGCTGCTGGGTTTTGTGCTGTCGCTGCGCATGCGCAATGCCGCGCTGCCGCTGAAGTACCCGCTGCGCATCGTCTGCACCGTGCAACTGATCGCACTGGCCTGGTTTTGGCTCACGCCGTCGGCCTTCCCTTACAGCATCGCACGGCACAGCGAGGAGCTGATGACCATTGGGTATGTGGTGATCCTGGCGACACCCCTGATGCTGGCAATGGGCTACTACATCCTGAACCAGGGCCTGCTGTCCAAGCTGTTTCACACCGCGCTGATCCTGCTGTTCCTCATCCTCATGGTGCCGCACCAGGTGCTGGCGCAGGCGTTCATCATGCAGCACCTGTCGGTGGTGTTCATGCCGGTGCTCTATATCTGCTTTGGCGCCGTTTTTGACGCGCTGGTGTTTGTCGCGCTGTATTCCTGGGCGGTCAGCAAGGCCCCGAAGGATGCGACGGTCTGATTCGGGCGCGAGCCTCAGTAACGCACCGTACAGACTTCCAGCGCGTTCAGGCCGTGATCGGTGATGACATAGCCGCCACTGCCATCGGCGTCGAGAAAGCCGTGTTTTTGCAACGAAGCCACGGTCTTCAGGCCATGCGCACGGGTTTTGTGTGGCTGGGGCTGTTTGCGTTCCGAGGGCGCAAGCGCCACGATGCGAAAGCCGTAACGTGCATCTTCCAGGCACTCGTACTGCTTGTAGGTCAGGGTCTTGAGGGGCAGGGCGCC
>CAMLDT010000279.1 GCA_946479075.1 uncultured Polaromonas sp.
GGATTCGCTTTGACGAAGCGGGACTGGCCCAAATAGGGTCAGAGTTTTTGCACTCTTCAATTAACTAGTACGCTAGTTTGTTAAGGAGACAGCTTGAAGGGCGCAGCGAAGCTTGTCTATTGCTTCCTGCATTTCACAAACATTGAAAACGCATCGGAAGATGTCGTCTACCACTGGTTTGGAACATTCTCTTTAATCCACTGCCACGCATCCTCTGGAAGCCATCCGTCTGCGGGCCCCCTCGCCGGCATGATCAAGAGCCGATCAGTTTGAAAGATTAAAGGAAGCAGCTTCGGCCTCAATTCAATGAGCGCGTCATGCCGCAACACTAACCACGTGTTTCCAATGTAGTGGCTCCACTTATATGATTTGCGCAACTCGTCGAAGAATGGCGTGTATTTTTCAACCGGCTGTTTCAGATCGTAAGTAACTATGTATGCGAATGGATCTTGGAGTGGCATTACGCATTGCCCTCCTTGTAATGTGGCAATTGACCTATCGGAGGCTCCGGCGCTGTAACTGGCGGCAATGCGTTGAGATCATCGCCCGTAATAAGACGGCTTTCAGTTCCAAATAACTTCATAGCGGCAAACTGGACGTGCGACTCCTCGCTGAAAACAAGATTTTGTGGATACGCGATCACAAGCCAAACTACCGTTACGAAAACCACAAGAAATAAGACAACCCCAATGCAGATTGCGGCGATCTTCCATGTTTCAGACAGTCCAAACCAAGTCCCCGAACCTAAAAGAAAAGTTTCCACAATGAGTAGCGCGAGGACAAAAAAGGCGAGTGGAGAATGCGCTGCACTCACAAGGCGTGAGCGAGACGAAATCAGTGACTTAGCGGTACCTACCGCACCTTGTGGTTGCTCCGGCGTCATTTATTTCACTCCGACTGTTTGTAAGCGATCTTGATGACTTCTCGCTTTCCTGGCTAAAGGGAGCGAAGCTGGAGTGTGAGCGCCACAAAATTTGTGCATATTTGTCCCACGTATTCTGGAGCTTTGTTTATAGCAGGTCGGCTTCGCTCGGGTTGCTGCCAAGGTACCGGCTGCCTCCGCACTGAGTTTTCGTTCAGATCGCCCACACCCGCCCCATATCCGGCTTCAACAACCACTCCTGCAACTCATCCACCAGCTGCGCACTCGCCGTCACCGCCGCACGCCAGGCTTTCATGCGGCCGGCCAGGTCGGTGCCGTAGCGCATGAAGTCATTGCGGTCGGGGAGCTTGTGATTGGGCAGGCTGTGGACCCAGGCCGGGTCGGGTGCCAGCAGCACCATGTTGTCGAGGAAGTGCGTCGCACCGTGACGCCATTTCAGGCCCTTGTCGAGCCAGCCGGGCACCACCGCTTTCTGGAAGTGCGGGTACAACACCAGCCCCGCAGTTTGTAAGCCTTTTTTGCCTGTAGCCCCCGCCCCGCCTGCGTGAGCAGCTATCAATTCAGAAGCATAGTTGAGGTGCAAATGGTAGTCGGTGATGCCGCCGTCCCAGTAGGCGCCGGACGGCGCGCCGGGAATGTCGTGCACCGAGCGCAGCATGAAGGGAATCGAACAACTGGCCTGCAGCGCCGGGTTGAAGTTTTCCTCCGTCAGGGCCACCTGGCGCGTGCGGTAGTCGCTGGTGGCAAAGGGCAACGGCGCCTGCTGACTGGAAAACACCACGCGCTCCAGCCAGGCGCCCATGGCCTTGCGGTGCACGGTGTTGGTCAGAAACGCGCCGAAATAACCGAGCGGCGTTCGAAGGCTGTGCTCGCGGCCCAGCAGGTGCCGGCCACGCGAGGTCACGATGTGCAGGCGGTAACGCGGATGCTGCAGCACTTCCTGCACGCGGCCGCCGTAAAAGGTGGCCAAACTCTGCCCGAACATTTCGCTGACCAGCCGGGCGCTGGGCCGCTTGCGGCCGGGCTCGGGCGCGAACTCCTGCGCGATGTAGTCGTCTTCCAGCCGCTGAAAAGCCTCGACCGGGTTGGCCAGGCAGGCCGTCGCCATGCGCCAGGCACCAATGGACGCACCGACCAGATGCACCGGCTGGTTCGAGGCGGCCAGCCATTCGCCAAAAATGAAGCGGTCCAGCGGCCCAAGCACCAGCCCTTTCGGCCCGCCGGCCGCACCCGGCACCACGCGCACGTCCTGCGGCTGCAGGCCGTGTTCGGCCAGGTGCTGGCGTGCGGTGGGGCCGGCGTAGATGCGGAGGGCCTGCATGAATGTCTTCAGTTTGCTATGGTTTCAGGAGCTGCTGGCGCACGCCAGCCGTGGGCGGAAGGCCTATTTGACCATGCAAGTTCCGGTCCAGCCGTCCTCAGCGCGACTGGGGCCTATTACTTGGGCTTATTACTTGGGCCTATTTCTTGAGCCCGGCCAGCTTGCTGAAGGCGGACTCCATGGCCGTTGACGCCGCCGGTTGTGGCGCCCGGTTGTGTCCGCCGCCATAACCGCCGCCGCGGTTAGGCCCCTGCCCCGGGCGCACGCCTTCAAAGCGGTTGTCGCGCGGCCCGTCACGTCGCGCCGGCGCGGCGTCCAGCTTCATGGTCAGGCCGATGCGCTTGCGCGCCACATCGACCTCGGTCACGCGCACCTTGACGATGTCGCCGGTTTTCACGACCTCACGGGCGTCGGTGACGAACTTGTTGGACAGCTGGCTCACATGCACCAGGCCGTCCTGGTGCACGCCGATGTCGATGAAGGCGCCGAAAGCCGCCACGTTGCTGACCGTGCCTTCCAGCGTCATGCCCTCTTTCAAATCCTTGATGTCTTCCACGCCGTCATTGAAACGCGCGACCTTGAAGTCCGGGCGCGGGTCGCGTCCCGGTTTTTCAAGTTCCGCGATGATGTCTTTCACGGTGATCACGCCGAACTGTTCATTGGCAAACAGCTCGGGTTTCAGCGTTTTCAGCATGTCGGCGCGGCCCATCAGTTCGGCCACCGGCTTGCCGGTGTGCGCCATGATTTTTTCGACCACCGGGTAGGTTTCGGGGTGCACGCCGGTCATGTCCAGCGGGTTGCTGCCTTCAGCCTGGCTGCGCAGGCGCAAGAAGCCGGCGCTCTGCTCGAAGGTTTTGGCACCCAGGCCGCTGACTTTGAGCAGGTCGGCGCGCGAGGCAAACGCGCCGTTCGCGTCGCGCCAGCGCACCACGGCCTTGGCCACGGTGTTGCTGAGGCCCGAAACGCGGGCCAGCAGCGGCACGCTGGCGGTGTTGAGGTCCACACCGACGCTGTTCACGCAATCCTCGACCACGGTATCCAGGCTGCGCGCGAGGTCGCTCTGATTCACATCGTGCTGGTACTGGCCGACACCAATCGACTTGGGGTCGATCTTGACCAGTTCGGCCAGCGGGTCCTGCAGGCGGCGCGCAATACTCGCGGCACCGCGCAGGCTGACGTCCACATCGGGCATTTCCTGGCTGGCGAACTCGCTGGCCGAATAGACCGAGGCGCCGGCCTCGCTGACCACCACTTTTTCGATCAGACCCAAACCCGTTCGGGCTGAGCTTGTCGAAGCCTGCCCTTCGACAAGCTCAGGGCGAACGGGGGCGGGGGATTTCGCCATCAGCTTGATCAGGTCAGCGGCGAGTTTGTCGGTTTCGCGGCTGGCCGTGCCGTTGCCGATGGCAATCAGGTTGACGCCGTGTTTCTCGCAGAGTTTGGCCAGGGTGTGCAGCGAGCCTTCCCAGTCCCTGCGCGGCTCGTGCGGGTAAACGGTGGCGGTTTCGACCAGCTTGCCGGTGGCGTCCACCACCGCGACCTTGACGCCGGTGCGGATGCCCGGGTCCAGGCCCATGACCACACGCGGGCCGGCCGGTGCGGCCAGCAGCAAATCGCGCAGGTTGTCGGCAAACACCTTGATCGCGACTTTTTCGGCCTCTTCGCGCAGGCGGCTGAACAGGTCGCGCTCGATGGACAGGCTCAGCTTGACCTTCCAGGTCCAGGCCACACATTTGCGCA
>CAMLDT010000280.1 GCA_946479075.1 uncultured Polaromonas sp.
GCGACCTGCTCACGGCAGCACGCTAGCCTGCGGCTTTCTGCCGGCCGGCAATCCGGCTATCGTGGCGTCCACGGCCATGTCGCCGGTGGCCGCAATACGGATGCGGCCCTGGTAGCGGCCGCGGGCCACCTGCACGTTGGCGAGCTCAAGCTGGTGTTCGTCGCCGTCGTAGGCGTAACGCCCTTTCAGGCCCAGGATACTGATCGCGGGCGGACCCACCCATTCGATGCGGCCGGTGGAAAACGCGTCCAGCGTGATCGGCAGGGGCAGGCTCAACGAGGGTGGCGGCCCGGACGGCGCACTGGCGGGTCGCTTGTCGTCGATGCGCAGGAGCGCGGCGGAAAATCGCTCCAGCTTCAGGTGGCCCGACAGCAGGGACAGCGGTTGCCAGGCCAGCGCAACGTCGGTGGCGCTGATGTTCAGGCCGGTGCCGTCCTGCCAGTCCAGGCGCTCCACGCGGCCGCCGTGGCGCAGCGCGCCGCTCACGCCCTGGACCGTCAGCGGCTGCGAGCGGGCCGCCCAACCCAGCGCGGTGGCCAGGGATCCTTCGGTGCCCGACCACCACCAGGCGGCGCCCAGCAATGCAGCCAGCAGCAACACCAGCGTCGCCAGGCCGGTGAGCAGCACGCGGCGCCAGCGCGGGGCGCGTGATGCGGCCGCGGTGGGAGCTGGTGACGGTGTGTCTGCCATCTAGAACACAAACCCCACACTCAGGTGCAGCCGCAGTTTTTTGGGCCGCACGCCATAAGCCAGGTCGACTTGCAGCGGACCGATGGGGCTTTTCCAGCGCACGCCGGTGCCCACACCCACCGCGACCTGCTTGCCCAGGTCGCCGGCTTTTTCGGCCACATTGCCGGCATCGATGAACAGGGTGTTTTCCCAGTCGGTGGGCAGGCCATCCTTCATGATGGGGCGTTGCCACTCGGCACTCGCCACGCCCATGTAACGCCCCGGGCCCACCACGCCGCCCGGCAACGCCACACCGATGTCCCGCAGGCCGTAGCCGCGCACGGTGGTATCGCCACCGGTGCGAAACAGCTGGGTGGCGGGCACGCGGGCATCGTCGGCCGCCAGCACGGCGCCCGCCTCGGCGCGCAGGGCCACACGGCCGCGCTCCAGCGGAACAATGCCCAGCCAGCGCGCAGCCGTGCGTGTGAAGGGCTGGCGCCGTGTGCCCAGCGTGGTGCCCACCCCCAGCTCGACACCGATGCCGTAACCACGCCCCGGGAACGGCAGGCTGTCAAAGTAGCGGCCGGCCCAGGCAAAGTTGGCCGTGAGTGCCGAGCCGTCACCGGTGTCTGCAGCGCTCACGATGTTCGCGCCGCTGCCCTGCACGCTGGCCCGCTCGTACTGCAGATAGAGGTTGCGGTCGATGTGGCCGTCGGTCTGCATGCGGCCGAAACGCAGGCGCTGTGCGCGGGTGATCAGCTCGTCGTCGTCCAGCCGTTCGGCCCGTGCCAGCGCGACCCAGCGCCAGTTGTCAGGGTCGGGAATGGAGGTCCATTCCGTTTGCGCAAACGGCGATTTGCGTTCGAGTTGCAGCTTGGTGGTGGCGCGCCAGCCGATGCCTGGCACGCTGTTGTGGGTGTGTTCGACCGAAGCGCGCGGGCCGCTGTCGGTGGTCAGGCCCACCCCGAGCGCGACCTTCTGCAATTTGGCTTCCCGCACCTGCACCTGCACCGGTGCTGCCGCAGGGTCACTGGCTGGGTCCACAAAAATATAGGCCGAGTCGAAGTAGCCGCTGGACGCCAGGCGCTGCTGCGCGTCGTTGAGCTGGCGCTGGTCGTACACGTCGCCGGGCTTGAGTTGCGCCAGGCGCGGCACCAGCAGCGGGTTGTAGCGCTCGATGCCGCTGACCTGCATGTCGCCCAGGCGGTACAGCGGCCCGGAGTTGAGCGTGAGGCTCAGGTTGGCGGTGCGCGACACCGCGTCCACATCGGCCAGGCTGTAGGAGATTTTCCCGGCCGGGTAACGCTGCGCCACCAGTTCACGCAGGGCCTGGGTTTTGGCGCCGTCCCAGGCGTCCTGCGTGAAGCGCCGGCCCGGTGGCAAACGCCAGTTGTTTTCAATGGCGGCGCGCTGGGACTTTGCCGCGGCATCGGGCGTGTCGCCAATGTCGCCCGTGAATTCCATGCCCACCTTGAAGATGGTGGTGGCTTCACCGGGGTCAACAGCCACCACGATGGTGGGCCGCGCACCGGCGGGCGCGCTGCGCGTGATGCGGATGTCGGGGCTGAAATAGCCGAGCGTGCCGACGAGGTTGCGCACATCGCTTTCGGCCAGCACCACCAGCCGGGCCAGCTCGGCTTCGTCCAGGTCCGTCACGGCGCGGTAGCGCTGCAACAGGAGGTGGCGCTCCAGCATGCCGCGCACTTCCGCGGGTGCCTCGATGCGAATGTCAAAGGCGGTGACTTCGGTGCCGGCGTCGGTGGGGCCGACCGAGCCTTCGGGCGTGGGGGCGGGGGTAACGCCGGCGGGGGGCGGAGCGGGCGCCGGTGCGGTTTGCGCGGCCCCCGATGGCGCCGCGCTGGTGGCCGTCATCGGAAGGGCAGGCGTGGCTGTTTGCGCTGCAGCGGCAGGCGCAAAAAACAGGAAAAAGGCGAAGGAGGCCGCCGAGGCCGCGCCAGCCGTTTTCCAGGCGCTGGGCAGGCTGGAACGGGTCACATTTCCAGTTTACTTGGACAGCAATCGCATGGCTTCCTCAAGGCCTTTGATGGTCAGGGGGTACATGCGCTGGTTCACCAGTTGCTGGATCACGCTGATGCTCTGCCGGTACTGCCAGACACCCTGCGGCTCGGGGTTGATCCAGACGAATTTCGGGAAGGCGTTGGTGAGCCGCTGCATCCACTCGGCACCGGCTTCCTCGTTGTTGTATTCGACGCTGCCGCCCGGCTGTAATATTTCGTAAGGACTCATGGTCGCGTCGCCGACGAAGATGAGTTTGTAGTCCTTGTTGTACTTGCGGATGATGTCCCAGGTCGCGAACTTCTCGCTGAAGCGGCGCCGGTTGTTCTTCCACATGAAGTCATAGACGCAGTTGTGGAAGTAATAAAACTCGATGTGCTTGAACTCGGTCTTGGTGGCTGAAAACAGCTCCTCGACGCGGGCAATGTGTTCGTCCATGGTGCCGCCCACATCCATCAGCAGCAGCACTTTCACGTTGTTGTGGCGCTCGGGCACCATCTTGATGTCCAGCCAGCCGGCATTGGCCGCGGTGGACTTGATGGTGTCGTCGAGATCCAGCTCTTCCACATGGCCCTCGCGCGCGAACTTGCGCAGGCGGCGCAGCGCGACCTTGATGTTGCGCGTGCCCAGCTCCTGGGTGTCGTCGTAGTCTTTATAGGCGCGCTGGTCCCAGACTTTCACCGCGCTTTTGTTGCGGCTTTTTTCCTGGCCGATGCGTATGCCCTGCGGGTTGAAGCCGTTGGCACCGAAAGGCGAGGTGCCGCCCGTGCCTATCCACTTGCTGCCGCCTTCGTGGCGATCTTTCTGCTCTTCAAAACGCTTTTTGAGCGTCTCCATGAGTTCGTCCCAGCCCATCTTCTCGATGGCGGCTTTTTCTTCAGGGCTCAGGTTGAGCTCCAGGTTCTTGCGCAGCCATTCCAGCGGGATGTCCTTCGTGAAGTCGGCAATCATCTCCACACCCTTGAAGTAGGCCGCAAAGGCACGGTCAAACTTGTCGTAGTGTTTTTCGTCCTTCACCAGCACGGTGCGGCTCAGGTAATAAAAGTCGTCGATTTTCCAGGCGCCTTCGCCTGTCCGGCTGTCCTCGCCTTCACCGATCTCGCCGCCCGTGTCCTTGCCGCTGTTGGGCCCGACCACGCCGGCCTGCAGCGCTTCGAGCAGCATCAGGTATTCCTTGACCGAAACCGGCAGCTTGGCCGAACGCA
>CAMLDT010000281.1 GCA_946479075.1 uncultured Polaromonas sp.
CGACCCGGGTAATCAATTCGTTCTGTTCTGCATTCATGGGGCGACCTTCTTAAAACGGTATACCGAAATTGAAATTCAGTGTACAGTCCGCGCCATGAACTTGCAAGAGACGGTGCTGATCCAGTTGCGTGACCTGATCCTGCGCGGCGAATTCGAGCCGGGCCAGCGCCTGGCCGAGCAGCAGCTGGCCGAGCGCCTGGGCGCCTCGCGCACCCCGGTGCGCGCCGCGCTGGTCACGCTGGAGCAGGAGGGCCTGGTTGAAGCCAACGACACCGGCAAATACCTGGTGCGCCAGTTCACGCCGCGTGAGGTCGCCGACGCGATTGCCGTGCGCGGGCATCTTGAAGGCATGGCGGCGCGGCTGGTGGCCGAACACGGCGTTTCGCGCCAGTTGCAGGCCGAGCTGCAGGCCTGCCTGGACGAGGGTGACCGGGCGCTAGCTGCCAATCCGCTTGATTACGAAAGTTATGCAGCCTACGCGGTGGTGAATGACCGCTTCCACGCGCTGGTGCTTGAAGCCTGTGGCAACCGCGCGCTGCAGCGTGCGGTGGCGCTCAATGACAAGCTGCCGTTTGCCCCGGCCTCGGCCATGCTGCCCATGCAGGGCACGGTCGCGCTGGACCGTGACTGGATGCTGTACGCCCACCGCCAGCACCACATGCTGTTCGCCGCCCTCAAGGCCGGCGAGGGCGCACGTGCGCAGGCGCTGGCTGTTGAACACACCGAAGTCGCGCAGATGAACATGCGCATGGCACTGGAACGCCGGGGCGAGACCGAGCGCGTGTTACCGGCCATTCGCCTGGTGGTGGGGCGTTGACGGCAGCAGTTTCGTTCACCGCCGCTGGCGTGCGTCGCGGCTTTTTCGCGGCCCAAGTGATGGCGCCGGGCATCACGCTGTATGCCATGGTGTTTGGGGTACTGGCCAGCGAACGCGGCATGAGCTGGTTGCAGGCCATGCTGATGAGCGCGGCGGTGTATTCAGGCAGCGCCCAACTGGCCGCGCTGCAGGGCTGGACCGCCACGGCCGCCATCACACCCGTGATCGTCACGATTTTTGTCATGAACGCGCGCTACGTGTTGTATGGCGCGGCTCTCCAGCCCTGGCTGGCCGGCCTGCCGCAGCACCAGAGTTGGGGCTCGCTGTTTTTCCTCGGTGACGGCAGTTGGGCCATGGCCATGCGCGAATATGAAGCGGGTTACCGCGATGCGGGTTATGTGCTCGGCTCCGGCGCGGCCATGTTTGTGCCGTGGCTGGGCGGCACGCTGGTGGGCCACCTGCTGGCGGGCAGTGTGCCGAATCCAGCGGCCTTCGGGCTGGATTTCATGCTGGTGGCGTTTGCCGCAGCCGTCGGCATGGTGTTGTGGCGCGGCAAGTCGGACCTGTGGCCGGTCGCCGCAGCCGGCCTGGTGGCGCTGGCCCTGCACCTGCTGTTGCCAGGCGCCTGGTACATCGTGGGTGCGGGGCTCGCGGGCGGGTTGATGGGGGCATGGCGCCATGGCCGTTGAATCGACCTTTCTGCTGGCGCTGGTGGGCATGGGCCTCGCGTCTTTTGCCTGCCGCATCAGCGGCTTTTTGCTGATGGGTTACGTGCGCATCACGCCGCGTGTCGAGGCTGCCCTCAAGGCGATTCCGATCTCGGTGATGGTGGGCATCGTGACACCGGCTGCCACGGCGGGCAAGCTGCCCGAGTTGCTGGGCCTGCTGGCGGTGGGACTGACCATGAAGCTGGTGCGTAATGACCTGGCGGCCGCGGTGGCGGGTGCAGCGACCGTGGCTGTTGTGCGCTGGGCGCTGGGTCATTGATCGTTTTGCAGCTCCCGCCACGCCGTTCGGGCTGAGCTGGTCGAAGCCGGTTCCCGGTTTGCCGCAAGCCCTTCGACAGGCTCAGGGCGAACGGGTCAACACAAGCTCAGGGCGAACAGTTATTCCTCCGCCACCCGCAGCACCAGCTTGCCGAAATTTTCGCCGTTGAAGAGCTTGAGCAGGGTCTCCGGAAAGTTCTCCAGCCCGTCCACCACGTCTTCCTTGCTCTTCATTTTTCCTTCCTTCAGGTAGCCGGCCATCTCGGCAATCGCCTGCGGATAGCGGTCGGCGTAATCGAACACCACGATACCTTCCATGCGCGCGCGGTTGACCAGCAGCGACAGGTAGTTGGCCGGGCCCTTGACCGGGGTGGTGTTGTTGTACTGGCTGATGGCGCCGCAGATGATGATGCGCGCACCGCGTGTGATGCGGGTCAGCACGGTGTCGAGGATGTCGCCGCCGACGTTGTCGAAATAGATGTCCACCCCTTTGGGGCAATGTTCTTTCAGCCCGGCTTTCACGTCACCGGCCTTGTAGTCGATGCAGGCGTCAAAACCGAGCTCGTTCACGACCCAGTCACACTTGGCCTTGCCACCGGCAATGCCGACCACACGGCAGCCCTTGAGCCTGGCGATCTGGCCGACGGTCTGGCCGACGGCGCCCGCCGCGCCCGAGACCACCACCGTTTCGCCGGCTTTAGGCTGACCCACATCCAGCAGACCGAAGTAGCCGGTCATCCCGGGCATGCCCAGCACGTTGAGCCAGGAGGTCAGGCCCAAACGCGCATCGATCTTGTACATGCCGCTGCGCTTGATTTGGGCCTCGGGGATCAGGCAGTATTCCTGCACGTCCAGCCCGGCATTGACGTAGTCGCCGACGGCAAAGTTCGCATTGTTGGAGGCAATCACCTTGCCGACACCGCCGGCGCGCATGACGGCACCGATCTCGACCGGCGGGATGTAGCTCTTGCCTTCGTTCATCCAGCCGCGCATGGCCGGGTCCAGCGACAGGCACAGCGTTTTGACCAGCACGCCGCCGGGGCCGGGTTCGGCGACAGGCTCCGTCGTGAAATTCCAGTTGTCACGTGTCGGCAGGCCGACCGGGCGGCTGGCCAGGCGGACCTGGTGGTTGGTGAGGGCGGTGATGGTGCTCATGGGTGTCTCCGGGAAATGGGGCAGGCAAAAAGGCAATGGTAGGGTTGGCCTGTCCGCGCGTGAGTCGCGCAGGCGATTCGCGCCGTAGGTGGGAAACGCTGAACAGATCCTTGCGGATGTGCAGCGCCGGGATCGGGATGGAATGCAAGGCGGATTTCGCAGCCAATAGCTGCCTATTGGCAAGAAATTCAACGCAGCAGGCCGCCCGAGTCCCGGTGATCGCACGCCGCAGGGGATTTGTTCGGCGTTTCCGATATCCTTTGAGGATGAAACTCTACAACTACTTCCGTTCTTCCGCGTCCTATCGCGTGCGCATTGCGCTGCAGCTCAAGGGCCTGCCTTATGACTACCTGCCTGTCCACATCGCCAAGGGGGAACACCGCAAGGAGGGTTATTCCGCAGTGTCGGCCGACATGCTGGTGCCCATGCTGGAAACCGAAGAGGGCGAGCGCCTGTCGCAGTCCATGGCCATCATCGAGTACCTCGACGAAACGCACCCCGCCGTGCCGCTGCTGCCGGCCGACGCACTGGGCCGCGCCAAAGTCCGCGCGCTGGCGCAATCGATTGCCTGCGAGATTCACCCGCTGAACAACCTGCGCGTGCTCAAGTACCTGGTGCGCGAACTCAAGGTCGAGGAAGAGGCCAAAAACACCTGGTACCAGCACTGGTGCCGCGAGGGGCTGGAAGCTTTTGAGCGGCAGCTGAACCAGTTGCCGCCTTCGACCTACTGTTATGGCGAAGCCCCGACGCTGGCCGACTGCTGCCTGGTGCCCCAGATCTTCAACGCCCAGCGTTTCAAGGTGAACTTCGATGGGCTGCCGCGCACCATGGGCGCGTATGAGGCCTGCATGGCGCTGGAAGCCTTCCAGAAAGCCCAGCCCTCTGCCTGCCCGGACAACGAAGCTTGAT
>CAMLDT010000282.1 GCA_946479075.1 uncultured Polaromonas sp.
TTCCAGGCCAGGTTGTCGGCGTCCTGCACGCCGGAGTTGCCGCCGCGCGCACCGAAGGGGCTGACCACGTGGGCCGAATCTCCGGCAAAAAACACCCGGCCATGGCGCAACTGGTCCAGACATTCGCTGCGGTAGGCGTAGGGCCCGACCCAGACAATGTCGCACTCGCCTTCGCCGAGTTCGCGCTTGAACTGGGCGTTGAGCCGGGCACGCACCACGTCTTCGCGGCTGACCTCCTCGGGGTTGCAGTTCGGCGCCATCTGGTAGTCGATGCGCCAGACGCCGTCGGCCATCAGGTGCTGCCAGACGGCGCGGTTGTCGTTGAAGGGCGCCTCGATCCAGGTGTGGCGCTCGACCGGCGGCGCGTCCTTGAAGCGCACGTCGGCGATGCACCAGCGGTCGTCGCCCTTTTTGGCGGTGACCGATGCGCCGCACCAGGCTCGAAACGGGCTGCGCGAGCCGCTGCAGTCGATCACGTGTTCGGCTTGCAGCGTGTAGTCGCCCGCCGGGGTGGTGATGGACAGGGTGGCGAAGTCGCTGTTCTGTGCGATGGCGGTGATGCGGTTGTTCCAGCGCAGGTCGATGCGCGGGCTTTCGGCATTCAGCGCCTGGATCTGCTCGACCAGGAAGCCTTCAATGTAGAACTGCTGGATGTTGATGAAGGGCGGCTGCTCACTGAGCGAGTGGGTCTGCTGCTGGCGCAGGTCGAAGGAATAGACCTCGTCCTCGCCGGCAAAGGTGCGGCCCACGCTCCACTGCACGCCTTTGCGCGCGATGCGTTCGTACACGCCCAGGCGCTTGAAGATTTCCAGCGTCTTCTGCGCATAACAGATGCCGCGCGAGGAAGCGCCCTTGACGCCGACGGTATTGTCTTCGTCCAGCAGCACGGCCTCGACGCCATGTTGCGCCAGTGCGCAGGCCAGGGTCAGGCCGGTGATGCCGCCACCGACGATGACGATGGGATAACGCCGCAGCGCGCCGGTCGCCAGCTCCGGCGGCGCCACAAACGGATACTCGGGCAGGGTGTAGCCCGTGCCTTCGGTGAATTCATACCCGTTGCTGAAGGCCGTATCGGCATAAGCAGCGTGGGCGGTGGGGGCAGGGGAAGTCTCCAGCATGGCGGGCCGCCTTCAGAAGGTGGTTTTATAAGTGTTTCAGGGCTCTAGCCCTTATCGGGCGGGCGCAAGCAGCTATCAAATAAGTAGCAAGAAAGCAGCGGTGACGTGCCGGTCGGCTCAGGCGACGGGCTTGCCGGCAACTTCGGGCCGGTCGTTCTGCTGCGGCTTGAGCGCCTGTGCAGCGCGTCCGGCCGCCTTCTCGGCACGCCACTGCTGCTTGCGCGCCGTCCATTCGGCGAGCCGGGCGTGGGCGGTTTTGCTTTCCTGCAGCATCTGGAATTCGTCGGCCAGCTGGGCGGTCAGCTCCAGCCGCACGCCGTTCGGGTCGAAGAAATAAATGCTCTTGAAGATGTGGTGGTCGGTCACGCCCAGCACCTCGATGCCCTCGGCTTGCAGGCGCGCCTTCATGGCTTCGAGGTCGGCCACGGTGTTGACGCGAAACGAGATGTGGTTGACCCACAGCGGCGTGTTCGGCGAGGGCAGGGCCGCTTCGTCGTTGCCGAGGTCAAAAAACGCGATGAAGGAGCCGTCCTGCAGGCGAAAGAAAAAATGCGTGTAGGGGCAGTACTCGCCGGTGCTGGGCACGTGGTCGCTCTGGATGATGTGGTACAGCGGCAGGCCCAGGATGTCTTCGTAAAAGTGCCGGGTTTCCTCGGCATCTTTCGCGCGGTAGGCGTAATGGTGCAGTTGCTGCACAGGCGCCGGCGCTGGCAGCGGGGACAGGGCGGGGGCAGGGCTCAGGGTGTGGGGCAGGGCGGCCATGGCGATCTCCAGAGGGTGATGGCGCCTGGAACGCTTGAAATTGCGTGCCTCAGCGGCGTGCCTTAACGAGGCCAATCGCGCCATCAAAATTTACCTATTCATAATGCGTTTACTATACCGTAACTCCAGCAGCCTGCCAAGACGGGGTTTTTGCAGGCCGCAGAGAGCACTTTCCGGGGCTTGTTCGACAGTCGGCCGAAACCCTGGCCCGAAAACCGGACCCGAAACCGGCTGTTTCCGGCCGGCGACCAGCGACAGGGGGTGGCCAAAGGCCGCGTGCCGGCGAGGTGTTGCCGGGCTGTCGTAAAGTGGGGCTTTCGCCCGATCCCCGATCTCACTTCCCCCCTTCATGCTGTTTCTTCTTTCGCCGGCCAAGTCGCTGGACTACGACACGCCCTTGCAGGTCACCACCCACACGCCGGCGCTGTTCGCACGCCAGTCGGCCGAACTGATTGCGGTGCTCCGCGAAAAAACGCCGCAACAAATCAGCACGCTGATGCATCTCTCCGATGCGCTGGCTGGCCTGAATGTCGCGCGTTACCAGGCCTGGTCGCCGCGTTTCACCGCCAAAAACTCCAGGCAGGCGGCCCTGGCTTTTGACGGCGACGTGTATGGCGGGCTGAACGCCCGCACCCTCAGCGCTGCGCAGCTGGACTGGGCGCAGGACCATGTCTGCATCCTGAGCGGGCTCTACGGCGTGTTGCGCCCGCTTGACCGGATGCAGCCCTACCGGCTGGAGATGGGCACGGCGCTGGCGGTCGGGGAGGCTAAAAACCTCTATCAGTTCTGGGGTACAAAAATTTCTGCCTATCTGAACAAGCGCGCCGCTGCCGACACCTCGCCGGTGGTCGTCAACCTGGCCAGCGAGGAGTACTTCAAGGCGGTGGACCGGGCGGCCCTGAAACCGCGCGTGGTGAACTGCGTGTTTGAAGACTACAAGGGTGGCAAGTACAAGATCATCAGCTTCCATGCCAAACGTGCGCGCGGCCTGATGGTGCGTTACGCGATTGAAAAGAAAATTTCAAGCGTCAAAAAACTCGAAGGTTTTGACGCCGAAGGTTATCGCTTCGAGCCGGCCGCGTCCGCACCGGACCGGCTGGTGTTCCGCCGCAGGCAGGTGGCCTGAGTTCCCCTTTTCCGTTTTTTCATGGAGCCGACGTGACATCACCCGCCAGCACCGGTCCGCACCAGCTCATCACACGCGAGTTGCGGCAGTGGATCGCGTCGCAGACGGCCGAAGGCCATGGGCGCGAGGCGGTGTTGCAGGCCATGCTGGCGGCTGGCTGGAGCCACCAGGTGGCTGGGGAAGCCCTGGCGGAAACCCCCGCAGACGCGGTGGCCGTGCCCTGGCCGGAAGCGGCCTCGCAAAGCCTGACGCTCGATGCCGGTGACCGCCAGGTCGCCATCAGCGCGGTGATGCGCAGCCCCGACCTGCTGGTGCTGCAAAACCTGCTCGATGCCGACGAGTGCCAGGCCCTCATCGATGCGGCCCGCCCGCGCCTGCAGCGCTCGCTGACGGTGGCGCTGGAAACCGGCGGCGAAGAAGTGCATGCCGACCGCACCAGCGACGGCATGTTTTTCACGCGCGGCGAAACCGGGCTGGTCGCCACCATCGAGGCGCGGATTGCAAAGCTGCTGGACTGGCCGGTCGAAAACGGTGAGGGTTTGCAAGTGCTGCGTTACGGCCCGGGCACCGAGTACAAGCCGCACCACGACTATTTCGATCCGGCCGAGCCCGGCACGGCCAGCATCCTGGCGCGCGGGGGCCAGCGGGTCGCCACGCTGATCATGTATTTGCAGGAGCCGGCGGCGGGCGGCGCCACGGTGTTCCCCGAGCTGCGGCTGCAGGTGGCACCGCGGCGCGGCAGTGCCGTCTTTTTCAGCTACAGCCAGGCCCACCCGTGCAGCCAGACCCTGCATGGCGGCATGCCGGTGCTGGCGGGTGAAAAATGGATTGCGACCAAGTGGCTGCG
>CAMLDT010000283.1 GCA_946479075.1 uncultured Polaromonas sp.
TCACCTTCACCTTTCCCATAACTACAAGAGTTTTTCGAGCGCTTGAACTTTTAATCACAGGAGACAAACCATGAAACTTCGCAGAATTTTTGTTGCAGCCGCGCTGGCTGCTGTGGGCGCCTCGTCTTTCATGACGACCGCCGTCCACGCGCAGGCCAAGGAACAATACCTGCCGGTGCTGTCCTACCGGACCGGGCCTTACGCCCCCAACGGCACGCCCACCGCCAACGGCATCATCGATTACTACAAACTGGTGAATGCACGCGGCGGCATCAATGGCGTCAAGCTGATTTTTGAAGAGTGCGAGACCGGTTACGACACAGCCCGCAGCGTCGAGTGTTATGAACGCCTGAAGGGTAAAAACGGCGGCGCGGCGCTGATCCACCCATGGTCCACCGGCGCGACCTTCGCGCTGACCGAAAAAGCCCCGGTCGACAAAATTCCGCTGATCACCACCGGTTATGGCCGCAGCGAAAGTGCGGACGGCACGATCTTCAAGTGGAACTTCCCTCTGCTGGGCACCTACTGGGTCGCCGCCGATGCCATCATCCAGGCCATCGGCAAGAAAGAAGGCGGGCTGGACAAGCTCAAGGGTAAGAAGATCGCGCTGGTCTACCACGACAGCCCGTTCGGCAAGGAGCCCATTCCCCTGCTGCAGGAACGCGCCGCCATGCACGGCTTCACCCTGCAGCTGCTGCCCGTGACCGCGCCTGGCGTCGAGCAGAAGGCCACCTGGCTGCAGGTGCGCCAGAGCCGCCCGGACTACACCTTGCTGTGGGGCTGGGGCGTGATGAACTCCACCGCGCTGAAGGAAGCGCAGGCCACCGGCTACCCGCGCGAGAAGATGTACGGCGTGTGGTGGTCGGGTGCCGAGCCTGATGTCCGTGACGTGGGTCAGGGCGCCAAGGGTTACAACGCCGTGACGCTGCAACACGGTACCGACAAGAACGCGCCCGTCGTCAAGGAAATCCTGGCCAAGCTGCACGACAAGGGACAGGGCACGGGACCGCGGGATGAGGTCGGCGAAACCCTCTACCTGCGCGGTGTGGTCAGCGCGGCTGTGGGCATCGAGGGCATACGCGCCGCCCAGGAACGCTTCGGCAAAGGCAAGGTCATGACCGGCGAGCAGGTGCGCTGGGGCCTGGAGAACCTCAACCTCACGCAGGCCAAACTGGATGCCCTCGGCTTCAAGAATGTGCTGCGCCCCATCAGCACCTCGTGCGCCGACCACGTCGGTGCAGGCGCGGCCCGCATCCACACCTGGGACGGCAGCAAGTGGGTGTTCACCACCGACTGGCTGGAAGCCGACCAGCAGATCATCCGGCCGCTGGTGAAAGCCACCGCGAGCAAATACGCGGCGGAGAAAAAGCTGTCGCCCCGCACGCCGGCCGACTGCCAGTCCTGACCTGAACCCGGCCTTTCCCGCTTTCGGGGAAGGCCGGCGGCTCCGCAGGAGCCGTCAATCGACAGGTCTGCGGGCAGGCCTGTCGATTGGCAAAGGCAAACACATGAACACACCCAACATCGTCCTGAACGTCAATGGCATCGAGGTCATCTACAACCATGTGATCCTGGTGCTCAAGGGCGTTTCCCTGCAAGTGCCGGACGGGCGCATCGTCGCCATCCTTGGCGGCAATGGCGCCGGCAAGACCACCACCTTGCGGGCCGTGTCCAACCTGTTGCGCGGCGAACGCGGGGAAGTCACCAAAGGCTCCATCGAGCTGCGCGGCGAGCGCATTGAAAACCTCTCGCCGGCCGATCTGGTGCAGCGCGGCGTGGTCCAGGTCATGGAGGGCCGCCACTGTTTCGCCCACCTCACGATCGAGGAGAACCTGCTGACCGGTGCCTACACGCGCAAAAGCAAGGCCGAAGTGGCGGCCAACCTGGAAAAGGTTTACACCTACTTCCCGCGCCTGAAAACCAGGCGGACCTCGCAGGCTGCCTACACCTCGGGCGGTGAACAGCAGATGTGCGCCATCGGCCGCGCCCTCATGGCCAACCCGCGCATGGTGTTGCTGGACGAACCGTCCATGGGACTGGCGCCGCAAATCGTTGAAGAGGTTTTCGAAATCGTCAGGGACCTCAACCAGAAGGAAAAAGTCACGTTCCTGCTGGCCGAGCAGAACACCAACATGGCGCTCAAGTACGCCGACTACGGCTACATCATGGAAAGCGGCCGGGTGGTGATGGACGGCGCGGCCGCCGACCTGGCCAGCAACGAGGACGTCAAGGAGTTCTATTTGGGTGTCGGCGGCGGCGAGCGCAAGAGTTTCAAGGATGTGAAGAGTTACCGGCGTCGCAAACGCTGGCTGGCATGATGAATGCCCCCACGCTCGTCACTTCGTGTATTTCGCGAGGCCTTGCAGGCCGCCGCTCGCCAGAGGCTTCGCTTCTGGCGCCTGTCCAACCCTGCGCGGGCAGGTTTGGAGCCGCAGGCTTCAGCCCCTCGGGGGCGCTGCGCCTGCGGTCCGGCACAGCCGGTCCCGCGGCCCCTGCTGGAAAAGAGGGGAGCTCCAACGCTTTTCCGGAGATCTTATGACTGAGTATTTCGATGCGCTGGAAACGCGGCCGCCGGCCGAGCGCGAAGCTGCGCTGCTGGCTGCGTTGCCCCAGCAGATTGCGCACGCCCGCACACGTTCGCCGGCCTTCGCCGAACTGCTGTCCCGGGTGGATGCGCTGGACGTGGATTCGCGGCAGGCACTGGCGCAACTGCCAGTCATCCGCAAACACGAGCTGCTGGAACGCCAGAAGGCGTCCCGGGAAGCCGGCGGCGATGTGTTTGGCGGCTTCAGCGCGCTGGCTTTCGGCCCCCGCATGCCGCGTGTTTTTGCCAGCCCCGGCACAATTTACGAACCCGAAGGCGCGCGCAAGGACTACTGGCGCATGGCCAGGGCCATGTTTGCCGCGGGCTTTCGCGCGGGCGAACTGATCCACAACAGCTTCAGTTATCACTTTGTGCCCGCCGGCTCGATGATGGAGACCGGGGCACATGCGCTCGGCTGCACCGTGTTTGCGGGTGGCACCGGGCAGACCGAGCAGCAGGTGCAAGCCATGCGCGAACTCCAGCCCGCCGGCTACATCGGCACCCCCAGCTTCCTGAAAATCATTGTTGAAAAATCCCGGGAGATGGGCGTCGCCCTGCCCAGCCTGAAGAAGGCCATGTTCGGCGGCGAGGCTTTCCCGCCCAGCCTGCGTGACTGGTTCGCAGCCCAGGGCATCACCGGCTACCAGTGTTACGCCACCGCCGATCTGGGCTTGATCGCTTACGAAACCGAGGCGCGCGAAGGCCTGGTGCTCGATGAAAACGTGCTGGTTGAAATTGTCACGCCGGGTACGGGCAACCCGGTGCCGGCCGGCGAAGTGGGAGAACTGGTGGTCACCAGTTTCAACCCGGACTACCCCTTGATCCGTTTCGGCACCGGCGACCTGTCGGCCATGTTGCCCGGCCCCTGCCCGACCGGGCGCACCAACCACCGTATCAAGGGCTGGATGGGGCGCGCTGACCAGACCACCAAGATCCGCGGCATGTTTGTGCACCCCGGGCAGGTGGCCGATATTGCCAGGCGCTTTCCCGAGGTGCTCAAAGCACGGCTGGTGGTCAGTGGCGAGATGGCCAGCGACCAGATGACCTTGCGCGTGGAAGCAGCGGATTCGTCGCAAGGCCTGGCCGGCAGAATCAGCGAGGCCATCCGTGACATCACCAAGCTGCGCGGCGAAGTCGAAATGGTGGCGCCGGGCAGTCTCCCCAACGACGGCAAGGTCATTGAAGACGCGCGCAGTTATAAATAGGCCGCCCCACTTCGCTGCAA
>CAMLDT010000284.1 GCA_946479075.1 uncultured Polaromonas sp.
CACCGCTGAAGAAGCCGCAACCCTGGGCCCGCGCATCGTGGCGCGCTGCCTCATGCCTTACAAGGGCCTGCCGGTCGATTGCGTGGCGCAGGTGCGCATCGCCTACGCGCTGGTGCCGCGCCAGGGGCCGACCGCCGAGATTGCGCTGGCCCGTCTGGCGCAAAAACTGGCCGCCGTCGCGCCCGAGAGCAAGCGAGCGGTATTCCTGATTCCGGATTACATCGGCCCGCCGGTCACCCAGGCCGCGTAGTTCCCTGCTCCCTCCGGGGAGACGCCCTTGGTCGCGGGGAAATTCAGAGCTTGGTCTTGCCTGCGGGCTTGATGCCCGCCACCGTCGCGCGCGGATGGGCGGCGTCATACACCTTGGCCAGATGCTGGAAGTCCAGCCGCGTGTAGACCTGCGTGGTGGTGATGTTGGCGTGGCCCAGCAGTTCCTGCACGGCCCGCAAATCACCGCTGGACTGCAGCACATGGCTGGCGAACGAATGCCGCAACATGTGCGGATGCACCGGCGTTGCCAGGCCGGCCTGCAGTGAACGCTGCTTGAGGCGTACGCGGATGTGCTGGGGCGTGAGGCGCGTACCACGCTGGCTGATGAACAGCGCCGCATCGTCCCGGGCCCAGGCGCCGCGCACGGCCAGCCAGGCCTGCAAGGCTTCCAGTGCCTTGCTGCCGACCGGCACGCTGCGCCGTTTGGACCCCTTGCCGAGCACATGGGCTTCGGCCGCCTGCAGGTCGATCCAGCCACGCGCCTGGCTGCTGGCCGCCACGTCCAGGCCGGTCAGTTCACCCATACGCAGGCCGCAGCCGTAGAGCAGTTCGGTGATGCACTGGTCGCGCGCCAGCAGGGCCGGGTCTTCGCCGTCGGCCCCCTCAAAGGCCGCCAGTTGCACCGCTTCATCAACGCTGAGTGCCTTGGGCAAGGGCTTGGCGGCCTTGGGCGCGCGCAGGTCCTGCACCGGGTTGCTGGCGACCAGACCCTCGCGGCCCAGCCAGGTGTAAAAACCGCGCCAGCCCGAAAGAATCAGCGCAATGCCGCGCCCGCTGCGGCCGGCGCCATGCATCTGCGCGACCCAGCGCCGCATGTGCATGTTTTGCACCGCCGTGAGCGCCACCCCGGCCGTGCGGCAGTTGGCCTGCAGCTTTTGCAGATCGATGGCGTAAAGCTCGACGGTGCGCTGGGCCAGGCGTTTTTCGACACGCACATGTTCGAGGTAACGCTCGACCAGCGGGTCGTTGTCGGGGGCCGGCGCCGGCAGGGCCGCTTCAGGAAAAACGGCGGATGCGTCCTGCCTGGCCATGCGTTCTAGTCAGCCATGGGCCGCAGGCGCGACAGCGCGGCGCCGGCCAGCTCGCCGATGCGTTCAAGGAAGTCGGTGCCCATGCTGGCGCTGAAACGCTCGGGGTCGGGTGAGGCCAGCACCAGCATGCCGAAGGCTTGCGGTGCCTTGCCCGGACGCAGCGGAATCAGCGCCACAGATAGGGCCTGCGCCGGATCGGGCAGCCAGTTGACGGCTTCGAAGCCGGAGTTGACGCCGCAGTACGGTGTCGTCAAGGACGATGCAAACGTCTGTGTGTCCTCGCTGACGCCGGTGGAAAAATCTTCCATCGAAAAAATACCATTGACGTGCCAGACCTTGATCGCCGCCTGCGGCACCGCGAACTGCGTCTGGATCTCGCGCACGATGGTGTCGGGCAGGTCGCGCGCATGGGCGGTCAGCAGCAGGTTCAGCGTGCATTGCTGCAGCTTGTCGGCAATGGCGACGTTTTCGTTGCCGTGGCGGATCATCTCGACCATCCGCGACTCCAGCGCCTTGATCTTGTCGCGCAGCATGCCGGCCTGGCGCTCCTGCAGGCTCACCGCCCGGCTGCCGTGGCCGCTTGAGAGTTGCACCGTCGCCAACAGCTCGGCGTGGCGCTCGAAAAAATCCGGCGTATTGGCCAGGAAGTTCGCGATGTCGTCTTCGGTGATCGGGTTCTGGATCGAGTGTTCGCTGGGATTCATGTGCTTGGTTTTTCCGTTAGGTCGACAAAATCTGCAGAGTCAAAGGTGTCAAAGGCTTCAAAGGTGGTCGGGGACTTCAATCGAGGCTTCAAACACCGTGGTCGCGGGGCCTGTCATCAGCACCGGCGCCGGTTGGGCATCGATGCCGCCCTGCCATTCGATGGTCAGCGTGCCGCCATGGGTGATCACATCCACCCGCGCGTCGAGCAGGCCCAAGCGTATGCCAGCGACCACGGCGGCGCAAGCCCCGCTGCCGCAGGCCAGGGTTTCGCCAGCGCCGCGTTCATACACCCGCAGGCGGATCTGGCTGCGCGAAACGATTTGCATGAAACCGGCGTTGACGCGGCGCGGGAAACGCGCGTGGCCCTCGATCAGCGGCCCGGTTTCGAGCACCGGCGCCGCTTCAACATCGTCCACCAGTTGCACTGCATGCGGGTTGCCCATGGACAAAACCGCTATCAAAACAGGAGCTGCTTGCGCCCGTCCAGCAAGGGCCAGAGGCCATTTTTGCCATGAATTGACAGCTTGGGGTGTCAAACCGGCCGCATCGAAGGGCACCCGCGCCAGATCGAAGATGGGCGCGCCCATGTCCACGGTGACGCGGCCATCGGCCTGCATGCGCGGCTCGATCACGCCGCTCAGGGTCTTGACGCGCACCGCGTCCTTGGTGGTCAAGCCCTGCTCGCGCACAAAACGCACAAAACAGCGCGCGCCGTTGCCGCATTGCTCGACCTCGCCGCCATCGGCGTTGTGGATCACGTACTCGAAATCGATGCCTGGCTCGCTGGCCGGACGCACCGAGAGAATCTGGTCGGCGCCCACGCCGAAGTGGCGGTCCGCCAGAAAGCGGTACTGGCCCGGCGTGAGGGCCAGGCGGCCGGCGGTCTCGTCGAGCATGACAAAATCATTGCCTGCCCCCTGCATCTTGGTAAATCGGATCAGCATCGCCGCATTATCCGCTGAGGCAACCCCCAACCCGCACGACAGAAAGAGAAAGACACCCATGCGCATTCCCGACTGGACCCCCACCCTCAAAGCCCAACCGCAGGACCTGGTGGACGCCATCCTGAAGCGCCGCGGCGGCACCTTGATCAACCTCGACAAGGCCCTGCTCTGGAGCGAGCCGCTGGCACGCGCCTGGAACGTGTACCTGGGCGCCGTGCGCACCGGCCTGCCGACCAGCCGCAAGCTGCGCGAACTCGGTATCTGCACCGTCGCCCTGCTGACCGGCGCGGCGTATGAATACAAACACCATGCGCCGGACTTTCTGGCGGCCGGTGGCAGCCAGGCCGAGCTTGACGCGCTCAACGCCGTGGTCAAAGCCGATGCGCGCGCATCCGCCGCACACCCTGCGCTCGGCGAGGTGGAGCAGCTGGTGGTGCGTTATGCGGCGCAGATGACGGTTGATGTGAAGGTCAGCGACGACGTGTTTGAAAGCTTGCGCCAACATTTCGATACGACCGAACTGGTCGAGCTGACCAGCGCGATTGCGACCTACAACATGGTGGCGCGCTTTCTGGTGGCGCTGGGCGTGTCGCCCGAAGAACATGACTGATCAAGCGCGCGAGCCTGGACACAGTTATTGAATGTCCGGCTTTGTCGTGCAGTCACCAGGACAAGAATGAAACTCATGCAGACACGCGCCCGTTCACCTCTACCTGCCGGCTTGCCGTGTATTCCCGCGCTGCTGGTGGCCGCTGTCCTTACGGCTTGCACCACCGCACCTGCCGCTGACCCGGCGCCACCCACGCCGACGCAAGC
>CAMLDT010000285.1 GCA_946479075.1 uncultured Polaromonas sp.
ACCAGCCACTGGGCCGTGCGCTGCACCAGCCGGGTCAGCCGCGCCCGCGCGTCATCGCGCAGGCTGAGCACGCGCGGATGGCCGCGCCAGAGTTCCAGCCGCGCCCGGAACTTGCCGGGCCACTGGCCCGCCAGTTTTTCGAGCAGTTCATCCAAATCCTGCGGTGCCGCCGGGGCCGACTTGCCGCAGCCCTTGCAGTCGGGTTTTTTGCCGAGCAGGGTGTCGAACTCCTGCGCGACCAGCTCCCGGTGGGTATCCAGCTCGCTCAGAAAGGGGCAGCAATTGCTGTAACCCATGGTTTGCGCAATCCAGGCCAGGTCGTCGTCGCGCGTGGGCAGCACGTGGGTCTGCTGGTCGTCCAGGTACTGGATGCGGTGCTCGACGCGGCGCAGGAAGTTGTAGGCCTGTATCAGCGCGCCGGCGGTGTCCTGCGCCATCAGCCCGGCGCTGGCGACGCGTTGCAAGGCATCGACCGTCGGACGGGTGCGCAGCTCGGGGAACTGGCCGCCGCGCACCACCTGCAGCAGTTGCACGGTGAACTCGATTTCGCGGATGCCGCCGCGCGACATCTTCACGTCGTTGGCGCGTTCCGGATGGCCCGCGGCACGTTTGGCCGCGTGTTCACGGATCTGCCGGTGCAGCAGGCGCAGCGAATCGAAGACGTTGTAGTCGAGGTAGCGGCGAAAAACAAAAGGCAGCACGGAGCCACGCAGCGCCTGGGCCGAACCGCTGCGGATACATTCCAGCGGCGCGACCACCCGGCTCTTGAGCCAGGCAAACCGTTCCCACTCGCGCCCCTGGGCCTGGAAGTATTCCTCCAGGGCGTTGAGCGACACCGCCGCCGGCCCGGAGTTTCCATTGGGCCGCAGCGCCAGATCCACACGAAACACAAAGCCGTGTTCGGTGGTGTCGCCGATCAGGGTGTGGATGGCCTTGACCTGCTGCGCAAAATACTCATGGTTGGACACCACGCCCCGTCCGTCCTCGCGGCCAGCCGTTTCACCGTCATGGTCGTACACATAAATCAGATCGATGTCGCTGGAGACATTGAGCTCGCGCGCGCCCAGCTTGCCCATGCCGATCACCCACAACTGCGCCCGGCCAGCGGGCGCTGCTTCCGATGCGGGTGACTGCGGCGGGCCATACAGCGCATCCAGCGCCGGCCGCGATTCGCAGATGGCGATATCGAGCGCCAGCTCGGCGAGCTCGGTCATGGCGCGGGTGACCACCGTCAGGGGAAGCCCCCCCGAAGTGGTCGCGGGATGGTCGCAATCCAGCACGATGAGGCGTTCGAGCACCAGCTGGCGCAGGATGCGCAGGCGGACCCCGGTGTCGGCTTCCAGGGGTCTGAGCGCCTCGTAAGCGGCCTGCATGGTGGCGCGCACCGGTTCACCGGCCGGCAGCAGTGCCAGTTGGGCGGCATAACGCCGCCGTATGCGCTGGGCAAAACGCGAATGGTCCGACGCGGCCGCCGGGAGGCTCACCGGCACAGACATGCCACGGGTTCCCGCTGGAGCATTGAACGGACGAAAGCGCTGAAGGTCATAATTCTCATGTCAATGGATCAATCGACCCCCCAGCCCGTGCTCCCCACCCGACGTCTGAAATTTGCCGCCGCGGCTGCGCGCATTGCCCTGGGGCTGGTTCTGGCTTTCTGGGTCCTGTTCGCCGCGGCCTGGACCGTGCTTCACGGCTGGATTGTGCCGCGAATCGGCGAGTTTCGCCCGCGCCTGGAAAGCGCGGCCACCCGCGCCCTGGGGGTTCCGGTCCGCATCGGCCAGATCACCGCCCGCTCGGGGGGGCTGATCCCTTCTTTCGAGCTGCGCGATGTGGCCCTGCTGGATGCGCAGGGGCGGCCGGCCCTGCGCTTGCCGCGGGTGCTGGCGGCGGTGTCGCCCTCGTCGCTGTGGCGTCTCGGTTTCGAGCAGCTTTACATCGACCGCCCCGAGCTGGACATCCGGCGCACGGCGGACGGGAAAATTTACATCGCCGGCCTGGATGTGCAGCAGGCCCGCGGCGACGGGCATGCCGGCGCAGACTGGTTCTTTTCGCAAACCGAATTGCTGATCCGCGGCGGTACCGTGCGCTGGCGCGACGACCTGCGGCAGGCGCCGCCGCTGGTCCTGAGCGAGGTGGACTGGACCTCGCGCAACCCCGGCCAGCGGCACCTGATGCGCCTGGACGCCACGCCGCCGCCGGCCTGGGGCGAGCGTTTCAGCCTGCGTGGCGTGTTCCGCGAACCGTTCCTGTCCGGCGGCGCCGGGCGCTGGCAGCAATGGGCGGGGCAACTGTATGCCGAGTTCAGCCGGGTGGATGTTTCCGAGGTCCAGCGCTACGCCAGCCTGGACAGCCTGGGCATCGAGCTGAAGGCGGGTTCCGGTGCCCTGCGGGCCTGGGCAGATGTGCATGAGGGCCAGTTCACCGGCGCAACTGCCGACCTGGCCTTGATGGAGGTGGATGCCCGGCTGGGACGGACGCTGGAGGTGCTGGCGCTGCAGGCGGTGACCGGGCGCATCAGCGGCCGGCAGCTGGCCCATGGTTTCGACGTGGCCACCGACAACCTGCAATTTCGCACCAGCGACGGCCTGCAGTGGCCAGGCGGCAATGCCTCGCTGGTCTATACCGGCGCGGAAGGCCAGACGCCGGAACGCGGGGAGCTCAAGGCGGACAAACTGGACCTGGCGGCGCTGGCCCGGATTGCCGGGCGGCTGCCCCTGGGGCAGGCGGCCCACGGCCTGATCGCCGAGCTGGCACCCGAAGGCCTGGTGGAGACGCTGGATGCGCGCTGGCAGGGTCCGCTGCAGGCCCCCACGGCCTATTCCGCCAAAGGCCGCGTGGCGGGCCTGCAGATTGCATCGCAGCTTGCCGCGCCACAGGCGGCCTCCGCCGGCAACGCCCGGCCCGTCGGCCGCCCCGGCGTGCGTGGTGCCAGCGTGGACTTCGACCTGACACAGCAGGGCGGCCAGGCCAGGGTCAGGATCAGCAACGGCGAACTCGACCTGCCCGGCATTTTTGAAGATCCGCGCGTGCTGTTTGACCAGTTTTCCGCGGATGCCCAGTGGAAGCTGGCCGGACCCCATATCGACCTGCAGTTGCGCAACATGACGTTTGCCAATGCCGACGCCCAGGGCAGCGCGCAGGCCGGATGGCATACCGCGGAGGTGGCCGCAGCGGCCGGCCACCAGGGCCGTTTCCCCGGCGTGCTGGATTTGCAGGGCAGCCTCAGCCGCGGTGACGGCAGCCGCGTGCATCGCTACCTCCCGCTGGTCCTGCCCGAAACCGTCCGGCATTACGTGCGGGACGCGGTGACACAAGGCGACCTGTCCGACGTCAGGTTCAAGGTCAAGGGCGATCTCAGGAACCTGCCGTTTGCCGATCCCAAGCACGGCGAATTCCGGATTTCCGCCAAAGTCGCCAACGCCACCTATGCCTACGTGCCCCGTTCCATCCAGCCGCGGCAAGCCGCCGCCTGGCCGGCGCTGGGGGATCTGGCGGGCGAGCTGGTGTTTGACCGTGCCTCCCTGCACGTCAACGGCGCCAGCGGCCGGGTGGCCGGTTTGCAACTGGTCAAGGCCGACGCACACATTCCGGACTTGATGCACGCCGCCACGGTGCAGGTCCTTGCCGAAGTCAAGGGGCCGCTCGCAGATGCGCTGGGGTTTGTGAATACCTCGCCGCTCGGTGAGCTGACGGGCAAGGCGCTGGCCAGAGCCACGGCCAGCGGCGCGGCAGACTACAAATTCCAGCTCA
>CAMLDT010000286.1 GCA_946479075.1 uncultured Polaromonas sp.
GCAAAACCAATCAGCAGCGTGATGCCCCAGACCAGCAGGCAGAACTTGAGCGTGGACAAATAGGTGGACAGCGAGACACACAGGTCGCCGTTGTCGGTGAGTTTGCTGCAGCCTTCAAAGATCGCAAAGTAGTTGCGGAAGGTGAAGCCCGGGATCAGCTCGTACTCGTTGAAGTTCCAGAAGCTGACCATCAGCACCAGCGCCAGCGGCACCAGGAAAAACAGCGCAAACACCGCCGTGAACGGCGCCGCTTGCCACCAGGCCTTGACCGTGTGGGCAGGCAGGCTGGCGGCGTGGGACGGGGCGGTGTGTGTGCTCATGATTGTTCAGTACCGTTCGGGCTGAGTTTGCCGAAGCCTTGCGGGCACTTCGACAGTCTCAGTGCGAACGGGTGGATGATCAGGCTGCTACAAACTCATTCCATTTCCTGACCATGTACTCGTTCTCGTCCATGATGGCGTTCCAGCAGGCAATGCCGCCCATGCGGGCTTCGTAGCTGCCGCCGTCGCGCACACTGCCGGCCTTGGCCAGCAGGTCGCCGTTCGGGCTCTTGATGTCCTGGCTGGCGGGTTTGCCTTCCATCCAGTAGGCCCACTCGTAGGCGTCCATCTTGGCCTTGGCGGTTTCCAGCACGGCGCTGTAATAACCCTGGCGGTTCAGGTAGGCGCCGGCCCAGCCGTCGAGGAACCAGTTGATGAACTCGTAGGCGCCGTCGAGCTTGCGGCCGGACAGCGTGGCCGGCAGGCCGAAGCCGGCGGCCCAGGCGCGATAACCCTCTTTCAGCGGCTGGAAGTTGCAGGCAATGCCCTTGGTGCGCACGGCGGTGACGGCGGGCGACCACATCGACTGGATCACGACTTCGCCGGACGCCATCAGGTTGACCGACTCGTTGAAGTCTTTCCACAGTGCACGGAACTGGCCGGCCTTCTTGGCTTCAATCAGGGTCTTGATCGTGAGATCGATCTCGGCCTTGGTCATGTTGCCCTTGTCGGGGTATTTGTAGAGGCCCTTGGCTTCCACCACCATGGCGGCGTCCATGATGCCGATGGAGGGGATGTTCAAAATCGCGGCCTTGCCCTTGAATTCGGGGTTCAGCAGCTCGGCCCACGAGTTGATGGGGCGCTTGATCAAATCGGGGCGGATGCCCAGGGTGTCGGCGTTGTACACGGTGGGGATCAGCGACATGAATTGCGTCGGTGCCTTGGCGAACACCTTGGACTTTTCGCCTTCGAGGTAAATCACCTTCTTGGGCGCCGTGCCCTGGTCGCCGACAGCCTTGCCGGCCACGGTGCCGGTGGTGAACAGTGGCGTGATCTTTTCGGCGTTCTTGATCTTTTTGGTGTCGATGCCCTTGAGGTTGCCGGTCGGCACGATTTTCTTCAGCGAGAAGTATTCGGTGTCGATCAGGTCAAAACTGTTGGGGGCGGTGACGGCGCGTTTGGTGACATCGTCAGTGGTGACGGCCACGTACTGGATGGTGATGCCGGTGTCGGCCTTGAACTTTTCGGCAATCGCCTTGTCCTGGTTCACGGCGGTGCCGAGGTAACGCAGGGTGATTTTTTCCTGGGCATGCACGGCGGGTGCCAGGCCGGTCGCCAGGATGCCGGCCATGCCGGTGAGCAGGGTGCGGCGTTGCACGCCGGACGCTTCAGGGGTGGGGTCGAGGGTGTCGTTGGACATGGTGGCTCCTTGGTTAAAAACGTGAATGAGGGATCAGGCCCGCAGCGCGTGCGCGGCGTGCCAGGACAGGTGAACGGACTCGCCCATGGCATAAGGGCGCTCGGCGAACTTCGCTTCGGGCAGCATCACTGACACGCCGGTCGGGCCGGTGGCGGTGTTGCCGTCCAGACCCAGCAGCACATAGGTGCCCTGGTACTCCACATCGGTGATCACCGCGCCCATGCCGCCGATGCCGGCCGCAGGCGCGGTGGGCTCGGAGGGGGCAATCAGCATGTGGTCGTTGCGCACGGCGATCTTGCCGGTGCCGGTATCGATCACGTTGTGGCCGCCCATGAAACGCGCAATGAACTCGGTGGCGGGTGCGTTGTAGATCTCGTGCGGCGAGCCGACCTGCTCGATCAGGCCGTTGTTCATCACCACCATGGTGTCAGCCAGCGCCATCGCTTCTTCCTGCGAGTGCGTGACGTGAATGAAGGTCAGGCCCAGCTCCTTTTGCCAGCGGCGCAGCTCGGCACGCATCTGGATGCGCAAAAAGGGGTCGAGTGCGGACAGCGGCTCGTCGAGCAGCAGAACACGCGGCTGGGTGATCAGCGCGCGCGCCAGCGCCACACGCTGCTGCTGGCCGCCCGAGAGCTCGCCCGGCTTGCGCTGCGCCAGATGGCCCATGGCGACGCGTTCGAGCAGGTCCTGCGCCTGTTTGTGGCGCGTGGTTTTGTCGACGCCTTTCATCTTCAGGCTGAAGGCGACGTTGTCGAGTGCCGAAAGATGCGGAAACAGCGCAAAACTCTGGAACATCATGGCCGTGCCGCGCGCAGCCGCGGGCAAGCTGGTGATGTTGCGGTTTTCCAGCAGGATGTCGCCGCTGCTCACCGTCTCGTGGCCGGCGATCATGCGCAAGGTGGTGCTTTTGCCGCAGCCCGAGGGGCCGAGCAGGCAGCAATAACTGCCACTGGCGATGCGCAGGTTGATGCTGTCCACGGCAGGCGCGCCCTGGCCATAACGCTTGGTCAGCGAAACCAGTTCAATGGCGGCGGCAGCGGAGGGCGGGGCAAGGTCCATGCCCACCCCTTATGCAGGAGACGTGCCAGCTTTTGTACGCAATCCGGATTGCAACTGTGTACAAAATGCACGACGGCGGTGCAGGGCTGCACCAAAGCGCGTCCGGAAATCGCCGTGCTGCGCTGTCAGCCGCGGAGGATGCCGGCGAGATCGTCCAGGATGGGGCAGTCCGGGCGGTCGTTGCCCTGGCAACAGTGAATCAGGTGGGACAGGGTGTTTTGCATGGACTGCATGTGGGCAATGCGCTGGGCCAGCTCGTCCGCATGTTTTTGTGCGATGCGCCGCACGCTGGCGCTGGCCCGGCGGCGGTTGTGCCACAGGCTGACCAGTTCGGTGATTTCCGCCATCGAAAAGCCGAGGTCGCGGCTGCGCTTGATGAAACGCAGCGTGTGGACCTCGGCGTCGGTGTATTGGCGGTAACCGCTGTCGCTGCGGTGCACCTGGGGCAACAGCCCCAGCGATTCGTAGTGGCGCACCATCTTGGCCGACACGCCGGACTGGCGTGCCGCCTCGCCGATGTTCATCGGAAGGCTCATGGGTTGACGCGATAGCCTTCTTCGGCAATCGCTGCGGCGATGGCTGCGCGCGACTGGCTGGAGTCAACCTCCACCTTGCCACCGGCGCGATCAACCTTCACGGTGGCCTGCGGGTCCAGGGTTTTGACCGCCTGGGTCACGGCGCGTTCACAGTGGCCGCAGGTCATGCCCTGCACGTTGAAGTTCTGGTTCATGATGATGTGCTCCTCTGGTTTCATGAAAGACAAGGCCGTAGCCTGAACCTTGCCATGATGGTAAGGTCAAGCGGCTCGATCACAAGCCCTTGAATCGCGTGGGGTTGATCTTTGTCAAGGTTTGACCTTGCCACCATGACAAGGTTGACCATGGCTCCTATGAACACCTTTGTGACTACCCCCGT
>CAMLDT010000287.1 GCA_946479075.1 uncultured Polaromonas sp.
GGATGGTGGCTCAGTGCTATCCGGCTTATCGCTTTCGGGCTTCTCGCTCCCATCCTTGCCTTTCTTCGCGTGGTCAATCAATCGCTGCACCCGGTCTGCTTTGTTCTTGCCGCCCTTGACGGCCCGGTCCTTCTGCAATGCCTTGAGGTCTTCGACAGTGAGTTTCTTCAATTGCCGGCCGACAGCGGCATTCCCAACCTGAGCAGCTACGAGGCCTGGATCGCCCCGCATTCGGCCGACTACCAGTGGCCCAGCTTCGACGAAAACTCGGCGTCCAGCATGTGTTACACCAGCGGCACCACCGGCAACCCCAAGGCGGCGCTGTACAGCCACCGCTCGACCATCCTGCATGCCTACGCCGCAGCACTGCCGGACGTGATGTGCCTGAGCGCGCGCGACTCCATCCTCCCCGTGGTGCCCATGTTCCACGTCAACGCCTGGGGCATTCCGTACTCGGCGGCACTGACCGGCGCCAAGCTGGTGTTCCCCGGTCCGGGGCTGGACGGCAAGTCGGTGTACGAACTGATTGAGAACGAAAAAGTGACCTACGCCGCCGGCGTGCCCACGGTCTGGCAGATGATGCTGGGCCACATGAAACCGGCCGGCCTGAAGTTCTCGACGCTCAAGCGCACGGTGATCGGCGGCTCGGCCTGCCCGCCGGCCATGATCCATGCCTTCCAGGAAGACTACGGCGTCGAGGTGCTGCACGCCTGGGGCATGACTGAAATGTCGCCGCTGGGCACACTGTGCACGCTCAAGAACAAACACCTGGGCCTGTCCAGCGACGAAAAGATGAAGATCCGCCTCAAGCAGGGCCGGGCCATCTACGGCGTGGACATGAAGATTGTGGACCCGGAAGGCCAGGAGCTGCCCTGGGACGGCAAGGCTTTCGGCGACCTGCACGTGAAGGGCCCCTGGATTGTTGCCGAGTACTTCAAGGGGGAGGGCGGCGACCCGCTGATCGACGGCTGGTTCCCCACGGGTGACGTGGCCACCATCGATGCCGACGGGTACATGCAGATCACCGACCGCAGCAAGGACGTGATCAAGTCCGGCGGTGAATGGATCAGCTCCATCGACATCGAGAACATCGCGGTGGCGCATCCGGCGGTGGCGATGGCCGCCTGCATTGGCGTGCGCCACCCCAAGTGGGACGAGCGCCCCATCATCGCTGTGGTGAAGAAGCCGGGCGCCGAGGTGACGCGCGAGGAACTGCTCAAGTTTTACGAAGGCAAAACCGCCAAATGGCAAATCCCGGACGACGTGGTGTTTGTTGACGCCATTCCCCTGGGTGCGACCGGAAAGATGCTCAAAACGCGTTTGCGCGAGCAGCTCAAGGACTACAGCTTGCCGGGCGTGTGATGCGCGTGATGCGCGTTTTGCCGGCGGTGGCGGGGCAACCGGCGGGGTGCAATTTCTGCGTTGCAGAACGAGGCGGCCTCCCGGTCGTCTGCATCTTGTCACCTGCGCGATAGGCGGAGAATTTCTTACGGGCAATCCCCTACGTTGCAGCGCACAAAAACTTGTACTCTGCCCGTATCAGTTAACAAGGAGACATTTGATGAAATTGAGCATGAAAATGGTTGCGGCCACCGCCATGATGGTGGCAGCCGGCATGGCGTCTGCCCAAAAAGGCGAGACGGTCAAGATGGTCCGCATCGACCCGCTGACCGGCTTGCTCGGTCCCGTGGGTGCCAGCCAGATCAAGGGTTACCAGTTCTTTGCCGAGAAGTTCAGCGGCGCGGGCAACCCGGCAGGCGTCAAGTTCGAAATCACGCCCATCGACAACAAGCTCAGCCCGGCCGAAAGCCTGAATGCGCTCAAGCTGGCCATCGACCAGGGTGCGCGTTACATCGTGCAGGGCAACGGCTCCTCCGTGGCGCTGGCCCTGTCTGATGCCGTGACCAAGCACAACGAACGCAATCCCGGCAAGGAAGTGCTTTATCTCAATGACTCCGCTGTGGATCCCGACCTGACCAACAGCAAGTGCAGCTACTGGCATTTCCGCTTTGATGCCGACACCAGCATGAAGATGGAAGCCATGTCCAGCTTCATGGCTGACCAGAAAGACATCAAGAAGGTTTATATCCTGGGCCAGAACTACTCCCATGGCCAGCAGGTGGCCAAGTACGCCAAGGAAACCCTGGCCCGCAAACGTCCGGACATCCAGATCGTCGGCGAAGACCTGCACCCGATTGCCCAGGTTCGCGACTTTGCCCCCTACATCGCCAAAATCAAGGCTTCCGGCGCCGACACCGTGATCACCGGCAACTGGGGTTCCGACCTCTCTCTGCTGGTCAAGGCGGCCAACGAAGGCGGCTACAACGGCAAGTTCTTCACCTATTACGCCGGTGTCACGGGCACGCCGACCGCGCTGGGTCAAAACGGTGCCGGCCGGGTTTACCAGATTGCCTACAACCACTACAACATGGGTGGGCAGATGGACAAATGGATGAAAGAGTTCAAGACCAAATACAACGACGACTTCTACACCGGCTCGACCATCCGCATTTTTGAAATGCTGGGCGCGGCCATGGCCAAGGCCAAGTCCACCGACCCGGTCAAGGTCGCCGCCGCAATGGAAGGCCTGAAAGTCCAGAGCTTCAACGGCGAAGTCGAAATGCGCAAGACCGACCACCAGTTGCAGCAGCCGCTGTACATGTCGGTCTGGCAAAAAGCCAGCGCCAAGTATCCCTACAGCCCTGAAAACACCGGCATGACCATGGTGCCGCTCAAGGAGTACCCGAACTACGTCTCCAGCACGCCCACCAGCTGCCAGATGAAGCGCCCCTGAGGCCACAAGGGCCGCCTCAAGGCGGGCCCTGAGACTTGAGACAAGAGCCCGTGCGGGTCTGCCGTAACGGGCTCTTTTATTTTCACCGATGAGGAAGGTCGACGGGAATGGAGTTTTTCATCATCTCGATGCTGAACGGCCTGAGCTATGGGCTTTTGCTGTTCATGCTGAGCTCGGGGCTCACGCTGATTTTCAGCATGATGGGCGTGCTCAACTTTGCACATGCCAGCTTCTACATGCTGGGCGCCTACGTGGGTTACACCCTGTCCCGGTTTGTGGGTTTCTGGCCGGCATTGCTGATCGCCCCGCTGGTGGTGGGCGCGCTGGGCGCCGTTTTCGAGCGCCAGTGCCTGCGCAGGGTGCACAAGTTCGGGCATGTGCCTGAACTGCTGATCACCTTCGGGCTGTCTTATGTGATCGTCGAACTCGTCCAGCTGATCTGGGGGCGCATTGCCGTTGAATTCCGCCCGCCCGAGATGTTGCAGGGGCCTGCGTTCACACTGATCAACAATTCCCTCAAGGGACTGAGTCTGGTGTGGGGTGCCGCGCCTGCCGAGCTGTGCCGCGCCGCCGATACCGCGGTCCGTATCGTCTGCTCGCCTTTCCCCGCGACCCGCGGCTTCATGATGCTGGTGGCCGTGATCATGCTCGCGTCGGTCTGGCTGTTGCTCACCCGCACCCGCATTGGCCTGGTGATCCAGGCGGCGTTGACCCACCCCGAAGCGGTGGAATCGCTGGGCCACAACGTGCCGCGCGTGTTCATGCTGGTTTTCGGCGCCGGCTCCGCGCTGGCGGGCCTCGCCGGGGTGATCGGTGGCAGCACCTTCCTGACCGAACCGGC
>CAMLDT010000288.1 GCA_946479075.1 uncultured Polaromonas sp.
TGATGGTGCGCAGCGTGGTCGTCTTGCCCGCGCCGTTGCGGCCCAGCAGCATGGTCAGTTCGCCGCGCGGAATCACCAGGTCCACGCCGTGCAGGATGTGGTACGCGCCGATGTGCGTGTGGACACCCCCGAGGGTCAGTAGATTGGTGCTCATGTCTGACCTCCATTGCGTTCAGGCTGAGTTTTCACCCGTTCGGGCTGAGCTTGTCGAAGCCCTTCGACAGGCCTGTCCTGAGCTGAGTCGAAGGGCTCAGGGCGAACGGATTCGGATTCGGGCTCAGGCGCCACGCCCAGGTAGGCCTCTTGAACGACAGGCGAGGCAATCACCTCGGCCGGCTCGCCATCGGCCACCAGCGTGCCGTTGTGCAGCACGATGATGCGGTCGGCGAGTTCACGCACGACGTCCATCTTGTGCTCCACCAGCAAAATCGTTTTGGTCTTGTCCTGTTTCAACTGGCGGATCAGGTTCAGGATCACCGGCGCCTCGTCGGTGCTCATGCCGGCCGTCGGTTCGTCAAACATGAAGACCTGGGACTCCAGCGCCATCAGCAGCGCCACTTCGAGCTTGCGCTGGTCGCCGTGCGGCAGACTTGCCACCAGCATGCCGGCCTTGTCGCTCATCGCGACGGCTTCCAGAATTTCCTCGGCCCGCTGCAGCAGCGCCTTGTGGTCACTCCAGATGCTCCACAGGTTCAAACCGTGGCGGTGTGCGCCCTGCTTTGTGGCCTGCACCGCCAGACGCACGTTCTCCAGCACCGTCAGGTTGGGAAACAGGTTGGTCAGCTGAAAAGCCCGGCCCAAACCAGCCCGCGTGCGCGCCGAGGCGGTGAGGCCCGACAGCTCCTGCCCGTTGAGCGTGACCGTGCCGCTGCTCGCGGGCAACTGCCCCGAGATCAGGTTGAAGTAGGTTGTCTTGCCCGCACCGTTGGGGCCGACGATGGCGGTCAGCGTGCCAGGCGCAAAGCTGCAGCTGACAGCATTGACCGCCACGTGGCCGCCGAAGCGGACCGTGAGTTCTTTGGTTTGGAGCATATGCATCTTTCCCCTTTGATGGGGGAATCCCGCCGGTGCGACAGGTGAAATCCGTTCGCCCTGAGCCTGTCGAAGGGTGCTTCAGCAGGCCCAGGCGGGCTTCGACAAGCTCAGCCCGAACGGAGGGTGAATTTACCGCTTGTTTTTGATCGGTATGTTCATTTCCTCAGGCTTGATCTCGCGCACCAGCTCAGGCACGCCCCATGCGAACGCCGGGTCCACCTTGATCTTGAAGTGGTACATGCTTTGCATGGCCTGGTGGTCTTCCTTGCGGAAAGTCATCTTGCCCTTGGGCGTGTCAAAACTCATGCCTTCCATGGCGCTGATGAGCTTGTTGGTGCCGGTGTCGCCATTGGTTTTCTTGAGTGCCGTGACAACAGCCATGGCCGCGGAGAAACCGCCGGCGGTGAAGAAGTCAGGCGGTGCCTTGAACTCCTTGTAGTGCTGGGCCACCATGGCATCGTTCACCGGGTTCTTGGGGATGCCGAAGTAGTAATACAGCGCGCCCTCCATGCCGGGGAACTGCTTGTACGCAACCATGGCCGGCAGGATATTGCCACCGGTGGCCAGTTCGATGCCGTAACGCTTTTTCAGATCCAGGTCGGCAATCTTGCCGAAAGGTGTGGGCGCACCCGACCAGCCCACCGAGATGTATTTGCGGCCCGGCTGGTCCTTGAGCTTGTCGATGATGCGCTGCAGGCCAGCCGTGAAGTCGGTGGTGCCGACGGGCAGGTATTCCTCATGAACCACCTTGGCTTTTTTGGTGAAGTCCTTGGCAGCCTTCACACCGTCGCGGCCGAAAGCGTTGTCATTGGCCAGGAAGGCGATCACGTTGCCAGGCTGGTCGAGTGCGGCGG
Source organism: uncultured Polaromonas sp. (assembly GCA_946479075.1). Next base: position 1,890 of record CAMLDT010000288.1, read on the forward strand.
CGTTGGCGGCGGCATCCTGCGAGCTGTTCCGGCCAGTGCGAAAGATGTACTTGTTCCATTTGTCGCCCGTGATCGAATCGGCAACCGCCGGCTCGACCAGCAGGATCTTCTTGTATTCCTCGGCGACAGGCAGCATGGCCAGCGCGACCGGCGAGGCCGTCGGGCCGACAGCAATATCGACCTTGTCGTCGGCATAGGCGGCAGCCAGCAAGCTTTTGCCCACGTCGGGCTTGCCCTGGTCATCCTTTTCGATCACAACCAGCTTCTTGCCGGCAACCATCATGCTGCCGCCGGTGGCGTAGCTCAGACCCATGTTGAAGCCCACAATGGTCTGCTTGGCATAGGCCTCCAGCGGACCGGTTTTGCTGGCGATCAACGCAATCTTGATGTCTTTGGACTGGCTCAGAGCGAGCGGCGAAACCAGGGAAGTGGCGATGGCGGCAAGCGCGATCAGGGTACGGCGATGCATGGATGTCTCCTGTTGTGGGTTACGCACCAGGATTGCACAGGTCATGCCAGTCTTACATCATTGATTTATAAGAGATTTTTCGTCATTGATTTCAAATTGTATGAATTTAATACATTTATTTTGTATTTTTTTCAGTCAATTGTCTGGTTTTCGGTCAGGGTTATCCAGACGTTCATACAGCTTGGCGCGCGAAATCCCAAGCAAGCGGGACGCCGCCAGCTTGTTGCCACCTGTCGCCTGCATCGCCGCTGCAATGGCCCGCCGCTCGACCTGCGCAATCTGTTCGGCCAGTGGCCGCAAGGGGTCCGTGGCCGCGGTGCCGCCACCCTCCAGTTCGGCCGGCGCGGGCGCAATCCGTTCTATGCCTGCCTCCTTCAGCACCTCCTCAAACTGCGCGCGCCCGATGTTGGCCGAGTCGCTGCGCATGGCGGCCTGTTCGAGCACATTGCGCAGCTCGCGGATGTTGCCGCGCCAGGTCTGCGCCGACAGCAGGGCCAGCGCATCGGCCGAGAGTTCGGGCTGGCGGTCACCGCTGCGCAGGGCCATCTCCTCGCCCAGAACTTCCAGCAGCGCCGGGATGTCGGAGCGGCGCTCACGCAGCGGCGGCACCCGCACCGGCAACACATTGAGGCGGTAGAACAGGTCCTCGCGGAACCTGCCTTCGCGCACCAGCGCCTGCAGGTCGCGCGAGGTCGCGGCGATCACACGCGCATCGAAAGGAATCAGCTTGTTGGAGCCCAGGGGCTCGATCTCGCCCTCCTGCAGCGCGCGCAGCAACTTGGCCTGCAGCGCCTGCGGCATGTCGCCGATCTCGTCGAGAAACAGCGTGCCGCCATCGGCGAGCTTGAACTTGCCCTCGCGCCCCTTGCGGTCGGCGCCGGTGTAGGCGCCGGGCGCCACACCGAAAAATTCGGCCTCCAGCAAGGTGTCGGGCACAGCCGCGATGTTGACGCTGATGAAGGGCCCACGCGCGCGGCTGGACGCCGCATGAATGGCGTGGGCCAGCAGCTCCTTGCCGGTGCCGGTTTCGCCCAGCAGCAGCACCGGGCTGGAGGTCTGCGCCGCGCGCCGCGCCTGGCGCTTGACCTCCACCGCCGCCGGGCTGGTGCCGATGAAGCTGGCGAACGTGTGTTTGGACTGGCGCTGCCCGCCGGTGTGCTGCAGGCGCTGGCTGGCCAGTTCGCGCCGCGCATCGTCCAGGTCGCGGTGCAGCAGCGCAAACTTGCTGATCAGCGGCTGCAGCGTGGTCTCGGGGTGGTCGAAGAGCACGATG
>CAMLDT010000289.1 GCA_946479075.1 uncultured Polaromonas sp.
CGCTCATTCACTGCGTGTCATTCGCTGCCCCCCGAGGGGGCGTGTTTTTCTTGGGGCGGCCCTGCGAAAAACTGGCCCCCGCGCTCATTCACTGCCGCCGTGAGCGTGATGTTTTTAGCGGCGCCGCGCGGAGCGCACGCCGGCGACCTCCGACACCACCGCCAGGACCTGACTGAGGCGTCCCGATTCCGCAACTTCCACCGTGAACGTCATCCAGGCCGTGCCGCCGCGGTTGTCCTTGACCGACTGCGTCTGCACACCGATGACATTCGTTTTTTCCTTGGCGAACACCTCCGAAATATCGCGCAACAAGCCCTGGCGGTCAGCGGCCTCGATGGCAACATCGACGGGATAGACCGAACCCCCGTTGTTCCCTGGCTGGCTCCATTCCACGTCGATCACACGATCAGGGCTGCCGCTGGCCATGTTCCTGAAGTTGCTGCAGTCGCTGCGGTGGATGCTCACACCCTTGCCTTTGGTGACAAAGCCCAGGATGGCGTCAGGCGGTGCCGGCTTGCAGCACCGGGCGAGCTGGGTCAACAACGAGTCGATCCCCACCACCAGTACCCCGCCTTTTGCGCCGCGGTCTGCGGATTTGTCAGACCGGGCCTTCTTCGCCAGCACAAAGTCATCCTGCGTCGGCGCCGGCTCCGGTGGCTTGAGCATGTTTTCGATGGTGCGCAGCGACAACTCGTCCTTGCCAACCACCTCGAACAAATCCTCGGCACTCTTGAAGCCAAGCTGAGCCGCGACGTCCTCCAGCTTCATCGCGGTCTTGCCTTCGCGCTGTAGCAGTTTTTCAACCGCTTCACGGCCGCGTGCCACCGTCTGCGCCATGGCCTGCGCGTTGAACCAGGCGCGGACTTTCGACTTGGCACGATGGCTCGCCAGGAACCCCAGCTCGGGATTGAGCCAGTCGCGGGAAGGCCCGCCTTCTTTGGTGGTCACAACCTCGACGGTCTGCCCGTTTTGAAGCGGGGTATTCAACGGCACCATGGCGCCGTCAAGCTTTGCGCCCCGGCAGCGGTGTCCCAGGCTGGTGTGCACGCTATAGGCAAAATCAAGTGCGGTTGCGCCCTGAGGCAATTCCACCACCGCAGCGTCTGGCGTCAACACGTAAATCCTGTCATCGAACAGCCCCTGCCTTGACTCGCGCGCTTTCGCCGATGCGGGTCCCGACAGGTCGCGCTCCCAGGCCAGCAGTTGGCGCAACACCGCAATTTTTGCGTCGTATTCGCTGCTGGCCGACACCCCGCTGTAGCCCTTGGCACCCGCCTCCTTGTAAGCCCAGTGTGCGGCGACGCCGTGTTCGGCGTGGTCGTGCATGGCCTGCGTGCGGATCTGGATTTCGACGGCACGTTGCTGCGCATCACGCACCACCGTGTGCAGCGACTGGTAGCCATTGGACTTGGGTTTGGCGATGTAGTCGTCAAACTCCCCCTCCACCGGGGTGAAGTTCGCATGCACAAAGCCAAGGGCCGCATAACATCCCTTGACGTCTGCGGCAATCACGCGCAAGGCCCGGATATCGAACACCTGTTCGAAGTCCAGCGACTTTCCGCGCATTTTTTTGACGATGCTGTAAATGTGTTTGGGCCGCCCCTGCACCAGCGCCGCGATGCCGCTGCTGTTGAGGTCACGCTCAAGCTGTGCACGCAAGGTTTCCACAAAACCTTCGCGCTCGGTTCGTTTCTCGTCGAGCAGCCCGGCAATGTGCTTGTAGGTATCAGGCTCCAGCGAGCGGAAAGCCAGGTCTTCCATCTCCCACTTGATCTGCCAGATACCCAGCCGGTTCGCCAGTGGCGCAAACACATGCAGCGACTCGCGCGCCACCGCCTGCGGCGCCGGTTGGCGCACAGCCGCAAAATGGCGCAAGGTCTGCAGGCGCGACGCCAGGCGCAGCATGACCACGCGCAAATCGCGTGAAAACGCCAGCAGCATCTTGCGCACGTTTTCGGTCTGCGCAGCCGGATCCTCCGTCAGTTGCGCCTTGGCTTCGGCCGCACGGGCCTGCTTCTGCACATTGACCAGCTTGGTGGTCTCCATGGCCAGGGCCGCAAAATTGGCACCGAAAGCCTTGGCAATGACCTCCTGGGGCTTGTTCAGGTGCGCGCAGGCGTGGACCAGATAGGTCGCCGCCTGCATCGCTTCAGAACCGCCTATGGCCTTGAGAATTGCCGCCACCGCATCCGCGTGGGCCAGGATGTTCTCGCCCGTGTCCAGTGTTTCGCTGGCAATGAGAGGCTCGGCAAATGCGCGCGCCCTCACCAGCGCGTGGGGCTGGTCCGACAGGCTGTCGGCTGTGGCCGTCACGATGGACGCACTTGCTGCGTGCTGGCTGGCAACGGCGGGTGAGGCACCCTGCCCGACCCCGGTATGTTTCATAAAAAAGGCTCAGACAAAAAGAAAATCTTCCACCGTGCTGACCTGCTCCGGGGCCACCAGCGTTGGCGAATGACCGACGCCTTCGAACACGGCCACCCGTGCACGCGGCCCGCGCCGGCTCATGGCCTCTGCGGTTTCCCGGCTCAGCAGGTCGGATTCCGCCCCGCGCAGGATCAACACCCGCGCCTGGATCTGATCGTACAACTGCCACAACATCTCCTCGCCCTGGCGCGCCGACTCCTCGCTTGCCGCGCGCACCGCGACGGCAATGGCCGGGTCGTAATGCAGTTCAACACGGCCATCCTGGGCTCCAGCTACGGGCCTGACCATGTGCCTTGACAACGCCATCCACTGTTCAGAGGTGTGCGGCCCGAAACTTCTGGATACCGACCACATGGCATCGGCGGCGTCCTGCAACGAGGCGAACTGGCCGGCCTTTCCGAGGTAGGTCGCAATGCGCTGGATCGCCGTCCATTCGATGGCCGGGCCCACGTCGTTGAGCACCAGCTTGCGGACCGGTGTGGGCAAGGGCAAGCCAGGCTGGCCGGCAATGACCATGCCGATCAGTCCCCCCATGCTGGTTCCTACCCAGTCAAGCGTCGTGACCGGCGACTGCTGGTGGACGTGGGCCAACAGGATGAGCATGTCGGCGGCATACTGCGGGACCTGGTAGGCCATTGGATCCTTGAGCCAATCGCTTTTGCCACGTCCGGCCACATCCGGACACACCACGCGCGCGCGGTCTGCCATCTGGCTGGCCAGCACGTCAAAATCCCGGCCTTGCCGCGACAAGCCATGCACACACACCACCACATGCGCGTTGTCCGGATTTCCCCATTGCCAATACGCCATCCTGTGGCCGCCTGAGCCGTCGGCACAGGGTACGTAGTTCAGCGTAGGTTCAGTCATGACGGGGAATCCGGGTTGGAGGCTTGATAATTGCGACAGCCGCTCTTCAGCGCTTCGACTGCATCCCAATGGCATCCTAAATCATCCGGAGAAAACTTCATGCTCAAAGGTAAAACTGCCCTCGTAACCGGCTCGACCAGCGGCATCGGCCTGGGAATCGCTCGTGCGCTTGCGCAACAGGGTGCAAATATCGTGCTCAATGGCTTCGGCGACATCGACGGCCCGCAGGCAGAAATTGCCGCGCTCGGCGTGAAGGTCGCCTACCACGGCGCCGACATGAGCAAGCCCGCCGAGATCGAGGCGATGATGAAC
>CAMLDT010000290.1 GCA_946479075.1 uncultured Polaromonas sp.
TCCGCCATCAGCGGCGCCACGCCCATGTGGCCGGTATCCAAAGTCAGGTAAACCGGTTTCCCGGGCTTTCCCTGGGCATCAAAACAGCCCTCAGCCCAAGCGGGACGGGCGCAATCAGCTATGAAAACAGTAGCAACCACGACGGCCACCAGCGCCCGGGTCATCTTTGTTTTCCAGCCGGGACCGCGGGTCCGGCTCTGCCGGCCCGCAGGCTCAGCAGCCCCCTCGGGCGGCAGGGAGCTACACAAAGTGAGCGACCGCGGGGGCCACATCCACCGTGGGGGCCTATCTTGCGGCGTGATCGAGCGTCCAGACACCATGGGGACTCTTTCCGACATTGACCTGGCGCACGACCTTGTGCGCGGCCATGTCGATCACCGTGAGTTTGCGGGCCCAGCGCGAGGTCACATAAATCAGCTTGCCGTCGCGCGAAACCTCGATGCAGTCCGGCCCGCCCGGCGCCGGATAGTTGTCCACCACCGCCAGGGTCTGCAGGTCAATCTTGCTGATGGTGTTGGCCACACGGTTGCTGACCAGCACATGGCGGCCGTCCCCCAGGGAGCGAAAGGCATGCGCGCCGGCGCCGGTCTTGATGACGCGGGTGCGCTGCGGCGCCTTGCCGCTGACGTCAAACACCTCGACGGTGTCGCCGCCCGTCATGCCGACCAGCAGGGTTTTGTCGTCGGCGCTGCCGTAAACATCGGCGGGAATCGGCCCGGTCGGTGTGCGCCACTTGATGGCCTGCGTCGCCAGATCCACGGCAATCAGCTCGTCGCTGTCCTGCATGGTCGAATACACCGTGGTGCTCTTGCTGTCGATCCACAGGTGGCTGGGCGTGCGGCCGGTGGCCACGCGCTTGACCAGCGTGATGTTGCTGCCGTCCCAGCGGTAGATGTCAATGTGGTTGAGGCGGTTGGCCGCTGTGACGAACCACTTCATGTCGGGTGAAAACCGCAGGTGGTACGGGTCGATGACGCCGCGCAGCACGCGCTGGGTCTCGGCAGTCCGGGGGTCGATGAAGGTCAGCGTGTCGGAAAGCGCATTGGCCACAATCACCGACTTTTCATCGGGGGTGAGGTAGAGGTGATGCGGCTGCTTGCCGGTCGCAATGCGCCGGGTCTCGGTCCAGTCCACGGGATTGATGACGCTGACGCTGTCGCTGAGCGAATTGAGCACAAACAGCGGCGCGGCTTGCGCCAGTGCGGCAGTGCCCGACAGACAACACAGGGCCGCGGCAAACAAACGAAGGAACAAATTCACGAACAACTTTCTTCAGGCAGCCAGCAAGTGTAGCGGGGGGGTGCCCTGCTAACGCGCCAGGGGGGCAGTCCGCTTACATCCCTTACCATCCCATGATGAATTTTGCGGACATTGCGGACATTCACGGCGTGCGGCTGGAGCTGCAGCAAATCCCCGGCGCGGCAGGCAAGGCGCCGCTGGTGTTTCTGCACGAAGGCCTGGGATCGGTCAGCCTGTGGACCCAGCGCGGCAGAAACTGGCCGCAAGCCGTATGCCAGGCCACCGGCCGCGCAGGGGTGGTGTATTCCCGGCGCGGCTACGGGCAATCGGACGCGGTGCCGGATGTGCGCGGCAGCGGCCGTCTCGCACCCGACTACATGCACCGCGAGGCCTGGGAGGTGCTGCCGGCGCTGCTGCAGGGGCTGGCCATCGACAAGCCGGTGCTGCTGGGCCATTCCGATGGGGCCAGCATCGCCCTGCTCCACGCTGCCCGTCACCCGGTGACCGCAGCCATCGTGATGGCGCCGCACCTGATGGTCGAGGACATCGCCGTCGAGGCGATTGCACAAGCTGCCAGCGCCTTCGAATCCGGCGGGCTGAGGGACAAACTGGCCCGCCACCATGGCGACGTGGACGGCGCTTTCTGGCAATGGAACGACGTCTGGCTGTCCGAAGCCTTTCGCGGCTTCGACATCCGCCCCGACTGCCGCAACATCAGCGCCCCGCTGCTGGCCATCCAGGGCCTGGGCGATGAATACGGCAGCATGGCCCAGCTCGACGAACTGGCGCTGGCGGCGCCACAGACCCAGCAACTGCGGCTGGCCGATTGCGGCCATTCGCCGCAGCGCGACCAGCCGGAGCGCACGCTGGAAGCCATCACGGCCTTTCTGCAGCCCCTGCCCTGAGCCTCGATACGCTATCGAATCAATAGCTGCTTGCGCCCGCCAGCCGGGGGCTAGAGGCATATTTGATGCTCAACTTCAGGCTCACGCCGCGATGGCGAGCAAATCCTGCGGTGTCAGCCAGCGCCATTGGCCGGGCAGCAGGTCGGACGGCAGGTCCAGCGAACCGATGCGTGCGCGATGCAGGCCGCCAACGTCTTCAACCCGGTTGCCCACGGCGGCAATCATGCGTTTGACCTGGTGGTATTTGCCTTCGGTCAGCGTCAGGCTCAGCGTCTGCTCGCCGGTTTTTTCGCAGGCAGCGGCGCGCACAGGCTTGGGGTCATCGTCCAGCACCACGCCGGCCAGCAGTTTGGCCACCTGTTTGTCGTCCACCGGGTGTTTGGCGCGCACCTCATACACCTTGGGCACATGGTGTTTGGGCGAACTCATGCGGTGGATGAACTTGCCGTCGTCCGACAGCAGCAGCAGGCCGGTGGTGTCCTGGTCGAGACGCCCGACGGCCTGCACACCGGCGGCTGCGCCGCCACCGCGCTGGCGGATGGGCGCCGGCAACAGCGTGTAGATGCTGGGGTAAGTGCTGGGTTTCTGCGAACACTCGTAGCCGGCCGGCTTGTGCAGCATCAGGTAGGCCTTGGCGTGGTAGGCCCAGTCCACCCCCTGGACCGTGAAGTGCAGGCCATCCGCTATGAATTCCATAGCTGGATCCGCACAGGGGACGCCGGCTACAGCCACAAAACCCTGCTGAATCAGGCCGGCGCAAACACGCCGGGTACCAAAGCCCTGAGAGAAAAGAATGTCCTGGAGTTGCATGCTGGCCATGGCGCTATTGTCGCCGCAGCTGCGGCGTGGCTGCACCCGAAAATGCGGCGCCGGCCTACCCGGCACCCGACGGCGACACCCCAGAATGCCGCATGCCCCTCAAACGCCGACCCATGCTGATTGCCCTGATCACCTTTGTCCTCACGGCCGTGGCCGCCTTGCTGGCGCTCAACTTCACCGCCGGCGAAAAACAGATTGAACATCAGTTGCCCCGCCTGTACGGCACCAGTGACCCGCAGTTTGTGCGCGCCATGGGCAGCCTGCTGGGCCCGGGCATTGCGGGCGGCAACAAGGTCACCGAATTGCTCAACGGCGACCAGATCTTTCCGTCCATGCTGGAGGCCATACGCGGCGCCAAACGCAGCATCACTTTTGAAACCTATATCTATTGGTCGGGCGAGATCGGCAAGCAGTTTGCCGACGCGCTGACCGAACGCGCGCGCGCCGGCGTGAAAGTGCATGTGCTGCTGGACTGGGTAGGCAGCCAGAAGATCGACGAGGCCTTCCTGCAGGAAATGCAGGCCGCCGGTGTACAGGTGCGCAAATTCCACAAGCCGCACTGGTACAACCTGGCGCGCCTGAACAACCGCACCCACCGCAAGCTGCTGGTGGTGGA
>CAMLDT010000291.1 GCA_946479075.1 uncultured Polaromonas sp.
GTTCATCGTGTAAAAGTGGATACCGGGCACCCCTGCGGTTTTCAGCTGGTCACACAAGCCGGTGATCACATCCAGGCCAAAACTCTTGATCGAGGCCGTGTCGTCGCCAAAGCCCTGCAGGCGCAGGCGGATCCAGCGCGGGATCTCGGCGCCACAAGCGTCGGAAAACCGCATGAGCTGCGTCGAACTGGTGATCGGCATGATGCCGGGCACGATGGGCACGTCCAGCCCCATCTTCCTGGCGTCATCCACAAAACGGAAATAAGCGTCGGCGTTGAAAAAATACTGCGTGATGGCCGAGTTGGCACCCGCCCTGACCTTGGTCGCAAAAGCCTGCAGGTCGGCGTCGGCCGATCTGGCCTGGGGGTGAATCTCGGGGTAGGCGGCCACCTCGATGTGGAAGGCATCACCGGTGAACTCGCGGATGAACGCCACCAGATCGCTGGCGTAATGGAACTCGCCACCCATGCCATAACCGCTGGGCAAATCACCGCGCAACGCCACCAGGCGCTTCACGCCCATGGCCTGCAGCGAGGCCAGCTGCTGGCGCACCGTGGCCTTGGTCGCACCCACGCAGGAGAAGTGGCTGGCCGCCGCAACGCCTTCCTTGAGGATCTCGCCCACGGTATTGAAAGTGCCGTCCTGGGTGGAGCCGCCGGCGCCAAAGGTCACCGAGCAGAACTCGGGCCGGTGCGCATACAGGGCCTGGCGCGCCAGCCGCAGCTTGTCGGCGCCTTCGGGTGTCTTGGGTGGAAAAAATTCAAAGCTGATCGGCAGTTTCATTGCAAACGTCTCACTTTTATTTTTCGACGGATTATTCGTCGTCGGCTTTGTCACGGCGTTTGCCGCGCGCCGGGCCATGCTGTCCGGCATGGGCTTCTTCAGAATCCTCATGCGCCGCATGCAGGGCGCGCAGCTCGCTGCGTGGTGTGCGTTTGGCGGCCTTGCGCGGCGGCGCGGCCGGCAGCGGCTGGTCTTCGCCCGCGTTGTTGTGCCCTTTGACGGCATGGATGAAAAATTCCCGGTTGCCGTCGCCGCCTTCAATCGGCGAGGCCAGCCAGGCTTTCACGTCCATGCCCAGCGCGGTGCAGGCGTCGCGCAGGCGCTGCTCGACGAACGCAAAGTGTTCGGCATCGCGCACAATGCCGCCCTTGCCGATCTGGCCGGGCTGCAGTTCGAACTGCGGCTTGACCAGCATCAGCGCATCGCCGCCGGGCTTGAGCAGGCGCACCACCGCCGGCAGCACCAGCGTCAGCGAAATAAAGGACAGGTCCCCGGTCAGGAAGTCGAAATTCGCTGCTATGGGCTCCGCCGCTTCTTCTTCGAAACTTTCATCATCCAATTCGGCCTCAGCCCCCGCCGGATGGCCGTGAACAGCTACCAAATCCATAGCAGTCATGGCACGCGCATTGACACCCTCGATACACACCACACGCGGGTCCGCGCGCAGGCTGGGGTGCAGCTGGCCGTGGCCCACGTCCACCCCCACCACCTGCACGGCGCCCTGCTGCAACAGGCAGTCGGTGAAACCGCCGGTGGACTGGCCGATGTCCAGGCACCGCAGCCCGGCAACTTTCAAGCCGGTGGTCGTGAGCGCGCCTTCGAGCTTGAGCCCGCCACGCGAGATGTATTTCGCCTCGGTGGTGTCGGGAATCTCGACCTCGGCACCGGCCGGAATCTCGTCACCGTTTTTGGCGACTTTTTTCCAGGGCGCACTTTCCTCGGCGCGCCAGCGCACACCCGAAGCAATCAGGCGCTGGGCCTGGGAGCGGGTGGCGGCCAGGCCGCCGTCAACAAGGAACAAATCAGCGCGCATGAGGTATTTTTCCTGGGAATTTCCGGCGAGCACCGTTCATCAAAAGCACAAACCGTTCGCCCTGAGCTTGTCGAAGGGCTTCGACAGGCTCAGCCCGAACGGTGAAATGCCAGAAGGCGAACGCGCATGCGGTTCGCCGGGTCCATTAATACCTGTAGGTATTTGCCTTGTACGGACCAGCTTTCGACACACCAATGTAGGCAGCCTGCTCATCGCTGAGTTCGGTCAGCATCGCGCCAACCTTCTTCAGGTGCAGGCGCGCGACTTTTTCGTCCAGGTGTTTCGGCAGCACGTAAACCTTGCCCACTTCGTAGTCGGCCTGTTTGGTGAACAGCTCGATCTGCGCAATCGTCTGGTTGGCAAAACTGGAAGACATCACGAAGCTCGGGTGGCCGGTGCCGCAGCCGAGGTTGACCAGGCGACCCTTGGCCAGCAGGATGATGCGTTTGCCGTCCGGGAAAATCACGTGATCGACCTGCGGCTTGATCTCTTCCCAGGTGCATTTTTCGAGAGCAGCAACATCGATCTCGTTGTCGAAGTGGCCGATGTTGCAGACGATGGCCTGATCTTTCATCTTGGCCATGTGCTCGTAGGTGATCACGTTCTTGTTGCCGGTGGCGGACACAAAAATGTCAGCCTTGTCGGCGGCGTATTCCATGGTCACAACCTTGTAGCCTTCCATCGCGGCCTGCAGGGCGTTGATCGGATCGATCTCGGTGACCCAGACTTGGGCCGACAGCGCGCGCAGCGCCTGGGCCGAACCCTTGCCCACATCGCCGTAACCGGCCACGCAGGCCACCTTGCCGGCCACCATCACGTCGGTGGCGCGCTTGATCGCATCAACCAGCGATTCGCGGCAGCCGTAGAGGTTGTCGAACTTGGACTTGGTGACCGAGTCGTTCACGTTGATGGCGCGCAGCGCCAGCGTGCCTTTGGCCGACATCTCGTTCAGACGCAACACGCCGGTGGTGGTTTCTTCCGTCACGCCGATGATGTTTTTCAGGCGGCGGCTGTACCAGGTCGGGTCCTGCGCCAGCTTGGCCTTGATCGAGTTGAACAGGCAGATTTCTTCTTCGCTGCCTGGCTTGGAAATCAGGCTGGCGTCTTTTTCAGCCTTGCTGCCCAGGTGCATCAGCAGCGTGGCATCGCCGCCATCGTCCAGGATCATGTTCGGGCCTTCTTCGGGCGTGCCCTTGGCGCCGGTGAATTCAAAAATGCGGTGGGTGTAGTCCCAGTAGTCGGCCAGGGTCTCGCCCTTGATGGCGAACACCGGCGTGCCGGCGGCGGCAATCGCGGCGGCAGCGTGGTCTTGCGTCGAGAAGATGTTGCACGATGCCCAGCGCACGTCGGCGCCCAGGGCTTGCAGCGTCTCGATCAGCACGCCGGTCTGGATGGTCATGTGCAGCGAGCCGGTGATGCGCGCGCCCTTGAGCGGCTGGGCTTTCGCGAACTCTTCGCGGATGGCCATCAGGCCGGGCATTTCGGTCTCGGCGATTTTCAGTTCCTTGCGGCCCCAGGCGGCAAGCGAAATGTCGGCAATGATGTGGTCAGGGGCGGCGGGTTTGAGTACGGCGTTCATGGGTGATCTCCAAAAATCAACAGTCCAATGGGCAAAATAGCCACGGCCGCAAGGCGTCAAATCGGCGGGGGAGTTTGTCAACTCACCCGGCTGGAAAGCACTTGCGGGTGAGCGTGGTTGCAGATGAATGTCCTGAGCCTAGACCACATGCCGTGGGTTGCAACGCTCCTCAGGAAGCC
>CAMLDT010000292.1 GCA_946479075.1 uncultured Polaromonas sp.
GCCGCGACACCGGCCTCGGGACCGCCGGCGTACTGGTTTGGCGGTGGCATGGACCTGACGCCTTATTACGGCTTTGAAGAGGACGCGCGCCACTTTCACCAGACCTGCAGCGATGCACTGGCGCCGTTTGGCGACGACAAATATCCCCGCTTCAAGACCTGGTGCGACGAGTATTTCTACCTGAAGCATCGCGACGAGCAGCGCGGCATCGGTGGCGTGTTTTTTGACGACTTCCAGGAGCTGGGTTTTGAACGCAGCCTGGCCATGATGCAGTCGGTGGCCGACGCTTTTCTGCCAGCCTACCTGCCCATTGTCGAGCGCCGCAAGGACATGGCCTATGGCGAGCGGGAGCGTGACTTCCAGCTTTATCGCCGCGGCCGTTATGTCGAATTCAACCTGGTGTGGGACCGCGGCACACATTTCGGGCTGCAATCCGGCGGGCGCACCGAGTCCATTTTGATGTCGATGCCGCCGCTGGTGAGCTGGAGCTACCAGCGGCCGGTGGAACCCGGGTCGGCCGAAGACCAGTTGGGCAAGTCGTTTTTGATACGGCGGGACTGGCTTTGAGTACAAGCGCCGGCGCAAAGCGCATCGGCATGTTCGGTGGGTCCTTTGATCCACCACATCTGGCCCATGTGGCACTGGCCCAGGCTGCGGTGGCGCAACTGCAGCTGGATGTGCTGTGCATCGTTCCTACCGGGCAAGCCTGGTACAAGGAAAGGCCGCTCAGCGACGCGCATCACCGCCTGGCGATGAGCCAGCTGGCGTTCGATGGCCTCGAAAGGGTGCAGGTCGATGACCGGGAGGTCCGGCGGACCGGACCGAGCTTCACGATCGATACGCTGGAGGCGCTGCAGGCCGAAAATCCTGGCGCGCAGCTCTACCTGGTCATTGGCGAGGACCAGTTCGCGGCGCTGAAAAGCTGGCACCGGTGGGAGACGGTGCTGAAAATAGCTATAATTTGTATAGCACACCGCGCTGATCCAGCAATGGCTGAGGGCGGATTTGATGCTCAATTCCCGTTGCCGCACGCGCTGATCCCCTTGCAACTCCCCCTGATGCCCGTCAGTGCCACCGATATCCGGCGGCAGATCGCGTCGGGGACCGCAACGCCGCAAGAGCTGGCCCGGCTGGTTCCCGGGGCCGTTGCGCGTTATATTGAGCGCCATCACCTCTACGGCGCAAGCTGATTTCGACCCGCGTATCTGTTTTTATTTATTGAGACCTCCACTGCATGACCTCCACCCCCGCCACCAATACCGCTGCCAAAAAAGACGTCCAGAAACTGCAGCGAGCCATCATTGACGGCCTGGAAGACGTGAAAGCAGTGGACATCCAGGTGTTTGACACCGAACACATCACCTCGCTGTTTGAGCGCGTGATCATCGCCTCGGGCACCTCGAACAGGCAAACCAAGGCGCTGGCCGCGAGCGTGCGCGATGCGGTCCGCGACGCCGGCTTTGCCAAGCCGCGCATCGAGGGCGAAGACAACGGCGAATGGATCATCGTGGATTGCGGTGCGGCCGTCGCGCACATCATGCAACCGACCATCCGCCAGTATTACCACCTCGAAGAGCTGTGGGGCGACAAGCCCGTGAAGCTCAAACTCGGTGCGCCAGCGCCGCTGGTCAAGGCATCCAAACCGGAAGCCGAAGCGGCGCCCAAGCCTGCCAAGGGCCGTGCAGGTGGCAAGTCCCCCGCCAAATCAGCCAAAACGACTGCCAAGCCGGACGCCAAACCGGCCGCGAAAAAAGCCTCCAGGACCGATGACGGAACCTACGCCGGCCGTGTCGGCAAGTCCCATGACTGGACCGCCAAACGCAACGCCACAGAACCCGCAGCAGAGCCGTCCGTCAAACCGGCGGCAAAGAAAACGCCGGCCAAAACGCCTGTGGTGAAGATTCCTGCGGCCAAAAAGGCGGCTCCCCGGAAAACCGCCGGCGGGGCTGCTGCTGCTGCAAAAAAACCAGCTGCGAAGAAAACGACCCCCCGGGGCAAATGAGACTGACGATTGTCGCGGTCGGCCAGAAGGTGCCCGACTGGGCGCAGACTGCCTACGACGACTACGCCAAACGTTTCCCGCCCGAGCTCAAGGTCGAACTCAAGGCCGTCAAGACCGAGCCGCGCGCTTCCAAAACCCTGGACAACCTGCTGGCGGCTGAGCGCCAGCGTATTGAGGCCGTGATTCCCAGGGGTACGCGCATCGTGGCGCTTGATGAGCGTGGCACCGCCGTGACCACGGTGGCGCTGTCGTCCCGGCTCACGGGCTGGCAACTGGGCGGCGACGACGTGGCCATCGTCATCGGCGGCCCCGACGGCCTGGACCCGGGCTTCAAGCAGGCCGCCCACGAACGCCTTCGCCTCTCGGACCTGACCCTGCCGCATGCCATGGTGCGGGTGTTGCTGATCGAGCAGCTGTACCGTGCCTGGAGCATCACGGTCAATCATCCGTACCACAGGGAATAGATAGTGCCCCCACGTTCGCTCACTGCGTGTAGCTCTCTGCCCCCCAAGGGGGCGGTGCTTGCTCGGGGCGGCCCTTCGCGGCGCACTGTGCCCCCACGTTCGCTCACTGCGTGTAGCTCTCTGCCCCCCAAGGGGGCGGTGCTTGCTCGGGGCGGCCCTTCGCGGCGCACTGTGCCCCCACGTTCGCTCACTGCGTGTAGCTCTCTGCCTCCCAAGGGGGCGGTGCTTGCTCGGGGCGGCCCTTCGTGGCGCACTTTGACCCCACGTTCGCTCACTGCGTGTACTGCGTCGCATTCCAGCGCCAGGGGGGGCTCCGTTCGTCCTGAGCCTGTCGAAGGATGCGCCTGCGGACGTGCAGAGCCCGATCCGCGGCTGCTGCTTGCCCAATCGGGGAACTGGGCGCAAGCGCTGACCACAAAACATGACTGACTTCATTTACCTTGCGTCGCAAAGCCCGCGGCGGCGGCAGTTGCTGGAGCAACTGGGCGTTTCGTGCCAACTCCTGCTGGCAGAAGCCGGCGAAGACAGCGAGGCGCTGGAAGCTGTTCTCGGCGGCGAGTCGCCGACCGCCTATGTGCAGCGTGTGACGCAACTCAAGCTTGATGCCGCTGTCGCGCGCCTCAAGCAACGCGGCTTGCCGCCTGCGCCGGTGCTGTGTTCCGACACCACGGTGGCCCTGGGCCGGCGCATCTACGGCAAGCCTGAAGACGAAGCCGACGCCGTGCGCATGCTGGGCGAGCTGGCCGGCACCACGCACCGGGTGTTGACCGCCGTGGCCGTGCAGCACGGACGCAAGCGCCACCAGGCCCTGAGCGTGTCGCGCGTGACGTTTGCGCCCATGAGCCAGGCGCAGATCCGCGCCTATGTGGCTTCGGGCGAACCGATGGGAAAAGCCGGCGCCTATGCGGTGCAGGGCAGAGTGGCCATGTTCATCAGCCATATCAGCGGCAGTTATTCGGGCATCATGGGCCTGCCCCTGCATGAAACGGCTGGGCTGCTGCGCGCAGCCGGCCTGAAAATATAGACACACCACCATGCAACAAGACATCCTGATCAACTGGTCACCCCAGGAAACCCGCGT
>CAMLDT010000293.1 GCA_946479075.1 uncultured Polaromonas sp.
GGGCGACTGGCGTCTGTTTTGCACGCATTCTTCCTCCCCGTCCTGATCGTCGCGGGCGTGTGCATGCCGGCCTTGATCCAAGCCCGCAGCCTGCGTGACATCGACGCCACCATGACCCTGCGCATTTGCGTCGCGGGGTCCGCTGCAGATTTCTACCAGGCCAACGGCGAAGCGTTCGCGTATTACCTGGGCGTGCGGCCGGAAGTCAGGCGCCTGGACAGCTTTGACGAGCAGTTCCACAATGCCTCGGGCGTCACCGTCAAGGAAGAAGCCTACGACCCCAAGCTGCTGGCCGACGGCAGTTGCGACATCTTCCCCAACGACCTTCACATCGTCGACTGGCGCGAAACAAAGATGCGCATGGTGCCGTACTACAACGTGCGCAACGTGGTGCTGGCCCACCCCTCGATGCGTGCCGTGCTGAAAGGCCCCGAGGACCTGGCAGGCCGCGTGGCCGCAGTCCAGAAGGGCACGGCCTACGAAGACTGGTTGATCGCCGCCAATGAGGGAGAGTTCGCCTCCAGGCCAGTGGTGATCAGGAATGCGCCCACCAGCGACAGCGTGCGCATGGTAGCCGAGCGAAAAGCGGATTTCACCATCATCGGAACCGAAAGCGCTTTCCGCTGGACACGCGGGGAGATGGCGAACATGACCATCCTGTTCCCCGTCAGCTCGCCGGTCAAGGTCGGTTGGGGTGTCAGCACGTCCTCCACTGATCTGGCGCAGTCACTGGAACGCTTCTTCGACGACAGCAAACGCATCGACTCACTGCTGGACACCAATTGGCGCACCCGCAGGCTGGTGTCCCTGATGGAGTACTACCTTTTTGAAGCCAGTTTCCGTGACGAAAGAATCGACTGGGCCGCGCTCATGCGCTGGCTGCTGCCGCTGGCGGCAGCCATTGGACTCTTTGTCGGATTTATCCTGCTGTCGAACCGCCGCCTCAACAAGGAGGTGCTTGAGCGCAAAGCCGCAGAAAGGTCGCTGCGCGAGGCCCATGCAGAAATCGATGCCATCTTCGATTCGGCCAGCGCCGGCATCGCCATGATACGTGCGGGCAGGATGCACCGCTGGAATCTGGCCATGGAAACCATGTTTGGTTACAGCAAGGGGGAACTCGCGCACGAGCCCGATTACCGGCCCTTCTGGAATTCGGAGCATGAAAAAAACGAACGTCTGCCCGTCATCCTCGAATGCCTGGGCCGGGGTGAAACGCACAGCGTTGAGAAGCTGCTGACCCGCAAGGACGGAAGCACCTTCTGGTGCCACCTCCGGGGCCGCGCCATCGACCCTGCAGACATCGCTGGCAAGGGCACGGTGTGGCTGGCCGAGGACATCACCGAGAACAAACTGGCACAGGAAGACTTGCGCATTGCGAGCGAACGCCTGACCCTGGCGCAGGAAGCCGGCAACATCGGGCTTTTCGATGTGGATTTTGTGACCGGGCGCGACTACTGGACGCCACAGCTGGAAAAAATGTTCGGGCTGGAGGCGGGGGGCTTTGGGGGCACACTGGCCCACTGGAAGTCGATGCTTCATCCTGACGACGCGGAGCAGGCCGTCCTTGACTTTCAGCACGCCGTCGCCAGCGGCGCGGACCGGCTTGAGCTGGACTTCCGGATCATCCGGCGCGACGACGGAGAGGTGCGCGCATTCAAGTCACTGAACCGCTTCGTGCGCGCCCCGGACGGCACGCCGCTGCGTGCCACCGGCGTCAATGTCGATGTCACCGCACTCACCGAGGCGCGCAGGGAAGCCGAAGAAGCCACTCGCGCCAAGTCCATCTTCCTGGCCAACATGAGCCACGAAATCCGCACGCCCATGAGCGCCATCATCGGACTGTCCAGCATCGTATTGAAGACAGACCTGCAGCCCAAACAGCGCGACTACGTGACCAAAATCAACAGGGCCGGAAAGATGCTGCTGGGCATCATCAATGACATCCTGGATGTTTCCAAGGTGGAGGCCGGAAAGCTGGAAATTGAACAGGTGAGCTTCCGCCTTGAGGACGTTCTGGACAACGCGTCAACCATGATTGTGCACAAGGCCCACGAAAAAGGGCTGGCACTGGATATCCACGTCGCAGAAGACGTCCCACAGGACCTGGTGGGCGATCCCTTGCGTTTTGGACAGATCCTGATCAATCTGTTGGGTAACGCGGTCAAGTTCACCGAGCAGGGACGGATTTCCATTTCGGTGAACTGCATGACACGTACCGCCGGAAAGGTGCAGCTGCGCGTGGAGGTGCAGGACACAGGCATCGGCATGACGCCGGAGCAGGCGGGCAAACTGTTCCAGGCTTTCACGCAGGCCGAAGGGTCGACGTCGCGCAAATACGGAGGAACAGGGCTGGGCCTGACCATCGCCAAACGCCTGGCCGAACTCATGGGCGGTGACATCCAGGTGGAATCCACCCCGGGGGTGGGAAGCACTTTCTGGTTCCCTGCATGGTTTGGTCTGGAGGCACAGACCGACGCGGCAGGTGCGGTGGCCCGCGACCTTTCGACGAATGCCTCGCCCCCTGATCTTCAGGGTGTGCGCCTGCTGCTGGTGGACGACAACGAGATCGACCGGCATATCGCCACGGAACTGCTTACCGGGGCAGGCGCCACGGTCCGCACCACAAACAACGGCCGCGAAGCCCTGGAGATACTCCATGCCGATGCTTGTGACCTGGTGCTGATGGACCTGGAGATACCCGGCATGGATGGTGTTGAGATCGCGCAACTGATTCGCGCCGAACCACGGCTGGACAACATTCCCATCCTTGCCCTCACGGCGCATTCCATGCCGCACGAGCGCAAGCGCTGCGCTGACGCGGGCATGGTGGATCACATTGCCAAGCCGATTGACCCGCAAGCGCTGTTCGAAACCCTTTTGCGCTGGCTGCCGCAAGCCGGCCTCACAGGCCGGGAGCCGGCAGCCGCCGGGCGCGCCCCCGAGGCGAGCGATTCAGCAGACATGGACAGTGATGCGGACATGCCAGCAGGTGTGGCCTCTGCGCAGCACATCGCGGAACTGGATGCCCTTCTGGCCAGCGGCAAGGCCACGGCCGTGGACTATGTACGCGACAACGACAAGCACCTGCGCCCCTTCTTTCCTGCCCGCACTTACGCCAGATTCACGGCGGCCATCAACAACTATGAATTTGACGACGCGCTGGAATTGCTGCGACAGGCCGGCGCGCCGGGATGAGCCCCGGGCAACCATCAAAGAGAAATCACCAACATCGGAGAGAACAGGATGAGCATCGAGCAAACCAATTCGCGAGCCACAGTGCTGGTGATCGACGACACACCGAGCAATATCGCATTGGCCAATGCCATCCTGGCTGACACTTACGATCTCAAGGTGGCCAACTCGGGCGTCCGCGGCCTGGCCATCGCGCAGGCCGCCCCGGTGCCCGACGTGATTCTTCTGGACATGATGATGCCCGGAATGGACGGCATGGAGGTATGTCGCCACCTGAAAGAAAATCCGGTGACCCGGGATATTCCCGTGATCTTCCTGAGCTGT
>CAMLDT010000294.1 GCA_946479075.1 uncultured Polaromonas sp.
GCAAGGCGCGTTCGATGGCTTCCTCGTTGGGGGAGGCGGGCGCGGCCGACATCACACGTTTGACAGGCGGCACGCCCGACATGTCGAAATCGTCCGTTTGAATACTCATGCTATTTCGCCAGCGCTTTCAGCGCCAGCTTGATGCCGTCGCTGACGCCGATGTCTTTGGGCAGCGCCTTCAGCGCCAGCGCCGCATCGCGGTCGCTGTACCCGAGGGCCACCAGCGCCTGCAGGATGTCGGACTGCGCATCGTCGGCGACGCTGACGGTGATGCCCATGTCGGCGCCCAGCTTGCCCTTGAGTTCAAGCAGCAGGCGTTCGGCGGTTTTTTTGCCGATGCCGGGCACCTTGATGATGCGGCCGGCTTCCTGGCTGGTCACGGCCTGGGCCAGTTCATCGACGCTCATGCCGCTGAGCACGCTGAGCGCGGTACGTGGGCCGACGCCGGAAATTTTGATCAACTGACGGAAGGCCGCGCGTTCGCTGGCGCTGCCGAAGCCGTAGAGGATTTGGGCGTCCTCGCGCACCACAAAATGCGTGAGCAGCGAGACTTTTTCACCGAGGCCGGGCAGGTTGTAAAAGGTGCTCATGGGCACCAGCACCTCGTACCCCACGCCGTTGCAGTCCACCAGCAGTTCCGGGGGGTTCTTTTCAGCCAGCAGGCCCGAGATGCGTCCAATCATGGGCAAATCTTATCAGCCGGGCAGGGCGCGAAAATTGGGGTGACAATCCGCCAGAACCCCTCTTTTCAGGAAATACCACGCCTTGATCCTCCGACACACCTTCACGCCGCCCAACAACACGCGCATGGGCCATTTGTGCGGACCGATGGATTCGCACATCCGCACCATCGAGGCGGCACTGCAGGTGACGATTGCGCACCGCTTCGAGCAGTTCAAGATTGACGGGCCCAAGGCCAAGGCCCAGCAGGCGCTGGAGGTGTTGCAGGCGCTGTATGAATTGGCGCAGCGCCCGATTCCCGAGGAGACCGTGCAACTGATGCTGGCCGGTGACAGCGCCCTGTCCACCGCGCCCGATGGCAGCGCGGCGCTGTCCACCCGGCGCGCTGACCTGCGCGCACGCACGACCAACCAGGGCATGTACCTGGACAACATCGCGACCCACGACATCACTTTCGGCATCGGACCGGCCGGCACCGGCAAGACCTACCTGGCGGTGGCCTGCGCGGTCGATGCGCTGGAGCGCAGCGCGGTGCAGCGCATCGTGCTGACGCGCCCCGCGGTGGAGGCCGGCGAGCGCCTGGGGTTTTTGCCGGGCGACCTGAACCAGAAGGTCGATCCCTATTTGCGGCCGCTGTACGACGCGCTGTATGAACTCATGGGTTTCGAGCGGGTGCAGAAGGCCTTTGAGCGCCAGCAAATCGAGATTGCCCCGCTGGCCTTCATGCGCGGCCGCACGCTCAACCATGCGTTTGTGATCCTCGACGAGGCGCAGAACACCACGCCGGAGCAGATGAAGATGTTTCTGACGCGCATCGGTTTCGGCGCCAAAGCCGTGATCACCGGCGATGTCAGCCAGGTTGATTTGCCGCGCACCCAGCTCAGCGGGCTGATCGACGCCGAGCGGGTGCTCAAGCGCGTCAAGGGCGTCGCCATCACGCGCCTGACCAGCGCCGACGTGGTGCGCCACCCGCTGGTGGCGCGCATTGTGGATGCCTACGACGGTTACACGCCGAAAACGCCGCGTGCCGACGATGCTGGGGACGTGGTGGTCCCGGTGGCGCGGCCCGGCCGCACCAAAAGCCGCAACGGATCCTGACGTGGCGCTCAAACAGCTCAGCCTGTCGCTGCAGTTCGGCGATATCCCCGACGCCAAGCGCCACCGCGCTGCGCTGCCGCGCCACAGCGTGGCGCGCTGGATACGCCACGCGCTGGACAGCGACGCCGAGATCACCGTGCGCATCGTTGATGCCGAAGAAGGCCAGGCGCTGAACCGCGGCTACCGGCAAAAAGACTACGCCACCAATGTGCTGACCTTCGACTACACCCAGGCGCCACTGGTGACGGCCGACCTGGTGCTGTGCGCGCCGGTGGTGGCCCGGGAGGCGAAAGAAAACAAAAAGACCTTGAAGGACCATTACGCCCACCTGCTGGTGCATGGCGTGCTGCATGCGCAGGGCTGGGACCACGAGACCGGCAAGGCCGACGCCGAGGTCATGGAGGCGCGCGAGGTCGAGATTCTGGCCGGGCTAGGCATTGCCAACCCCTACCGCTGATTTTTCCCTCAACGACTCAGTCCGTTCGCCCTGAGCCTGTCGAAGGGGCCTGCTTGATGAGCAGCAAGGCTTCGACCCTTCGACAGGCTCAGGACAGGCCAAGCTCAGCCCGAACGGTGCGGAAGGCCGTTGAAACCCTGATTTTTTCATCAAATCGGCCTTTTGCCCTTGTCTGGCGTGCGCAACCAGCTATTGAATCAATAGCAGATCAGCCCGTCGGGGACGCTGCCCCTACACTTGCGGCATGGAGATCTACATGGTCGGCGGCGCGGTCCGCGATGCCCTGCTGGGCCTGCCGGTGCAGGACCACGACTGGGTGGTGGTCGGAGCCACGCCGGAAGCGATGACGGCCCAGGGTTTTCTGCCCGTAGGCAAGGATTTTCCGGTGTTCCTGCATCCCGAAACGCGAGAGGAATATGCACTCGCGCGCACCGAACGCAACACCGCGCGCGGCTACCGTGGCTTCGAGATCCACGCGTCGCCGGATGTCACGCTGGAGCAGGACCTGGCCCGGCGCGACCTCACTATCAATTCCATAGCTGCTCCCGCCCGACCATCAAGGGCTGGCGCCGGATTTGAGCCTGATCTGGAGGCGCTGATCGATCCCTACGGCGGACAGGCCGACATCCACGCGCGGGTGTTGCGCCATGTGACCGATGCCTTTCGCGAAGACCCGGTGCGCATCCTGCGCCTGGCGCGTTTCGCGGCGCGTTTCCCGGACTTCGCGGTCGCGCCAGAGACGATGGCGCTGGTGCGCGAGATGGTCGCGGACGGCGAGGCCGACGCGCTGGTGGCCGAGCGTGTCTGGCAGGAACTGGCACGCGGCCTGATGGAGGGCACGCCCTCGCGCATGTTCGAGGTGCTGCGCGCCTGCGGAGCGCTGAAGAAGTTGTTGCCCGAAGTGGAGCGCCTGTGGGGTGTGCCGCAGCGCGCCGAATACCACCCGGAAATCGATACCGGTGTTCACCTGATGATGGTGCTGGACATGTCGGCGCGTCTCCAGGCCCCGCTGGCCGTGCGTTTCGCCTGCCTGGGCCACGACCTCGGCAAGGGAACGACCCCGGCCGAGGTGCTGCCCCGCCACATCGGTCACGAGGAACGCAGCGCGCGCCTGCTCAAGGGCGTGTGTGAACGGCTGCGCGTGCCGACCGATTGCCGCGAACTTGGCGAGGTGGTGGCGCGCGAACACGGCAACATCCACCGCAGTGCGGAGTTCGGCGCCGCCGCGCTGGTGCGGCTGCTGGAGCGCTGCGATGCCTTTCGCAAGCCGCAGC
>CAMLDT010000295.1 GCA_946479075.1 uncultured Polaromonas sp.
CATGCTTTCCTGGGACACGCCCGGCCTGTGGGCTGGCGTGGACGAGGCGGGCCGCGGCCCGCTGGCCGGCCCGGTGGTGGCGGCTGCGGTGATTCTGGACGACCTGCAGCCGATCAAGGGCCTGGCCGACTCCAAGGTACTGACCGCGTTGCGCCGCGAAAAACTCTACGACGAGATCCGCGCCAAGGCGCTGTGCTGCTCGATCGCCATGGCCACGGTGGAGGAAATCGACAGCCTCAACATCCTGCAGGCGACCCTGCTGGCGATGCGGCGCGCGGTCGAAGGCCTGCGCCTCAAGCCCGTCAAGGTGCTGGTGGACGGCAACCGCCTGCCGACACTGAGCGTCTTGGCCGAAGCCATCGTCAAGGGCGATGCGCGGATTCCGGCCATCTCTGCCGCCTCCATCCTGGCCAAGGTGCACCGCGACCGCTGGTGCGAACAGTTCCACCTCGAATACCCGCAATACGGTTTTGCCGGCCACAAGGGTTATGGCACAGCCGAACACCTGGCGGCCCTGCGCGAACACGGTGCCTGCCCGCAGCACCGCCGCTCCTTCAGCCCGGTCGCCGAGGTCTTGCGTTGAGCGCCGGCGCGCCGGTGCTGGTCACCTCGCGCGACAACGCCCTGCTCAAGGACCTGCGCAAGCTCTCGCAGGACAGCACGGCCTACCGCAAGCAGGGCCGTGTCTGGCTTGAAGGCGATCACCTGTGCCGCGCGGCGCTGGGTCGTGGCCTGACGCCGGCAGTCGCCGTATTTTGTGAGTCTTTTTGGCCTCTAGCCCCCGTGGAATGGGCTCAAGCAGCTATCAAAACCATAGTGATTCCGGATGGGTTGATGGCCGACATCAGCGGGCTGGAGTCACCGGCGCGCATGGGATTTGTGCTCGATTTGCCGGCGCCAGCCGCCATGGCAAGGGGCGCGGCCTCGCTGATCCTGGACCGGGTGCAGGACGCCGGCAATGTCGGCTCCATGCTGCGCAGTGCGGCGGCTTTCGGTTTCAGCCAAGTGCTGGCAATCAAGGGCACGGCGGCCTTGTGGTCGCCCAAGGTGCTGCGCGCCGGCATGGGGGCGCATTTTGCGCTGCACCTCACGGAAGGGCTGGCGCCGGAAGACTTGGAGGCGCTGACGGTGCCGCTGCTGGTCACCAGTTCGCACCACGGCGAGTTTCTGCACCAGCAGGCGTTGCCCATGCCCTGCGCCTGGGTGATGGGCCATGAAGGGCAGGGCGTCGGTGACGCCTTGATGCGCCGCGCAAGCCTGCAGGTCCGCATCGCCCAGCCGGGCGGCGAGGAGTCGCTCAATGTGGCTGCCGCTGCGGCCATTTGCCTGTACGCCAGCTCGACAACCCCCTGACGCTGCGCAGGCGCGCAGCGGGTGACGGGTGGGGTTCGCGGGCTATAATCAGTGGCTTTTCAAAACACAGCTTCGCCCAGCGCATACCAAGCCAACCCCCTCACAAAAGCAACCCGCAAGAGTCTGACCGAGACGTTTCTTGTGCACGCTTGGGCGATACGTAACCCATCCGGAGAACCCAGTGCTTTTGTCTCTACAGGGAAAATCAGGAAGAACCCCGCACGCCATCCTGGCGCTCGCAGACGGCAGCATCTTTCTCGGCCATTCCATTGGAGCGCCCGGCTCCACCGTCGGTGAAGTGGTCTTCAACACCGCGATGACCGGTTATCAGGAAATTCTGACCGACCCGAGTTATTGCCAGCAAATCGTCACGCTGACCTACCCCCACATCGGCAACTACGGCATCAATGCCGAAGACGTCGAGGCGGTCAAGGTTCATGCCGCTGGCCTGATCATCAAGGACCTGCCGCTGCTGGCTTCCAACTTCCGCATGGACATGACCCTGACCGACTACCTGGTCAAGGAAAACACCGTCGCCATCGCCGGCATCGACACGCGCCAGCTGACGCGCCACCTGCGCACCCAAGGTGCACAAAACGGCTGCATCCTGGCACTGCCTGCCGGCGAAGATGTCACGCAGGCCGCCAAAGACAAGGCCATTGCCGCTGCCAAGGCCGCGCCCAGCATGGCCGGGCTGGATTTGGCCAAGGTCGTCTCGGTCAAGCAGACCTATGAGTGGACGCAGACCGAGTGGAAACTGGGCGCGGGTTATGGCGTGCAGATCACGCCGAAGTTCCATGTCGTGGCTTTTGATTACGGTGTGAAGAAAAACATCCTGCGCATGATCGCCGAGCGCGGTGCACGCATCACCGTGGTGCCGGCGCAGACGCCGGCGGCCGACGTGCTCAAGCTCAAGCCCGACGGCATTTTTCTCGCCAACGGGCCCGGAGACCCGGAACCCTGCGATTACGCGATAGCGGCGGTGCGCGAACTCATCGAAACCGGCATCCCGACCTTTGGCATCTGCCTGGGTCACCAGATCATGGCGCTGGCCAGCGGCGCGAAAACCTTCAAGATGAAGTTCGGCCACCATGGCGCCAACCACCCGGTGAAAGACCTCGACAACGGCCGCGTCAGCATCACCAGCCAGAACCACGGTTTTGCGGTGGATGAAAAAACCTTGCCGGCCAATCTGCGCCCGACGCACATCAGCCTGTTCGACGGCACCTTGCAGGGCCTGGCCCGCACCGACAAGCCGGCCTTCTGCTTCCAGGGCCACCCGGAAGCCTCGCCAGGACCGCACGACATTTCGTATCTGTTTGACCGCTTCACGGCACTGATGGAGCAACACAAGAATGCCTAAACGCACAGACATCAAATCCGTCCTCATCATTGGCGCCGGCCCCATCATCATTGGCCAGGCCTGCGAGTTTGACTATTCCGGCGTGCAGGCTTGCAAGGCGCTCCGTGAAGAAGGCTACAAGGTCATCCTGATCAACAGCAACCCCGCGACCATCATGACCGACCCGGCCACGGCCGACGTCACCTACATCGAGCCCATCACCTGGCAGACGGTCGAGAAAATCATCGCGAAAGAACGCCCCGACGCCATCCTGCCGACCATGGGCGGGCAGACGGCGCTCAACTGCGCACTGGACCTCTGGCGCCACGGTGTGCTCGACAAGTACAAGGTCGAGCTGATCGGTGCCACGCCCGAAGCCATCGACAAGGCCGAAGACCGGCTGAAGTTCAAGGATGCGATGACCAAGATTGGTCTCGGCTCGGCGCGCTCGGGCATCGCCCACAGCATGGACGAGGCCTGGGCGGTGCAGAAGACGCTGGGTTTCCCGACCGTGATTCGCCCCAGTTTCACGCTGGGCGGCACCGGCGGCGGCATCGCCTACAACTCGGAAGAGTTCGAGGTCATCTGCAAGCGCGGCCTGGAAGCCTCGCCGACCAACGAGCTGCTGATCGAGGAATCGCTGCTCGGCTGGAAAGAGTACGAGATGGAAGTCGTGCGCGACAAGGCCGACAACTGCATCATCGTCTGCTCCATCGAAAACCTGGACCCCATGGGCGTTCACACCGGCGACTCGATCACCGTGGCGCCGGCCCAGACCCTGACCGACAAGGAATACCAGATCC
>CAMLDT010000296.1 GCA_946479075.1 uncultured Polaromonas sp.
GTGCTGCTGGCCTTCACCTTCTTCATGGGCCTGATGCTCTCGCGCATGATCGGCATGATCCTGGGCTTTCGCAACGGCTCCGAACTGATCATGACCGCCATGGGCGGCACGGCCGGTGTGTTTTTCGTGATGGCAACCTTGGCCAGCGTGATCAAACGTGACATTTCCGGCATGGGCAAATGGCTGTTTGTCGGCGCCCTGGTGGTCATGGTCGGCGGCATCATCAATGTGTTTGTCGGCTCCACCGCCGGCATGCTGGCCCTGTCGGTGGCCGTGATCGGCATCTTCAGTGCCTACATGCTGTATGACCTGAAGCAGATCCTGGACGGCGGCGAAACCAACTACATCAGCGCCACGGTGCGCCTGTACCTGGACCTGTTCAATGTGTTCCAGGCCCTGCTCGCCCTGCTGGGCATCATGGGCGGCGAACGCGATTAAACCGCTCATTCGCTTCGCTCCGGACGAAAAAAAGGGCCTTCGGGCCCTTTTTCTTTTCCTTTTCCTTTTCCTTTTCTTGTTTTAGACGCTGGCCAAATCGAACACCGCGATGGACTCCACATGCGCGGTATGCGGAAACATGTTGACCACGCCGGCTGACGTGCAGCGGTAACCCGCGTCGTTCACCAGCACGCCGGCATCACGCGCCAGCGTGGCCGGGTTGCAGCTCACGTACACAATGCGCGCAGGCGGCGTCCAGTTGCCGATCTGCAGGTTCTGCTGCCCGCCCGCATCGTCGCAAGGCACACCCGTCAGCATCTGCTGGTGCAGCGCGGCCAGTGCCTTGAACAGCTCGAACGCACCCTCGCGCGGTGGATCCACCAGCCACTTGTCGGCCGCACCGTCGGCCACCAGCATGCCGGGCGTCATCTCGAACAGGTTGCGCGCTACGAATTTTGTAGCTGCCAGCGTACGGCCAGCGGGGGCTGCAGCCTGATTGGACGCATAATTTTCGCGCGAGCGGGCGACCAGCGCCTCGCTGCCCTCGATACCCAGCACCTCGCGCGCCTGCGTGGCCAGCGGCAGCGTGAAGTTGCCGAGGCCGCAAAACCAGTCGATCACACGTTCATCGCGCTGCACGTCGAGCAAACGCAGCGCACGCGACACCAGCACCTGATTGATGTGC
This sequence comes from uncultured Polaromonas sp., assembly GCA_946479075.1. The sequence goes on from CAMLDT010000296.1 coordinate 1,124, forward strand.
GGGTTGACCTGCGTGAAATCGGTCGGCCGGAACGGCATGGTGATGCCGTAGGCCGGCAGCGCGTAAGCCAGTTGCTGCGCCGGATCACTCACCGGATCCAGCAGCGTCACCGTGTCCGGCCCGCCCGACTGCAGCCACCATTGCAGGCCCGGATGCGCCGACGCAAAAGCACGCAGCTTCGCGACATCACCCGCCGACAGCGGCTCCATGTGCCTCAGCACCATCGCCGTGATGGCGTCGCCGCAGGCCAGCTCGATTTGCGGCAGCGTCTCCTTGGCGTCCATGGACGCGATCAGCGCGCGCAGCGGCAGCAGCAGGTCGCTGACATGCCGCGGCAACACATGGCACTCGCGGATGTCGGCGACGTAGCCGCTTTTGCGCTCGTGAAAACCGACCAGCACTTCGCCCTTCTTGCGCACAAACCGCACCGACAGGCGCGCCCGGTAACGGTAATTCCAGGCCGGGCCCTCGATGGGGCGCATGACGTTGCCTGCCCTGAGTTTGCCGAGGTGCCAGAGGTTGTCTTCGAGCACGCGCTGCTTGACCGCCACCTGCGCGCCCACGTGCAGGTGCTGCATATTGCAGCCGCCGCAGGCGCCGGTGTGCAGGCCAAAGTGCGGGCACTGCGGGCGCACCCGCTGCGCGGACTCGCGCAGCACCGCCATCAAGGTGGCTTTTTCAAAACTCGGTTTCTTGCGGTACACACTGGCGCTGACACGCTCGAAAGGCAGTGCGCCGTCGATGAACACCACCTTGCCGTCTTCGCGGTGGGCAATGCCCTGGGCTTCGATGTCGAGCGACTCCACATTGAGGATGTCGGGCGGGTACTCCACGGGCGGCGTATCGGTCGCGGCGGGTTTTGTTTTGTTCTGTTGTCGTCTGGCCATGCCCCATTGTCTCAGGCCGCGCTACCATTTCCGGAAGAACGGCCCACCCACACAGGAGCATCACATGGACCTGCGCATCTGCATCGACGTCAACGACATGGACAGCGCGATCCGCTTTTACACCGAAGGCTTGGGCCTGCGCACCGGCCGGCGTTTCCAGAAGGTGTTCACCGAGATTCTGGGCGCCAGCAGCCCCATCGATTTGCTGCTCAATGAAGCCGGTAGCCAGCCCCTGCCCGGCCACCCGGCCGAGCGCAGCTACCAGCGCCACTGGACGCCGGTGCACCTGGATTTTGTGGTCGATGACATCGACGCGGCGGTCGCGCGGCTGGTGGCGCACGGCGCCGTGCTGGAAATGCCGGTGAATGACCGCGCCTGGGGCCGCATCGCCGGGCTGGCCGACCCTTTCGGCCACGGCATTGACTTGTTGCAGTTCACCGGCCGCGGTTACGACGAACTGCTGCAGCCTTCGCCTTCGCCTTCGCTATAAAATTTATAGCTGCTTGCGCACGCCCGGCAAGGGCTGGAGGCCGATTTGATGCATAAACATGCGGCCATCCATGAAAAAAGCCCTGCGAACAGGGCTTTTGGGGATCGTGATTTCAAGGGTGCGGCTACTTCGCAGGCAGGTATTTCGCCGGGTCCACCGGTTTGCCCTGGCGGCGAATTTCAAAATGCAGCTTCACGCGGTCCGCGTCGCTGTTGCCCATCTCGGCAATCTTCTGGCCCTTGCGCACCGACTGGTCTTCCTTGACCAGCAGCGTCTGGTTGTGCGCATAGGCGGTCAAAAAGGTGTTGTTGTGTTTGAGGATGATCAGGTTGCCATAGCCGCGCAGGCCGGCACCGGCATACACCACGCGGCCATCGGCCGAGGCCAGCACCGTGTCACCGGCCTTGCCAGAGATGTCCATGCCCTTGTTCTTCGATTCGTCAAAGCCCGCGACCACCGGCCCCTGCGCCGGCCAGATCCAGGCCACGTCCTCGTCGCTGCCTGCAGCGGCTGGTGCGGCTGGTTTGGCTGCGCTGGAGGCGGGTGCAGGTGCGCTGGCAGCATTGGCCGGCGCATTTGCCGGCGCAGTGACCGGCGTCACCGTGCTGGACGTGACAGGACGGGCGACTGCCACCGAGGTCTCCACCGGCGGCACCACGCGCAGCACCTGGCCGACTTCGATCAGGTTGGGGTTCTCCAGGCTGCTCCAGCGGGCGATGTCGCGCCAGTTCTGGCCGGTGTCCAGGCCGATGCGGATCAGCGTGTCACCGGGCTTGACGGTGTAGTAACCGGGCTTGCCGGCGTTCTCGGCGCCCGGCAGCGGTTTGAGGCTGGGATCCACCGCCACCACGCCGGGGCGCGTCATGCCGGTGCCACGGTCCTCGACCGGCGCGCGGTTGGGGCCGCGCGAGCTGCAGGCGGCCACCAGCAGCACGGCCGTGACCAGCAGGCAGTTCAGGGCCAGGCG
>CAMLDT010000297.1 GCA_946479075.1 uncultured Polaromonas sp.
TCCTGCTGCTGGTAGCGATGGGCCTGGCGATCACCTACGGCCTGATGGGCGTCATCAATAGGGCGCATGGCGAACTGATGATGATAGGCGCCTACGCCACCTACGTGGTGCAGGGCCTCTTCCAGAAGTATTTGCCGGGAATGTTCGACTGGTATCTGCTGGCAGCCGTGCCGGTGGCCTTCATGGCGTCGGCGCTGATGGGCGCGGCGCTGGAGCGTGGTGTGATCCGCTTTCTGTACGGCCGCCCGCTCGAAACCCTGCTCGCCACCTGGGGCATCAGCCTGATGCTGCAGCAACTGGTGCGGTCCATCTTTGGCGCGCAGAACGTGGGCGTCGAAAACCCGGTCTGGATGAGTGGCGGCGTGCAGGTGCTGGGCAATTTGTCGCTGCCCTACAACCGGCTCGTCATCATCGGTTTTGCGATTGCGGTGCTGCTGGGCATGGCCTGGCTGATCAGCCGGACACGGCTGGGCCTGTTTGTGCGCGGCGTCACGCAAAACCGGCCGATTGCCTCGTGCATGGGGGTGAACACCGCGCGTGTGGACACCTATGCGTTTGCGCTTGGATCGGGCATTGCGGGCCTGGCCGGCTGTGCGCTGAGCCAGGTCGGCAATGTGGGGCCGGACCTGGGCCAGGGCTACATCGTTGATGCCTTCATGGTCGTGGTGCTGGGGGGTGTCGGCCAGCTCGCCGGCACCGTGTACGCCGCCATGGGTCTGGGCATCCTGAACAAATTCCTCGAAGGCTGGACCGGCGCGGTGCTGGCCAAAATTGCGGTGCTGGTGCTCATCATCGTCTTCATCCAGAAGCGGCCCCAGGGCATCTTCGCGATGAAGGGCCGCTCAGCGGAAGCATGACATGAACACGCCTATTTCCCCCAATAACGAGTCCTTGCAAGCAGAGCAGGGCATGGAGCCTGTTTCCTTGAAGGCAGCGCCTGCCGACGCCAATCCCTACACCAGCGCGATGCGTGCCGGCGCGCGCAATGCCTGGGCCTCCGTCACCCTGCCGGCCAGGGGCCCCCTGCTCACGGGCGCGGGCTGGAGCACGTTTCTGGTGGCGTTGCTGCTGGTCTGTGCGCTGGCGCCGGTGCTCAACCTGCTGGTGCCCGAGAGCAGCCCGTTTCATATGAGCACCTATGCGGTGGCACTGCTCGGGAAAATCATGTGTTACGCCATCGTGGCGCTGGCCATGGACCTGATCTGGGGCTACACCGGCATCCTGTCCCTCGGCCATGGACTGTTCTTCGCGCTCGGCGGTTACGCCATGGGCATGTACCTGATGCGCCAGATCGGCCGTGACGGCAACTACAAAAGCGACCTGCCGGACTTCATGGTGTTTCTCGACTGGAAAGAGCTGCCCTGGCACTGGACCTTCAGCGGCAGCTTTACCGCCACCCTCTTTCTGATTGTGCTGGTGCCCGGTGTGGTGGCCTTTGTGTTCGGCTACTTCGCCTTCCGCTCGCGCATCAAGGGCGTGTATTTTTCCATCATCACGCAGGCCATGACCTTTGCTGCCATGTTGCTGTTCTTCCGCAATGAAACCGGCTTTGGCGGCAACAACGGCTTCACCGACTTCAAGCGCATCCTGGGCATGCCCATTGCCACCCCCAACATGCGCATGCTGCTGTTTGTCATCACCGGGCTCACGCTGCTGGGTTTCTTCCTGTTTGCCAAATGGCTGGTGCGCAGCAAGTTTGGCCGGGTGTTGCAGGCGGTGCGGGATGCGGAAACACGGGTCATGTTCTCGGGTTACAACCCGATTGGCTACAAGCTGACGATCTGGACCATCTCTGCGGTGATGTGCGGCATTGCCGGCGCGCTGTACGTGCCGCAGGTCGGCATCATCAACCCGAGCGAGATGAGCCCGGCCAACTCCATCGAAATGGCGATATGGGCCGCGGTGGGCGGGCGCGCCACGTTGATCGGCCCCATCGTCGGCGCCTTCATCGTCAATGGCGCCAAGAGCTGGCTGACCGTGGCCTACCCCGAGTACTGGTTGTATTTCCTGGGCCTGCTGTTCATTGCCGTCACGTTGTTTCTGCCGAACGGGGTGGTGGGGCTGGTCAAAAAACTGCGCAAGGGAGAAGCGCAATGACCCCCGATCTGCTTGAACAGGGTGCCCGCCGTATCGAGGAGCGCCGCGCGGCGCTGGAAGCCGGGCGCAGCAATACCGAATCCGGTGGCCGCAACGCCAGCGCCGGCCGCATCGCCACGCCGGGGGAGGTCGATGTCACGCACGGCCGCATCCTGTATCTGGAAGATGTGAGTGTGAGCTTCGACGGCTTCAAGGCGATCAACAAGCTGTCGCTGGACATCGCGCCGGGTGAGTTGCGATGCATCATCGGCCCCAACGGCGCTGGCAAGACCACCATGATGGACATCATCACCGGCAAGACCCGGCCCGACGAAGGCACGGTGTTTTTCGGCAGCACCATCGATTTGCTTCGGCATACCGAGCCGCAGATTGCCCAGCTCGGCATTGGCCGCAAGTTCCAGAAGCCCACGGTGTTCGAGCAACTGACCGTGTTTGAAAACCTGGAGCTGGCCCTGAAGACCAACAAGGGCGTGAAGTCGTCGATGTTCTTCAAGCTCGATTCCGCGCAAAGTGACCGGCTCGCCGAAATCCTGGTGACCATCCACCTGGCTGACAGCGTGGGCCGCATGGCCGGCAACCTCAGCCATGGGCAAAAGCAGTGGCTGGAGATCGGCATGTTGCTGATGCAGGATCCCAAGCTGCTGCTGCTCGACGAGCCGGTGGCCGGCATGACCGACGAGGAAACCGCACGCACAGCTGAATTGTTTTTGACCCTCAAAGGCAAACATTCGCTGATGGTGGTGGAGCACGACATGAGTTTCATCCGCACGATTTCGGAGATCGTCACGGTCTTGTGTGACGGCTCGGTGCTGGCACAGGGGACGCTGGATCAGGTGCAGGCGGATGAGCGGGTGATCGAGGTGTACCTTGGGCGTTGATTCCGTCAACGGCCCGAGCGGGGGCGTTCATGCGTCCCGGGTCCGCCAGCAAGCCGGGGGTTGCCCGGCGGCAAGTAACTTTCTTTTGCTTCGCCAAAAGAAAGTCACCAAAGAAAAGGCGACCCTGCTGTCTGCGTCCCCCTTCGCTTGCGCTACGGGGGCAACCTGCGGTGCTCGGTCCAGCCGGGGTCGAGCTCGAACTCGCCTTCGGCTCAGACAATCGCTCGCCCTGATCCGTCCGGACCTCCGCTCCTCGGCGCATACAGAAGGGTGGGTATGGGATCGGAATCGAGATCGGGATCGGACTCCGGCGAGGACGCGCTTTGCGCATCAGGCACCGCGTTTCGGGCTGCGACGACCGCCTTCGCCGATTGCACGGATTCGCCGGAGCGGGCGGCGGACCGGGCCGAGCGCCTGCTGGAGGATCCCGACTGGGCAGCGGCGCTGATCG
>CAMLDT010000298.1 GCA_946479075.1 uncultured Polaromonas sp.
TTCGGGTTGTCCACGCTGGCCTGCAGCTCGCTGCGCCAGTCGCCGCAACGCGCCACGCGCAACAGCGGAACACTGTCGTCGATCACGATGCCGGCCAGCGGCGGTTCCACGGCCACCAGCGCGCGCTGGTTCCGCGGATCGGGCGTGAAACGCATCACCAGCGACTTGAAATTGACCAGCAGCGCGTCGGGGGTGGCGTTGTAGGGCCGCAGCGGCTCACCGTCGAACTCGGCGGCGTCCTGGGTGGCCGGCTGGAAGGCGCTGCGGTCCAGCACGATATCGCCGTGCACCACCTTCACGCCGCTGTCCTGAATCTGCGCCAGCAGGGCCTGCAGCCGCTCAACCACCAGCTTGGGGTCGCCGCCGCCGCGCACGATCAGGTTGCCCTGCAACACGCCGCCCGACACCGGCCCGTCCATCACCACACGCGTGGTCCAGGTGAAGTCGGGGCCCAGCAGGTCCAGCGCCGCATAGGTCGTCACCAGCTTCATGACGGAGGCGGGGTTCATCGGCTCAGCGGCGCGGTGGGCCAGGCGCGGCGGCTGCTTGCCGCTGGCGTCCACGACCAGCAGGGTGACGGCGTCCAGCGGGACGTCGGCGCGCACCAGCGCCCTGGCCACCGCCGCCGGCAGCACGGCTTTGCCGGAACGGGCGGCAGGCGTTTTCTGCGCCAGTGTCCAGGCGGGCAGCAGGGCCAGGGCGGTGGCCAGCAGCAGCCGGGCGGGCAGGGGATTCACAAACATGGCTGATTATCCGTGCCGGCCCGGGCCTGGTGGCTTGCCCGGATAATCAGGGCATGCGTTTTTCCCCCAAGACCGTGGGTGTGCTGGCCGCCGTGGTGACGGTGGCCATCTGGACCTCCTTCATCGTGATCGCGCGCGCCACCGCGCATCGCAACCTGACCCCGCTGGACATTTGCCTGCTGCGGTTCGCCGGGGCCGCGCTGGTGCTGCTGCCCTGGGGCGCCTGGCTGGTGCGCAAACGCGCGCGCGAACACCGCGAAGGGCTGCCCCCGCCGAGCTGGCTGGGGCTGTCGCCGCTGGGCTTCAGGCTCACCGCGCTGGTCGGCCTGATGGGCGGCATTGGTTACGCCTGCCTGGCCTACAGCGGCTTTTATTTCGCGCCGGCCGCCCATGCCTCGGTGCTGCTGCCCGGCACCCTGCCGCTGAGCACCACGCTGATGGCGGTGCTGATCCTGAAGGACCGCGTGACGCCGGTGCGCGCCATCGGCCTGGGCCTGATTTTTCTGGGCGATGTGCTGGTGGGCGGGGCCAGCCTGCTGCGCGCGTGGACAGACCCCGGCAGCGAAGTCTGGAAGGGCGACCTGCTGTTTCTGAGCGCGTCCACCTGCTGGGCGGTGTATTCGGTGCTGGTGCGCAAACACGCGCTGCAGGCGGTGCAGGCCACGATTGCGATCAGCGTGTTTGCCTTTCTGGCCTATGTGCCGGTGTACGGGCTGCTGGTGTTGTTGGGCGGCCTGGCCAGCAAGCTCGCCACCGCGCCCTGGGGCGAGATCGCCTTCCAGGTGATGTTCCAGGGTATGGGCTCGGTGGTGATTTCGGGCATCAGCTTCACCAAGATGGTTCAGCATTTCGGGCCGGTGCGCTCGACCATGATCACGGCGCTGGTGCCCGGCCTGTCGGCACTCGGCGCGGTGATTTTCCTCGGCGAACCGATGTACTGGAACCTGCTGGCCGGGCTGGCCCTGGTGACGGTGGGCATTGTGTTTGGCGTGCGGGTGCAGGCACAACGTGCCGCCAACCCGGGGCCTGTTGCTCCTGATTCGATAGCTGATGACGCCCGTCCCACAAAGGCCAAGGCCTGATTTGACCGTGCATCCCATGAAACTCCTGGCCTTTGACACCAGCACCGAGATCCTGTCCGTGGCCGTGACCGACGGGGAGCGTGTCTGGCAGCACACCGGGCCCGGTGCGGCGCAGGCTTCCAGCACGCTGATACCGGCGGTGCTCGATCTGCTGGCCCAGGCCGGCTTGACGCTGGCCGGGCTCGATGCGCTGGTGTTTGGACGCGGGCCCGGCTCCTTCACCGGCTTGCGCACGGCCTGTTCGGTCGCGCAGGGACTGGCGCTGGGCGCGAAGTTGCCGGTGCTGCCGCTGGACACCCTGCTCGCCGTGGCCGAAGCGGCGCGGCTCCAGCACCGGCCGGACGCCAGCACGCTGCAGCTCACCGCGCTGCTCGACGCCCGCATGGACGAGATGTATGTGCAGCGTTTTGCCTGGGCCGCCGGCGCCTGGTCGGCGCTGGACGCCTGCAGCTTGTGCCGGCCCGAGGATCTGGTGCTTCTGGGCAGCGATGCGCTGCTGGCCGGCAATGTCTTCGGGGTGTACGCGGGGCGTTTGCCGGCCTTGCCGGCAGCGCAGTGCCTTGCCGCGCTGCCCACGGCCAGCGCCATGCTGCGGCTGGCGCCCGCGCGCCTGGCGGCCGGCCAGGGCGTGGCTGCGGCCGCGGCGCTGCCGCTGTATGTGCGCGATAAAGTAGCATTGACCACTGAAGAGCGCGCACTGGCCAAGGCCGCTGCAGCGCTTGCCCCCTGACATGAATGCCGTTCTGCAACCCCTCGAAGCCCGTTTCGAACCCATGACCGCCGCCTGGTTCGACGCCGTGGCGCGGGTGGAAAGCAGCGCCTATGCGCACCCCTGGAGCCGCGGCAACTTCAGCGACTCGCTCAACGCCGGTTACCACGCCCAGGTGCTGGCCGGCGGCCCCGAGGGCGACAGCGAACTGCTGGGCTACTTTGTGGCGATGAAAGGCGTGGACGAAGTTCACCTGCTCAACATCACCGTCGCGCCTCACCACCAGCGCCAGGGCTGGGCCCGCGTGATGCTCGATGCGCTGGTGCTCTGGTCGCGCGGCCAGGGCGCGCTGTGGCTGTGGCTGGAAGTGCGCGTCAGCAATGCGCAGGCACGTGCGGTGTATGAACATTTCGGCTTTCGCCACGTCGGCACACGACGCCAGTATTACCCGGGGGCCAACGGCCAGCGCGAGGACGCGGTCGTCATGAGCCTGGGCCTGGGCCAGTGAGGATGCTGCGATGAGCCTGAACCTCGACAAACGGCGGCGCGCCATGCTGCGCGAGATGGGGGTGCGCCTCTGGCAGCCACCGGCGGTGGCGGCACCCACACCACTTGCTATGGATTCAGTAGCTGATCATGCAGGCACAGCAAGGGCGGGAGCCCGATTTGATGCTGAAACGCAGCGTCCGCCCACCACACCCGCTGCCGTGCTGCGGCCAGCGCAGACGGCGCCGGTGGCACGTGCGCCCGCGGTGCCGGCAGCGCCGGTCGCCCCCGCGCCCGGCCTGCAGCCGCGTCCGGCCGGCATCGAGTTGATGGCCTGGCCGGCGCTGCAGGCCGCCGTCGCCGGGTGCCGTGCCTGCGCGCTGTGCACCAG
>CAMLDT010000299.1 GCA_946479075.1 uncultured Polaromonas sp.
GTCTTGATGTTGTGCACGTGGGCGTGCTGGCCAGCCTTGATGTCGGCCACGACCTTGCCCATGTCGATGCCGTATTTCCAGACGGTGTCGCCGGTGGCCATGTCCTTGAGCGCCACCTTGTGGCCGATTGGAATGTCCTGTTGCGCCTTCACGTTGATCATGCGGTCTTCATCCATGATCCAGCCGGTCATGTCCATGCCGGACTTCACGCCTTCCACCACCACGACCGCCACGGTGTCCTTGGCGTCATGCAATACAAAATGAATCATTGTTTTTCCAGAGGTCTGAAGTTGAATCGAAGCGCCAGTCTAGACACGCGAAAAAACCTGTCAATCAACTCATATAAATGACTTGTACGGCCCCGCTGCCTGGTGTTCCAATGGCGCGGTGCCAGTCAAAAACAAGCCGGTTCCCCTCGAAACATCCCCCGCGGAGGATGCGTTGCCGCTTTACCGCCAGGTCAAGAGGGAGTTGCAAAAAATCATTGAAGACGGTCACTATGGCTCGGGTAAACCCCTGCCCAGCGAAGCCACGCTGGCGCTGGCCCTGCAGGTCAGCATAGGCACCCTGCGCCACGCAGTGGACGAGCTGGTGCATGAACATGTGCTGGTGCGGCGCCAGGGCAAAGGCACCTTTGTGGCGCCGCACAGCCGGGCGCGTTTCATGTTCCAGTTTTTTCATGTGGAGCCGCGCTGGGACCCGGAAGACGACGCGCCCCGGGATCCCGTCTTTCCCGAAATCGACTGCATTGCGTTTGGGCGGGAGCGGGCCGATGAGACGGAAGCACGCGCCCTGCGCATCAAGCCGGGCGCCGCGGTGTTCCGGATAGAAAACAAGCTGGCGCTGCGCGGACAGATGGTGCAGCACGACCGGCTCACCCTGTCATCGGACATGTTCCGCAACCTGACTGAAAAGCGTTTTTCAGAACGCCCCGGCACGATTTACGCGCTTTACCAGACCGACTTTGGCATCACCGTGCTGCGTGCGCAGGAGCGCGCCCGCGCGGTGGCCGTCAACCGCGGGGTGGCCCGCGTGCTGGCGGTCGCGCCAGGCACGCCGGTGATGGAAGTGCACCGCCTGGCGCTGACCTTTGGTGATCGCCCGGTGGAATACCGCGTCTCCACCATCAACACGCAGGCGCACGACTATGTCAGCATGCTGTCGAAGGCCACATGAACCCAAGCTCAAGCCTGCGTGAACTCCCGCGCCGCTGGCGCACGCAACTGGGCCAACATTTTCCCGGCGTGCTGGTGTGCGGGGTGATTGCCTTGTCGGCGACCTTTGTGTCCGAACACTATGGCGGCCCGCAATTGCTGTATGCGCTGCTGATTGGCCTGGCCTTCCACTTCCTCAATGGCGATCCGCGCGTGGCACGGGGTATCAACTTTTGCGGGCGCACGGTGCTGCGGGTGGGCGTGGCGCTGCTGGGGGCGCGCATCACGTTTTCACAGGTGGCCGAACTGGGCCTTCAAACCGCTGTGCTGGTGGTGCTGGCGGTGCTGTTGACCATTCTGTTTGGCCTGCTGCTGGCGCGCTGGCTGGGCTGTGCCCGCGATGAAGGTGTGCTGACCGGCAGTGCCGTGGCCATCTGCGGCGCCTCCGCGGCGCTGGCGGTGTCCTCGGTGCTGCCGCAAACCCGGGAGAACGAGCGGTTCACGCTGCTGGCGGTGGTTGGTGTCACCGTGTTGTCCACGCTGGCCATGGTGATTTATCCCTTCAGCCTGAATGCCATCGGCTTGAGCCCGGCGCAGGCCGGCATTGTGCTCGGTGGCTCCATCCACGATGTGGCGCAGGTGGTGGCGGCCGGCATGATGCTGGGCCCGCAGGCCGGCGACACGGCCACGCTGGTCAAGCTGTTTCGCGTGATGATGCTGATGCCGGTGGTGCTGGTGATCGCCGTGCTCTATCGCAAGCATCCGGGCGTCAAGACGCCGGACACGGAGGTGCCGCTGGTCCCGGGGTTTTTGCTGGCCTTCATCGTGCTGGTGATGCTGGCCAGCGTGGGCACCATCACACCCGACATGGCCAAAGTGGCGGGTGATGCCTCGCGCTGGATGCTGGTGACGGCGATTGCCGCGGCCGGGGTCAAGACCAGTTTTGAAGACCTGCTCAAGCTCGGCTGGAAACCGGTGGCCCTGCTGGTGGGCGAAACCGTTTTTATCGTGTCTTTTGTGGTGGCCGGGGTGTTGCTGCTGAAGCTGGGCGCTGGCTGAACGGGCGCGCTGTCAGGCCAGCAGGGCCTGCGAAAACTCGCGGGCATTGAAGGTTTCGAGGTCTTCCAGCTTTTCGCCGACCCCGATGAAATACACGGGCACGGGCTTGAGCCCCGGTGAGGTCTTGCTGCGCTCGCGCGCCCACAGCGCAATCGCCGCGAGCACACCACCCTTGGCCGTGCCATCGAGTTTGGTCACGATCAGGCCGGTCAGTTGCAACACGTCGTCAAAGGCCTTGACCTGGCTCAGCGCGTTCTGACCGGTGTTGCCGTCGATCACCAGAATGACTTCGTGGGGTGCCGTTCCATCCGCCTTGCTGACCACGCGTTTGATCTTGCGCAGTTCTTCCATCAGGTGCAGTTGTGTCGGCAGACGGCCGGCGGTATCCACCAGCACCACGTCCTTGCCGCGCGCCTTGCCGGCACTGACCGCATCAAAACTCACGGCGGCCGGATCGCCGCCTTCCTGGCTGACAATCTCCACCATGTTGCGGTCGGCCCAGACTTCGAGTTGTTCGCGCGCCGCCGCACGGAAGGTGTCGGCCGCCGCCAGCAGCACGGTGGCACCTTCGCCAGCCAGATGCCGCGTGAGTTTGCCGATGGAGGTGGTTTTGCCGGCGCCGTTGACGCCCGCGACCATGATCACCGTCGGCTTGAACTCGCCGATGACCAGTGCCTGTTCCAGTGGCTTGAGCAACTGGGTGAGCGCGTCGGTCAGGATGTTTTTCACCGCCACCGGATGGGTGACGCCGCTGTCCTTGACGCGGCGCCTGACTTCGTCGAGCAGGTAGCTGGTGGCACCGGTGCCGGCATCGGCCATCAGCAGTGCGGCTTCCAGGTCCTCGTACAGTTCGTCGTTGATCTGCGTGCCGGTGAACACGCCCGAGATGCTGGCGCCGGTCTTGTTCAGGCCCGAACGCAGTTTGCTGACCCAGTGCTCGCGCACAGCCGGCACGGCGCCTGGCTGCGGGATGTCAATCGGTGTGACCAGCGCGCTGCCGATGAGGCTGCCACCGCTGGTCGCAGCGGTGGGTGGGGGTGCCGGTGGAAGAGTTGCCGGCGCGGTTTCCGTCATGCCGGCAGGCGGCGGCGGAGGCGCCGCGGGTGCAGCGAGGTCAGCTGGTTTTTTTTTCTTGAAGAAACTGAACATTGGTTGTGCTTTGGAGTCACACTATTCTATGAAACACAGG
>CAMLDT010000300.1 GCA_946479075.1 uncultured Polaromonas sp.
GGGGCCTGGTGGGCGGGCGCTGGTCGCGGTTTGGCGCCTTCATCTATTCGCCGCAAAGCGTCGTCAACTACCTCAAGGGCCGCGGCAAGGCCGAACATTCCGTCGGCCACAGCCCGATAGGCGCGGGCTCGGTGTTTGCCATGCTGGGTATTTTGCTGGCGCAGGTCGCCACCGGCTTGCTGAGCGACGACGAGATTGCCTTTGCCGGCCCGCTCACCCGCTTTGTTTCCAACGCCACCGTCAGCCTGGCCACGAATTACCACAAGCACATCGGCAAATGGATTTTGCTGGCGCTGGTGCTGCTTCATATCGCGGCGATTGTTTTTTACCTCTGGCGCAAACACAATCTGGTCGGCGCGATGTTGCACGGCGACAAGAAGCTGGTCACCCGGGTGCCGCCCTCACGCGACGACGCGGCCTCCCGTACCGCCGCGCTGGTGGTGCTGGCAGCCTGTGCCGGCGTGGTTTACTGGATCAGCACGCTGGCCGCACCGGCCTTTTGAGCAGCCTCGCGCGGGCGGCCGGGCACAAGAGGCGCCGCGGCAAAAGCCGATACACTGGTTCGCCATGAGCCCAGCCAAGCCCGACGCCCGGCCCCCGCCCGACTTTGCGTTCATCACCCCCGGCAGCCCGTCAGAACTGGAGGCCGCCCGCCAGATCTTTCGCGAGTACGCCGCACAGCTCGGCATTGACCTGTGTTTCCAGAACTTCGACGAAGAACTGGCCCAGCTGCCAGGCGATTACGCCGCGCCCCAGGGTTCCCTGCTGCTGGCCATGCGGGACGGAGAGGTGGCCGGCTGCTGCGCCCTGCGGCCGCTGGACAATGTGGACTACCCGAATGCGTCTGAAATGAAGCGCCTCTATGTGCGCCAGGCTTACCGCCGCTCCGGTCTGGGGCGGCAACTGGCCGAGGCGATTCTGGATGCCGCGCGGGTCGCCGGCTACCGCAGTGTGCTGCTGGACACGCTCAGCGACATGGAGGCGGCGCGCGCCCTGTACGAAGACCTCGGCTTCAAGGACATCCCGCCCTACTATCACAACCCGATAGCAGGCGCTCACTATCTGAAGGTGGATCTCGAATAAAAAGAGGCTCCAGCCCTTATTCGGCGGGCGCAAGCAGCTCTGTTTTTGATAGCGTCTTGACATTCACAGCAGCAGGCCGAACGCCTGCCGCACACAAAAAAGCCGCCGGTCCTGCGACCTGCGGCTTTTTTTGCTTGTTGGCAGCCCCGCTGGTGAGCGCCAACCAACATCACATCATCAGCCTTTGGCTTGCGCCAGCAGCGTGGCCGCGTCGCTGACTTCGAACTTGCCGGGCGCCTCGACGTTGAGCGAAGCGACCTTGCCGTCCTTGACCAGCATCGAATAACGGTTGCTGCGCACACCCATGCCGCGTGCGGTCAGGTCCAGCGTCAGGCCGGTGGCTTTGGCGAAGTCGGCGCTGCCGTCGCCCAGCATGCGCACCTTGCCGTCGGTCTTCTGGTCGCGCGCCCAGGCGCCCATCACAAACGCGTCATTGACACTGACACACCAGATCTCGTCAACGCCGGCCTTTTTGAATTCCTCGACTTGCTCGACATACCCGGGCACGTGTTTGGCCGAGCAGGTCGGCGTGAAAGCGCCAGGCAGGGCAAACAGGGCAATCGTCTTGCCGGCGCTGGCCTTGGTCACATCCACCGGGTTGGGGCCAATGCTGCAGCCATTGCCTTCGACTTCGGAAAACTCCATCAGCGTGGCTGCGGGAAGGGTGTCGCCTACTTTGATCATGTGTCTGCTCCTCAAGGGTTGTTGGTGAATCGGTACTCGGCCATTTTCAACGATTGTCCGAAGCCTTTCAAAACCGGGGGACAAAAACAAAAGCGGCCCAATGGGCCGCTTTTGATGGGAAAAGCTCAAGTCTTGAAGACTTAAACGATGGCCGCTTTCTCTACCAAGCGGGTCACCACCCAGTTCTTGGTTTTGGAGATCGGGCGGCTTTCGGTGATCTCGATCAGGTCACCGGTCTTGTACTCGCCTTTTTCGTCGTGGGCGTGGTACTTGCTCGACAGCGAGACGATCTTGCCGTACAGCTCGTGCTTGACACGACGCTCCACCAGCACCGTCACGGTTTTCGCGCGCTTGTCGCTGACCACACGGCCAACCAGGGTGCGTTTGAGGGATTTTTTAGCTTCCGTCATTATTTCGCTCCTTGCTTGGCGAGGGTCTCGGCCAGAATGGTCTTGGCGCGAGCGATGTCACGGCGGCCGGAGCGCAACGTGGCAGTGTTGGTGAGTTGTTGTGTGGCTTTTTGCATGCGCAGGCCGAAGTGGGCTTTTTGCAGCTCCTTGACTTCGGTTCGCAGGCCGGCGACGTCTTTTTTGCGCAGTTCAGTGGCTTTGGTCATGGTCGTTTCCTTACTGGCCAATCATGCGGCTGACGAAGGTGGTGCGCAGCGGCAGCTTGGCAGATGCCAGGCGGAACGCTTCGCGGGCCAGCTCTTCAGGCACACCGACGATTTCAAAGACGATCTTGCCGGGCTGGATTTCAGCCACGTAGTACTCGGGATTGCCTTTACCGTTACCCATACGCACTTCAGCAGGCTTTTGGGAAATCGGCTTGTCCGGAAAGACACGGATCCAGATACGGCCGCCACGTTTGACGTGACGGGAAATCGCACGGCGTGCGGCTTCGATTTGACGGGCCGTCAGACGGCCACGGTCGGTGCATTTGAGACCGAAGTCACCGAACGCCACCGAGTTGCCCCGGGTAGCGATGCCGGTGTTGCGGCCTTTTTGCTCTTTGCGGTATTTTCTGCGCGCGGGTTGCAGCATTTGTATTCTCCGTAGTTAGACCGATTACTCGGTCTTGGCACCGTCAGCTGCTGCAGCTGGCGCGGCTTTGCGGACGCGCTTAACGGTGGTTTTCGGTGCGTCGGCACCCGCTGCTGCTGGTGCAGCACCGGTGGCTTCGGCTGGTTTGTCGCTGCCGTCTGCAGGGGCCGTGTTCACACCACCGACCGGGCCACGCGCTGGGCGTGCGGCTCCACGGGGTGCGGACGGACGGTCCGTGCGGTCGCCAGGACGCGCGTCGCGGCGGGGGCCGCGTGGCTTGCGTTCTTCGTCGGAAGGAGCGGCATCCAGCTTGGCGCCAGGCGAATCGCCGCGGCCCAGGTTGTCGCCCTTGTAGACCCAGACCTTGACGCCGATCACACCATAGGTGGTCTTGGCTTCAGAGGTGCCGTAGTCGATGTCGGCGCGCAGGGTGTGCAGGGGCACGCGGCCCTCGCGGTACCACTCGCAACGTGCGATCTCGATGCCGTTCAGGCGGCCCGACGACATGATCTTGATGCCCAGGGCACCGAGACGCATGGCGTTTTGCATGGCGCGCTTCATGGCACGGCGGAACATGATGCGTT
>CAMLDT010000301.1 GCA_946479075.1 uncultured Polaromonas sp.
CCAGCCCAGCACCGGCGGCATGGCGCCCGAGGCCCCGCCGATCACGATGTTCTGCGGCGTCAAGGGCTTCAGGATGACGGTGTAGATCACGGCGTAACCGACGAAGGTGGCGAAAGTCAGCCACATGGTCAGCGGGTTGACCCACACATAGAGAATCCAGGAACCGGCCGCGCACAGCAGGCTGGAAAAAGCCAGGGTCTGGACATTGCTGATCTGGCCCTGCGCCGTGGCACGCCAGGCGGTCCGTTTCATCTTCGCGTCGATCTGCTGCTCGACCAGGCAATTGAAGGCGGCCGCAGCACCAGCCACCAGCCAGATACCGGCGCAGGCAATGATCGCCTGCCTTACGTCGGCCCAGCCTGGCGCCCCAGGCACCGCCAGCACCATGCCGATCAGCGCGCAAAAAACGATGAGTTGCACCACGCGCGGCTTGGTCAACGCATAAAACTGCGCGAACTTCGACGGCACGAAAGCAGGGATGGGGACGGCGGCAGACGATTCAGAGGGATTCATGGGCGGGCAGTCCCCGATTTTGACGCACTTGCGCTGACCGCAGCGCGCCGGCTCGAAAAAAGCGCACCCGTCAGCACGACCACCAGCGCGGCCGCGCCGCCGGTGTGTGACACGGCGGCGACCAGCGGCCAGCCGAGTACAACGTTGCTCAGGCCGGTGGCGAACTGCCACAGTGCCAGCGCGCCCACCCCGTTGCCATAACGCCGCATGGCAGGCACCCGCCGCAACTGCCAGGCCAGCGCCAGCAGCGCGGCAAACACGAGGTAAGCGGCCAGCCGGTGCACATAGTGAATCGCCGTCAGTGCCTGGAAGCTGATGTTGTCGCCGTTCAGCCCGGCGCCCAAATGGCGCCACAGGGTGAAGCCCTCGCGGAAATCCATGGCCGGCCAGAAGCTGCCCTGACAGGCCGGGAACTCGCTGCAGGCCAGCACGGCATAGTTGGTGCTGACCCAGCCGCCCAGCGCAATTTGCAGCCACAGCAGCACAAAGGCCGCCGCCAGCAACAGCCAGGTGCCGGGAGGCAGCGCCACGCGGTGGGCCGCGTCATGCGCCTGCGCATAACGCACGGCCTGCGCCTGCAGCAGCGCCAGCAAAATCAGCCCGCCCAGCAGGTGCAGGGTGACGATCAGCGGGAACAGTTTCATGGTGACGGTCAGCGCGCCAAAGGCGCCCTGGAGGCACACCCACACCAGGGTCGCCAGCGGCCACCACGCGGAAATAGCGCCCCCGCGCGCATGGCTGCGTACAAGTTGCTGCCCCCCGGGGGGGCCGCTGCGCCTGCCGCCCGGCATGGCCGGCTCCGCGGCGCTGGCGGGTCGAGAACCCTTCTGCGCACGGCTTTCAAGCCAGGTGAAAACGGTTAAGGTCAGGATCAATACGCCCACACCCGTGGCCAGGTAGCGGTGGATCATTTCGATCCAGGCCTTGGCGTGCGTGACCGGCCCGCTCGGCAGGGCCGCTTGCGCTGCGCTGATGGGCTGGTGCGCCCCCACCGGGCTGGCGTGGCCATAACAGCCGGGCCAGTCCGGGCAGCCGAGCCCCGAATCCGTCAGCCGCGTGAAGGCGCCGAACAAGACCAGGTCGAAGGTCAGGAACAGCGTGAGCAAGGTCAGCACCCGCAGGCGACGCGCCATCGGCTGCTTTTTGTTGCGAAGCCATACCCAGGCCAGCGGGCCGAGGGCCAGCATCAGGCCCATGCCCATCATGCGCAGCGCCGGGCTCAGGTTGTAGAGCTCTTGCGTGTCCATCGCGTCAGGGCTAGCGCCCTTCCTTGTCCCAGGAGGCGGAGGCGCGCAGCAGGCGCTCCAGGTCGCGTTTGGCGCGGGCGGCACCGGCGGCATCCATGTCGGCAGGAAAGCGCATCATCCAGTTGCCGATCGGATCCACGAGATACAGGTGGTCGGCGAGCTGGTGACCCGCAGCCGGTTGCAGCCACTGCGCCAGGCCCGCCACGCGCAAAACCGTGGCGCCCTGCAATCCCGCGTGGAGCGCCTCGGGAATCGCGGCCGCATCACTGACCAGCCAGACGCGGTCGAGGCGGTCTTTCTCGCGCCCCAGCGACTCGCGCAACTGCCGCTGGAAATAAAGCTGCTGCTGGCAGCCCGCATCGCAGGCCCCGCCGGCGGCACTGATCAGCAGCCACTGGCCCTTGAGCTCAGGCAGTTCGATGCGTGTGCCGTCGGCCGCCTCGCCCACCAGCGCCGGCAGTGGCCGCTGGGGTTCAATCAGCTCTCCGTAGTTGCGCCTGGCTTCGGGACGAATCACGTAATAGGTGAAGTAGGAGGCGATGACCGGCGCGGCGCACACCAGCAGCACCGCCAGCATTTTCCAGCGCCCCGCCCGGGTGTCAGGCCTGGCAATGGTGGCGCCCGCGCCGGCCTGCGGCAAGCTGTGTACCGTCAGGCCCAGGGGCTGGTCATCACGGCCGGCAGGCGCGGAGGAAGAAGGAGGCAGGGAGCTTGTCACGATCAATCGCCATCACGAAAAGAGGAAACCGCAGATCGCCTGCGGAACGGAAGCAGCAACTGGAACCAGGCATACAGGCCCACCAGCAATGCGCTCAATGCAAACCACTGGAAGGCGTAACCGTAATGCCGGTCCACGCCGGTGTTGGGTGGCGCCCAGTCGCGCTGCAGACCCTCGCTGGCGATGCCGGTCTGCAGCAGGGACACCGGCACCAGATCCAGCCCGGTTTCTGCAGCGTAAGCGGGCAGGTCCAGATTTTGCCGGATACGGCCCTGCGCCGCCCCCGCAAATTCATAAAGCTTGGAAGGAGGCGGGGCCATGCGGCCGGCAACGGTGACGACACCCTCCGGCGTGAGGACCGCAGGCAGGCGCGTGCGGTCATTGAAATCACGCGGCACCCAGCCGCGCTGCACCAGCACCGCTTTTGTGCTGCCGCTCAGCAGCAAAGGCGTCACCACCCAGAAACCGGTCTTGCCATCCATGGGCCGGTTGTCGAGATACACCGTGTGGGCCGCCTGCCACGTGCCCTGCAACACAGCCTCGCGGTGCAACACATTTGCTATCTTTTCAGTAGCTAGCAGCGCCCGTCCATCAAGGGCTGGAAGCCTTTTTTGTGCATCAATGGCGGCCTGCAGCGCCTCTTTCTGGGCAGCGCGGCGCAATTGCCACTGCCCCAGCGAAAAGGTCAGGGCCACCATCAGCACGGTGGCCAGCGTCATCACCACAAAGCGCGGCCGGAGCAGGGGTGAACTCATGCGCGGATAATCCGGTTCATGAACTACCTTGTCGCACTCGCATTTTTGGCCATCCTTGCCAGCCTGGCTTCAGCGCTGTTTTTCATGCTCAGGGACGGCACCGGCGGCAAGGCCAAAACCAGCAACATGGCGCGCGC
>CAMLDT010000302.1 GCA_946479075.1 uncultured Polaromonas sp.
ATCGTCCCGTGAGCATTGACGGAAAACCTTTGAATCCCGACTGGCTGACTCCCGACTGGCCCGCGCCGGCCGGCGTGCGCGCGCTGTTTACGACGCGGCAAGGCGGTGCGTCGGTGTCGCCGTGGGACAGCATGAACCTGGGTGACCATGTTGGCGATGCGCCGGACCGCGTAGCTGCCAACCGTGCGCTGCTCGCGCAAGCCACCGGCGCCAGGCCGGTGTTTATGCAGCAGGTGCACGGAACCGTGGTGTTGCCGCTGGACGGGCAGACGCCGCACGGCCTGCCAGCCGATGCGGCCATCACCTCCCGGCGCGGTGTCGCATGCACCATCATGGTGGCCGACTGCCTGCCGGTGCTGCTGACCACTGCCCAAGGCTCAGCTGTCGCTGCAGCCCATGCCGGCTGGCGAGGTCTGGCGGGGCAGCAGGGTCACGGCATTCTGGAAGAAAGTTGTGAACGTTTTTGGGCTCTAGCCCCCGGCGGACGGGCGCAAGCAGCTATCAATACCATAGCGTGGCTGGGGCCGTGTATCGGCCCGACAGCCTTTGAAGTGGGAGCCGAGGTGAGGGCGGCGTTTGTGGCCAGTGATCCCGCCGCCGACGCTTGCTTCACGCCCGCCGCCTCCGGCAAGTACCTGGCCGATCTTGCCGGCCTGGCCCGGCGGCGGCTTCAGGCCCTGGGTATCACGCAGATTTTTGGCAATGACGGCAGTGCGCCCTGGTGCACCGTGGGCAATGCCTCACGGTTCTTTTCGCACCGGCGTGACGCCGGCATCCGGGGCAACGGTTTCGGCACCACCGGACGCATGGCTGCCTGCATCTGGCTCGAATGAGGAAGGCAAAACGGTGACCGCCCCGGCGGCTTCCGCAGCTTCACGGGCCTTGATCGCCTTGCGCCGCAAGGGTGCGCCCATCAGGTAAACCACCAATGCCACCGGGCCCACGCCATAGAGTACAAAGGTCACCAGGGCACCCAGCAGCGTTCCGGTCGGATGGGTGGCTTCCGCGACACTCATCATGAGCACGACATACATCCAGGCAATGACAATCAAATACATAAATCTTTGCGCTGCATCAGGAGTTGAGAAAGTTTTTCCACGATACTAGAGTGGACCTGCCGCGGCTATCAACGCTCGACACAGACAGCCCTTCAAGAGCCTGCAGATATCCCCGGAGACAAGCATGAATTCTGACGCAAACCTGGCGCAAGCTGCCCAACAGATGCAGGAGACCTTTGCCCAGGGCCTGAAACAGGTGATGGGGGCAATGGCCGGTGGCGGCCTCGGCATGCCGGCCGGTTTTTCACAGATGGGCATGAGCGATCCTCAAGCCGTACAACCCCCGTTACAGATCGATCCGCTCAAGCTGCTGGAGATCCAGAAAACCTACCTCGAAGACATCAGCAAACTCTGGAACAGCGGCCTGCAGGCTGGCTCTTCCGGTAGCACCGACCGGCGTTTTGCGGCAGAAGCCTGGCACCAGAACCCCGTGTCGCAATTTGCCGCCGAGGCCTACCTGCTGAACACCCGCACCCTGATGGGCCTGGCTGACGCCATGGAGGGCGACGAAAAAACCAAAGCCCGCGTGCGTTTTGCCATCGAGCAAGCCATGGCAGCCGCCGCCCCCAGCAACTTCCTGGCACTGAATGCCGAAGCGCAGAAAAAAGCCATCGACAGCCAGGGCGAAAGCATCGCCAGGGGACTGGCCAACATGCTTCACGACATGAAGCAGGGCCATGTGTCCATGACCGATGAAAGCGTCTTCGAGGTCGGCAAAAACGTCGCCACCACCGAAGGCGCCGTGGTGTTTGAAAACGAATTTTTCCAGCTGATCGAATACAAGCCGCTGACCGCGAAGGTGTATGAGCGGCCTTTTTTGCTGGTGCCCCCCTGCATCAACAAGTTCTACATCCTGGACCTGCAGCCCGACAACTCGCTGATCCGTTATGCCGTCGCGCAGGGCCACCGCACGTTTGTGGTGAGCTGGCGCAACCCCGACGAGTCCATGGCCGACAAAACGTGGGACGACTACATCGAGCACGCGGTGCTCAAGGCCATCGAAGTCACGCAAGAGATCACCGGCGCCAAAACCGTCAATGCGCTGGGCTTTTGCGTGGGCGGCACCATGCTCGGCACGGCGCTGGCCGTGCTGGCGGCGCGGGGCGAGAAGCCTGTGGCCAGCGCCACG
Source organism: uncultured Polaromonas sp. (assembly GCA_946479075.1). The sequence continues at coordinate 2,188 of CAMLDT010000302.1, forward strand.
TTTCTCACGTCCTTCCTGGACTTTTGCGAGACCGGCATCCTCGACATCTTCATCGACGAACAGTCGGTGCACTACCGCGAGCAGCAGATGGGCAAGGGCGGCCTGCTCAAGGGGCAGGACCTGGCGTCCACCTTCAGTTTTCTGCGGCCCAACGACCTCGTGTGGAACTACGTGGTCGGCAACTACCTCAAGGGCGAAACACCGCCGCCGTTTGACCTGCTCTACTGGAACAGCGACTCGACCAACCTGCCGGGTCCGTTCTATGCCTGGTATCTGCGCAACACCTACTTCGAGAACAACCTGGTCAAGCCCGGCAAGCTCACGGTCTGCGGACAGAAGATCGACCTGGGCAAGGTCAACCTGCCGGCCTATATCTACGGCTCGCGCGAAGACCACATCGTGCCGGTGGGTGGCGCCTACGCCTCGACCCGGGTCTTGCCCGGCAAAAAGCGGTTTGTGATGGGCGCCTCGGGCCATATCGCTGGCGTGATCAACCCGCCCGCCAAGAAAAAACGCAGCTACTGGACGAATGACAAGCTGCCGCAGGGCAATTTCCCGGCCACGCAGGCCGAGTGGCTGAAGGGCGCGACCGAACATCCCGGCAGCTGGTGGACCGACTGGTCGGACTGGCTCAAGGGCCACGCCGGCAAGCAGATCGCCGCCCCCAAAACTTACGGCAGCCGCACCTACAAGGCCATCGAGCCTGCGCCCGGCCGTTACGTCAAGGTCAGGGCCTGAACTTTTTAGACACGCATTTACTGGAGAAGCATCATGGAAGACATCGTCATCGTTTCAGCAGCCCGCACCGCCGTCGGCAAGTTCGGCGGCAGCCTGGCCAAGGTCCCCGCCACCGAGATGGGCGCGGCCGTCATCAAGGCCGTCGCCGAGCGCGCCGGTGTGTCGCCCGAGCTGCTCGGTGAGGTCATCATGGGCCAGGTGCTGACCGCGGGCGTGGGTCAGAACCCCGCGCGGCAGGCCGTGATCAAAGCCGGTTTCCCGAATGGCATTCCCGGCCTGACCATCAACGCCGTCTGCGGCTCTGGCCTGAAAGCCGTGATGCTGGCCGCCCAGGCTGTTGCCACCGGCGACAGCGAAATCGTGATTGCCGGTGGTCAGGAGAACATGAGCGCCGCGCCGCACGTGCTCAACGGCTCGCG
>CAMLDT010000303.1 GCA_946479075.1 uncultured Polaromonas sp.
CAAGCACGGAAGACGCGCTGCAGCTGGCGCGTGACCGCCTGCGCAACGCGCAGCGCATCGGCCGGATCGGCAACTGGGATTTCGACATCGCCAGCAACCGGGTCTGGTGGTCTGATGAAACCTGTGAGATTTACGGTGTGGCGCGGGGCGCGTCGTCCACGCCGGTCGGCGGTTATGAGGGCGTGCTGGCCCACGTGTTTCCCGAAGACCGGGAGGCTTACGAAGCGGCGCAGCAGCTGTTCTTTTCCGGCCAGGGCAAACTCGACGTGGAGCACCGCATCGTCCGCGCCGACGGCGAGGTGCGCTGGGTGCATGGGCTGGGCGAGGCTGTGCTGGACGAGCAGGGCCGGCCGGTGAAGCTTTCCGGCACGGTGCAGGACATCACCGAACGCAAGCTCGCCGGCGACGCCCTGCGCAGCAGCGAGGCGCGCTTTCGCATGCTGACCGACGCCATGCCGCAGATCGTCTGCACCATGCGTGCCGATGGCTGGCTCACCTATTTCAACCAGCGATGGCTGAGCCACACCGGCCTGCCGATGGAAGACAGCCTGGGCCGGGGCTGGATGCAGCTGGTTCATCCCGATGACCGCGAACGCATCACGAGCGGCTGGGAGCGGGCGTCCGGCACCGGTGAAACCTGGGAGACCGAATACCGCCTGCGCCGCGCCGACGGCACCTACCGCTGGATGCTGGGCCGCGCCCACGCCTTGCCCGAGGGGGCCGGGCAGTCGGCCAAATGGCTGGGCACCTTCACCGACATCCATGAGCTCAAGCAGTCTGCCGAGCTGCTGGAGAAGAACATGTTCATGAACCGCATCGCCGGCCGCATGGCCCGCCTGGGGAGCTGGACCATCGACCTGCCGGAGCGCAAGCTCACCTGGTCGGACGAAAACTGCGCCATCCACGACGTGCCGCCGGGTTATGTGCCGACGCTCGATGAGGGCATTGGCTACTTTTTGCCGGAAGACCGGCTGAAGGTGATCCGCCTGGTCGAGGCCTGTGCCGAGCACGGGACACCGTATGAATTCATCCTTCCGAAAATGACGGCCCGGGGACGGCGCATCTGGGTCAGGTCGCTGGGGGAGGCGGTGCGCGACGCCGACGGCAAGATCATCCGCCTGCAGGGCGCTTTTCAGGACATCACGGAGCAAAAAGCCGCCGAGGCGCGTACCCTGGCCCTGGAGGCGCGCATGATCTCCACCCTGGAGAGCATCAGCGACGGCTTCAGCCTGGTGGACGCCGACTGGTGTTTCACCTTCCTCAACAGCCAGGCCGAGCGCATGTTGCAGCGCTCCGCGGGGGAGCTGATCGGCAAAAACCTGTGGGAAGAGTTCCCCGACCTTCTCGGCACGCCGATTGAACGCGAGTACCGCGCCGCCGTGGCCGAGCAGCGCACCACGCGTTTTGAGTCTTTCTACCGGCCGCTTCGCACCTGGTTCTTGTTTCACGTCTATCCGACCAAGGCGGGCACCGCTGTGTACTTTCAGGACATCACCGCGCGGCGCCAGCAGGAAGCCCAGTTGCACCTGTTGCAGACGGCCGTCGCGCGGCTCAACGACATGGTGGTTATCACCCAGGTGCGCGCTGACGACCCAGGCAGCCCGCGCGTGGTGTTCGTCAACGACGCTTTCGAGCGCCAGACCGGTTACAGCCGCGACGAAGCCCTGGGCCAGAGCGCGATGACGCTTTGGGCCGGCACACAGCAGCAGGCCGAGCTGCTGCGCATCCGCAGCGCCATGGACGGCCACCAGCCGCTGCGCACCGAACTGTCCGTGCGGGCCCAAAGCGGCAAGCTGTTGTGGCTGGAGCTGGACATCGCCCCGATTGCGTCCGGCACCGGCAAGTTCACACACTGGGTTGCGGTCGGGCGCGACATCAGCGAACGCCGGCAGCAGCAGCAGCAGATCCTCAGCCTCAACAGCGAACTTGAGCAACGCGTGCTGCTGCGCACCGGCCAGCTTGCCGAAGTTAACAAGGAGCTGGAGTCCTTTGCCTACTCGGTGTCGCACGACCTGCGCTCACCGCTGAACACGGTGGACGGCTTCAGCCAGTTGCTGCTCAAGAGCGACGCGGACCGGGTCAGCGACAAGGGCAAACATTACCTCGACCGCATCCGCGCCGGGGTCAGGCAGATGGGCGACCTGATTGAAGGCCTGCTGACGCTGGCGCATTTGTCGCGTGAGGAGATCCGCTCCGAGCCGGTGGACCTGTCGGCGATGTGCCGCACCATCGAGCAGGCCCAGCGCGAGCGTGATCCGCAGCGCCATGTGCAGCTGGTCGTGCAGGAGGGCATGGTGGCGCACGGGGACCCGCGCCTGCTGTCGGCCGTGCTGCAAAACCTGCTGGGCAACGCCTGGAAGTTCAGCGTGCGCCAGCCGCTGGCCTGCATCGATGTCGGGCGCCGGCCGGACGGGGACGGGCAAGCCGCCGGCGCAGAACAGGTGTTTTTTGTGCGCGACAACGGCGCGGGCTTCGACATGGCGTTTGCGCACAAGCTGTTCGGTACCTTCGAACGCCTGCATTCACCCGGGGATTTTCCGGGCACCGGCATTGGCCTGGCCACCGTCAAGCGTGTGATTGAACGCCACGGCGGCCGCGTGTGGGCCGAAAGCACGCCCGGCGAGGGCGCGACGTTTTATTTCACGCTGGTGCGGCGCTAGCGGATTTGTGCCGGATTTATAAGCAAAAAGTGCCTGTAGCCCTTGTCCGGCGGGCGCAAGCAGCTATCAAATAAGTAGCAAGTACGTGGCATGGAGCGGTGCCACAAGCTGTTTCAGGCCGCTGGCTGGGCAGTCTCCGGCGGGTTCAGCGTGATCTTGCCTTCCTTCACATAGTCCTCGAACTGCGTGCGCGGAATCGCCGTCACACCGGCGATGCCTGGGGCGTCTTCCCAGCTGAGGGTTGCGCTGTCGAAGGCCAGGGCCACTTCCACCCGGCCTGGCGGGATGGTGATCGGCACGCCGTCGCCAGGGGTGTAGGTGACGTGGCCGGTGATGGTGGCGAATTGCGACATGTGTTGTTCTCCTCAGGTTGGGGCGCCGTTGCTCCGGCTGCCGACACGCCATTACGCACGAAAAACGCGCCTTCTGTCTGTCGGCCAAGAGCGATTGTTGGGGGGCGCGATGCTGCGAGTGTGCAGCATCTGGATACCAGTAGAACTTGCAGGGTAAAGCGCCGGTAAAAACAGCTGCCCGTTACACAGCGCTTACACCGCGTTCACCTGCGTCGCGCACCATGCGTTTACTGAGGCGCCAGACCCGGCGCCCAGCAGGCAGCCACTTCCTTGAGCGGCTTGCCACCTTGCCGGTTGAGGC
>CAMLDT010000304.1 GCA_946479075.1 uncultured Polaromonas sp.
CCATGGTGGTGGTCGCCGGTGGGCACGCAAGCCGCCTGCTGGTCGATGGCCAGCCGCGGCAGGCCATTCGCGGGCAGATGTCATGGGGGCTGCACGCCGACGTGCCGGGGGCAGCCGCATTTCCTGCCTTTGTGGTCAACGGCAGCGGCAGCTTCATCCCGGCCCTGCCTGCGGCGGAGGGCCAGGTCTGGCTGGCGGGCGCCGGTTTTCAGCGTGACCAGGACAGCACGGACATTCGCCTTGCCGACCAGGCCGCCAACCTGGACAGGCTGCAGACCCTGCTGCCGGCGACCGCGCGGACGCTGGCGCCGCTGTTTGAAGCCGGCAAGGCGCGAGCCTGGGCGGGGGTGCGTTGTGCCTCGCCAGACCGCCTGCCGCTGGTAGGCCCGGCCGATGAGGCGGCGCATCCGGGTCTGTGGCTGAGCACGGCGATGGGCTCACGCGGGCTCAGTTTTGCGGTTCTGAGCGGTGAGCTGCTGGCTGCCCGGCTGCATGGCGAGCCCCTGCCGATGGAAAATCGCCTGGCGCAGGCGGTCGCAGCGCAGCGTTTCCTCAAAAATTGATAGTGTTTTGAGCTTCTGGCCCTTATGTGGCGGGCGCAAGCAGCTATATATTTTGTAGCAAAGCATTCAACTTTTCAGGGTCCAGCGGTTTGGGCAGATAGACCTGGGCGCCCGACAGACGGGCCTGCAGACCGCGCCGCCAGGCCGGTTCGGCCCCGGTGATGAACAGGGCAACCGCCGGCCGGGTGCTGTCCACCGCCTTGGCAAGCTGCCAGCTGTCCATGTCGGTCAGCCCCAGGTCCAGGATGACCAGGTGGTAGGTCTGGCCCGCCAGCAGCGCCAGCGCTTCGGCACCGCTGCCGGCCTCGTCCACGTCATGCAGGCCGGCACTGGCCAGTTTGGCGCGCAGATACAGGCGCGCATCGCGCCCGGCGTCCGCAATCAGCACCTTGCGCGCGGTGGTGACTGCGCCGTCCAGACCCATCGGCTCGGTGTCGTCGGCGGCATCCAGGTGCACGTCCATGTCCTCGGTGTGCGCCACTTCGAGATCCGCGGACAGGTCCCTGGCGCTCACCGGGGCAAATTTGGCATCCAGGGCCCCGATCACCGCTGACCACCTGACGGGCGCGGCAAACACCCGCCAGGCGCGGGGCGGCGCGCCAGCACCGATCCAGACCAGGCGGATGCCATCGTTCGCGGGATTGGCCAGCTCCAGCGCCGCCTCCCAACTGTCGCCATCCACCAGCAGCACCGAAGGCGGCTCGGGCGTTGAGGGCGTCCACGGCGCATAAGCCACGGCGCCGGACTCGGAAAGGCGGAACACCGTTTCCAGGGCATGGCGCTCGGGTTCGCTGAACCCGGAATACTTGACGAAAATCCGCTTCACGATTCTGCCGCCCCCATCTTGTTTGCTGCCGATTATGCGGGCCTTTGAAGCGTGGCATTGAGCGCAATGCCCACGGCCGGCAGCCCGGACGGCGGCTGCGGAGCGCGCCGCCAGACCCCGTGAGTACTGGTGAATAAGCTTATTCGCATAAGCGAACAACAAAACTGTCGTTTGCTTTCATAAGCCGCCCCCCTAAAGTAGCCCGCTTATGCACGATTTCGCATTCGTTTTTGCCGGTTTTGCGGTGGGTCTGGTCGTCGGACTGACCGGGGTCGGTGGCGGCTCGCTGATGACGCCGCTGCTGATTTTCTTTTTCGGCGTGAAACCGCACCTGGCCATCGGCACCGACCTGCTGTTTGCCGCCTTCACCAAGATGGGCGGCACCGTCAGCCTGGCGCGCGCGCGCATCGTGGACTGGAATATTGTCGGCAAAACCGCCGCCGGCAGCATCCCGGCCTCGCTGGCGACGCTGTATATCCTGCACCTGCTGGGCCCGGCCAGCCCGGCGGTCCACGCGGCCATGACATCCACGCTGGGCGTGGCCCTGCTGCTGACGGCGACCGCAACCCTGTACAAGGCGGTTTACGGCAAATCGGCACCCCGGCACATCGAAGTGTCCGAATTACATGCAGCGACGCAGGCCCGGCACTGGGCCCTGCCGGTGCTGTTCGGCGCTGTGATCGGCGTGCTGGTGACCCTGACTTCTGTGGGCGCCGGCGCTATCGGCGTGATCGTGCTGATGCTGCTCTACCCCGCCCTGCCCCTGCCGCGCATCGTGGCGGCCGACATTGCCCATGCCGTGCCGCTGACGCTGGTGGCCGGCCTGGGCCATGCGTCCATCGGCTCGGTGGACTGGCCACTGCTGGCCAAGCTGCTGGCCGGTTCGCTGCCGGGCATCTGGCTCGGTTCGCGCCTGGTCACACGCACGCCCGACCGCTGGATACGTTCGCTGCTTTCCGTACTGCTGGCGTATGCCGGTATCAAGCTCATCGCCATCTGAATCTTTTTTGATCCCTGACAGCCACTCCTGACAGCCATGTACCAATACACCGACTTTGACCGCCAGTTCGTGAAAGCACGTGCGGAGCAATACCGCGACCAGCTCACCCGCTGGCAGGCCGGCCAGCTGGCCGAAGACGACTTCCGGCCGCTGCGCCTGCAAAACGGCTGGTACGTCCAGCGTTACGCCCCCATGCTGCGCGTGGCGGTGCCTTATGGCGAACTCTCCAGCGCACAGGTGCGCGTGCTGGCCAAAATCGCCCGTGAATATGACCAGCCGAACGCCGCGCTGTTCAATGAAGCCCAGGCTGCCCAGGACAAACTCGGCCCGGTCGAGCTCAAAAGCGGCCTGTCGGTGGCGTCGAAACTGACCGCCGGTTATGCCCACTTCACGACGCGCCAGAACATCCAGTACAACTGGATTCCGCTGGACAAGTCGGCCGACGTGATGGACCTGCTGGCCAGCGTCAACATGCACGGCATCCAGACCAGCGGCAACTGCATCCGCAACATCACCAGCGACGAACGCGCGGGTATCGCGGCCGATGAAATCGCCGATCCGCGGCCCTTCGGCGAGATCCTGCGCCAGTGGAGCACCTTGCACCCCGAGTTCGCCTTTTTGCCGCGCAAGTTCAAGATCGCCATCAGCGGCGCGAAGGAAGACCGCGCCGCCACAGCCTGGCACGACGTGGGCCTGCACCTGATCCGCAATGACGAAGGCGAGCTCGGATTCCGGGTCCAGGTCGGCGGCGGCATGGGCCGCACACCCATCATCGGCACAGTGATCCGGGAGTTCTTGCCCTGGCACCAGATCATGAATTACATCGAGGCCATCGTGCGAGTCTACAACCGCTATGGCCGCCGCGACAACAAGTACAAGGCCCGCATCAAGATCCTGGTCAAGGCCGAAGGCCAG
>CAMLDT010000305.1 GCA_946479075.1 uncultured Polaromonas sp.
CGCCCGACGTGATGAACCACAACCTGGAAACCGCGCCGCGCCTGTACAAGGAAGCACGCCCCGGGTCCGACTACCAGTTCAGCCTGAACCTGCTGAAAAAATTCAAGGCGCTGCACCCCGACGTGCCGACCAAGAGCGGCATCATGGTCGGCCTGGGCGAGACCGACGAGGAAATTTTGCAGGTCATGCGTGACATGCGCGCGCACAACATCGACATGCTGACCATTGGCCAGTACCTCGCGCCGTCCAACAGCCACCTGCCGGTGCGCCGTTATGTGCACCCCGACACCTTCAAAATGTTCGAGGAAGAGGCCTACAAAATGGGTTTCACGCACGCCGCCGTCGGCGCCATGGTGCGCAGCAGCTACCACGCCGACCAGCAGGCCCATGCCGCAGGCGTGGCCGACAAGGCCGACGCGGCGGCGGCCAGCGCGCCCTGAAAAACCGGCCGCCGTGCGCGCCAACCTGTACGCACTGGGCGCGATTGCCCTGTGGGCGACGCTGGCCTCGCTGGGTGTTGCACTCAGGCATGTGCCGCCCTTCCTGCTGACCGGCATCGCGCTGCTGGCCGGCAGCGTGCTGGCCCTGCCCTTTGTGCTCAAAGACAGCCGCGCCTGGAGGATTCCCGCCTCGACACTGGCCCTCGGGGTCTATGGCCTCTTTGGTTTTCACTTTCTGCTGTTCATCGCACTGCGGCACGCGCCCGCGGTGGAGGCCAACCTCGTCAATTATTTATGGCCGCTGCTCATGGTGGTGCTGGCGCCGCTGTTCCTGAAGAACATGCACTTGCGCGGCGTGCATGTGGCTGCCGGCTTGCTCGGGTTTGCCGGCGCAGCCATCGCCATTTTGGGTGCGCGGGACGGCGCGGGCGGCGGCTGGTCCTGGGGCTACCTGCCCGCACTCGCCTCGGCCTTCATCTGGGCCAGTTATTCGCTGCTGACAAAACGCGTGTCACCGTTTCCGACAGCGGCCATCGGCCTGTTCGGCCTGGTGTCCGGCGTGCTTTCCCTGTTGTGCCACTGGGCGCTGGAGCCAGCCACGGCCCTCGCTGCGCGCGACTGGGCCCTGCTCGCAGTGATGGGCCTGGGGCCGCTGGGCGCTGCGTTTTTTCTCTGGGACAAGGCGCTCAAGCTCGGCGACGCGCGGCAGATCGGCATCCTGAGTTACCTCACGCCGCTGTGCTCGACCGCCCTGCTGATGCTGGTGAGCGGCCGGGCGCTGAGCGGGAGCATCGTCCTGGCCGCGGCGATGATCATCGGCGCGGCGGTGCTCGGCACCCGCCAGAAATAAGAGCAGAAAAGGGCTACAGCCCTTGTCTGACGGGCGCAAGCAGCTACTAAATCAATAGCAAAGCGCTAAGCCGCCGCCGCAGCTTTCTGGATCTCGCTGCGCAAGGCCTGCTGCTGGCCCAGATGCCGCCCCTGCCGTTCGCTGCGGTTGTTGCCGGCGGGTGCAGACAGTGCGGTCGGCGTCCCGGCCATCAGCGCGGCCAGGGACAGCGGCCGCCCGCGCGCGCCGCTCGCCCGGTAATCGGCCAGCAGGGCCGCGGACACCGCCTGGACGTCGAGCCCGCGCTCGGCCGTCAGGTGGTCGAACAGCAGGTCCACCAGCTTTTCCAGGGCGAACTCGTGCGTCTTGCCGGTGGTCTGCCAGAGCCAGTCGCTGAAGGCCAGAAAGTTCTGGAACGCAGAACCCGGCGCCAGCAGCACGGCCAGGCTCCGGGAAAACCGCCCTGAATTGGCGACCATTTCCCAGTAACGTGCAAAGCGCTTGATGCGCTGCATGGTGGCAAAATCCACCGTGGAGTTCTGCAGAATTGTGTAGGGCGTCTGCGGGTCGTACACCATGGCAAACCCATCGGTATGCCGCGTGATCGGCGTGCCGCGCAAACGCTTTAGCACACCGAACTGGATCTCGTGCGGGCCCAGGCCAAACAGGCGGTCAAACCCTTCGGCAAAACTTTCCAACGTCTCGCCGGGCAGGCCAAAGATCAGGTCGGCATGGACATGCGCCCGGCTCTCGCTAACCAGCCAGCGCAGGTTGTCGGCGGTTTTGGCGTTGTCCTGCTGGCGCGAGATGCGCTGCTGCACTTCGGGGTTGAAACTCTGGATGCCCACTTCGAACTGCAGCGCGCCGTCGGGAAACTGCGCGATCAGTTCCTTCAGCCGGTCCGGCAGGCTGTCGGGCACGACCTCGAAATGCACAAACACATCGGGCGCCTCGGCGAGGCGGTCCAGGAAATACTGCAGGATGCGCACCGAGTTGGCGATCTTCAGATTGAAGGTGCGGTCCACAAACTTGAAGTTGCGGGCGCCGCGGCGGTACAGGGTGTCGATCTCGGCCATGAAGCCATCCAGCTCGAAAGCCCAGGCGGTCTTGTCGAGCGAACTCAGGCAGAACTCGCATTTGAAGGGGCAGCCGCGCGAGGCTTCGACATACAGCAGCCGCTGCGCCAGATCCTCGGCCGTGTACTCCGCGTAGGGCAAGGCCAACGCATCGAGCGGTGGCTGCTCGCCGGCGATCACCTTCATCAGCGGCTTCGGCCCGTCGAGCAAGGCGCGGCAGAGTTTCGGAAAACTCACGTCGCCCCAGCCGGTGACCACGTGGTCGGCCAGGCGGCAGATTTCCTGCTGCTCGACCTCGTGGCTGACCTCGGGCCCGCCCAGCACAATTTTGATATCCGGCCGCAAGGCCTTGAGCAGCCGCACCAGCTGCGTGGTCTCGACCACGTTCCAGATGTAGATGCCCAGGCCGATCACGCGCGGCTCCAGCGCCAGCAGCTCTTCCACCATGCGCGTGGGCGGCTGGCCGATGACAAATTCGCGCAGCGCCGTTTGCGCGCGCAGGCCGGCGCCGCCATGTTTGTCCATATTGGCCAGCAGGCAACGCAGGCCCAGCGAAGCGTGGATGTATCTGGCGTTGAGCGTGGCCAGCACGATGGGCGCGCGGCTTTCCGCGGTCGGCAGGACAGGCACAGGCGAAGCGCGGTTCATGCCGGTATTATCAAACCATGACGCAAACCCTGTTCCGCGACGATGCCTATCTCCGCGAATGTACGGCCACGGTCACGGCCATCGACGAGCAGGGCCTGGTGCTGGACCGCACGGTGTTTTATCCGCTGGGCGGCGGCCAGGCTGGTGATGCCGGTGTGCTGGTGCTGGCAGATGGCCGTGAAATCGCCATCACCGACACGCGCAAGGGCAAGGATGCCGAAGGCCGGGCCACCGACGCGATTTGCCACCTGCCGTTGCTGCCGGACGCGGGCGCCCCGGTGCTGGCGTTCTGGCAGCAGG
>CAMLDT010000306.1 GCA_946479075.1 uncultured Polaromonas sp.
TCCACGGTGGGGTCGGGACCGGGCACTGCATTGGCCAGTGTGCTGCCGCTGCCACGCTTGGCCGGCACATAGATGTCCTTGAGCGACTCCGGGCTCTGGATGTAGCGTGGCGCCACGCCCATGATCACCTTGTACTGGTTCAGGTCGGCGTAAATTGTCGCCACCTGGCGCTGGCCGAAGCCGTTGTACAGCGCGTTGTCCACGTCGCGCGAGCTGATGCCGAGCCGCGCGGCGCTGTCCTTGTCCACCGTGACCATGGTTTCGACGCCGTTTTCCTGCTGGTCGGTATCGACGTCGGTCAGCTGGGGCTGCAGCTTCATCTGCTCTGCCAGCCGCGTGGCCCAAGTCTTGAGGTCGGCGGCGCTGTCGCTTTTGAGCGTGTACTGGTAGGTCGAATTGCTGGCGCGGCCGCCGCCACGCAGGTCCTGCACCGGGTTGAGGAAGATGCTGATGCCGGTGATCTGGGCCAGCTTGGGCCGCAGCCGTGCGATCACCGCCTGGCCCTTGTCGCTGCGCTGGCCCACCGGCTTGAGGTTGATGAACATGAAGCCGCCGCCGGCGCGCGATCCGCCGGTGAAACCGACCACGGTATCGACCGCCGGGTCGGCACGGATGATGTCCACGATGGCCTTGAGCTTGGTCTGCATGGCCTGGAAGGAAATGCTGCGGTCAGCGCGTATGCCGCCGTTGATCTGCCCGGTATCCTGCTGCGGAAAGTAGCCCTTGGGAATCGAGACGAACAGCCAGGCGTTGAGGGCCACCACGGCCACCAGGCTCAGCATCACGATGCCGCGGCTGGCCAGCGCCCAGTCCAGGCTGTGTTCGTAGCCACGCTGCACGCGTTTGAAGGCGCGCTCGAACCCGCGCGCCAGCCGTCCCGGCGGCTTGTGGTGCCCATCCGGCCTGAGCAGCCAGGCGCACATCATGGGTGTGGTGGTCAGCGAAATCACCAGTGAAATCAGCACCGCCGCTGACAACGTGACGGCGAACTCACGGAACAGCCGGCCGACCTGGCCGCCCATGAACAGCAGGGGGATGAACACCGCCACCAGCGACAGGCTGATCGACAGCACCGTGAAGCCGACCTCGCGCGCGCCCAGCAGTGCCGCCTTGAAGCGGTCCATGCCAGCCTCGATGTGCCGGCTGGTGTTTTCCAGCACAACGATGGCGTCATCGACCACAAAACCGGTGGCCACGGTCAGCGCCATCAGGCTCAGGTTGTTCAGGCTGAAACCCAGGAAGTACATCACCCCAAAGGTACCCAGCAGCGACACCACGGTGGCCACCGCCGGGATGATGGTGGCGCGCGCGCTGCGCAAAAACGCGCTGACCACCAGCACCACCAGCGCAATCGAGATCAGCAGCGTGATCTCGATCTCGTGCAGTGAGGCGCGTATCGAGTTGGTGCTGTCGGACGCCACATGCAGCACCACGTCCTGCGGCAGTTGCGCCTGCAGCTCGGGAATCAGCGCGCGCACGCCGTCCACCGTGGCGATCACGTTGGCATCGGGCTGGCGCGTGACCAGCACAATCACCGCGGACTCGCCGTTGAAGAGTCCCAGGGTGTTGATGTTTTCCACGCCATCGACCACCTCGGCAACGTCGCGCAGACGGATCGCCGCGTTGTTGCGCCAGGCCACGATCAGGTCGCGGTAGTCGGCCGCCTTGCGCCCGCCGCTGGCGGTGTCGGCGCCGGAGTAAATCTGCAGGCGCTGGCCATTGCCCTCGATGGCGCCCTTGGGCCGGTTGGCATTGGAGGCCTGCAGGGCGGCGCGCACGTCCTCGGCGCTGACGCCATAGCGGTTCAGGGCGAACGGCAGCAGGTCCACCCGCACGGCCGGCAGCGAACCACCGCCGAGTTCGACATCGCCCACCCCTTGCACCTGGGCGATTTTCTGCTGCAGCAGATTGGAGACTTCGTCATAGATCTGGCCAGGCGAGCGTGTTTTGGATGTCAGCGCCAGGATGATGACCGGCGCTGAGGCCGGATTGGCCTTGCGGTAGGTCGGGTTGCTGCGCAGCGTGGCGGGCAGGTCGGCGCGCGAGGCATTGATGGCCGCCTGCACCTCACGTGCCGCCGCATCGATCTTGCGGTTGAGCTCGAACTGCAGGCTGATGCGTGTGGAGCCGTTGCTGCTGTTGGACGTCATTTCGTTGACGCCCGCAATCGTGCCCAGCCGCCGCTCCAGCGGTGTCGCCACACTGCTGGCCATGGTGGACGGGCTGGCGCCCGGCAACGAGGCGCTGACCGAAATCACCGGGAAGTCGACCTGCGGCAGCGGTGACACCGGCAGGACGAAGAAGGCACCGATGCCGGCCAGCGCCAGGCCGATGGTCAGCAGCACTGTGGCAACCGGGCGGCGGACGAACGGCTCGGACAGGTTCACTGGCCGGCTCCTGTTGCCGCCGGCAGGGCAAGAAGTGCCGCTTTCACCGTTCGGGCTGAGCTTGTCGAAGCCGTCTCTTGGCACCACGGGCGGTGGTTCGCCAGCAAGCCGGGGGTTGCCCGGCGGCAACTCACTTTCTTTTGCTTCGCCAAAAGAAAGTAAGCAAAGAAAAGGCGACCCTGCTGTCTGCGACCCCTCCGCTGCGCTACGGGGCAACCTGCGGTGCTCGGTCCAGCCGGGGTCGAGCTCGAACTCGCCTTCGGCTCAGACAATCGCTCGCCCTGATCCGTCTGGCCCTGCGCTCCTCGGCGCATACAGAAGGGTGGGGAAGTCGGGATCGGAGGCGGATTCAGAATCGGGCTCCGGCGGGGACGCGCTTTGCGCGCCCCCGCCTTCCCGAACCCGCATTCTCTTCCCCACCCGTCGGGCTGGACCGAGGAGCACAGCCGAAAACGGATCAGGACGGGCGATTGTCTGAGCGAAGCGAGTTCGAGCCCGGCCCCGTTTTCGGCGAGCACCGCAGGTTGCCCGCAGCGAAGCGGAGGGACCCAGACCATCGGGTCGCCTTTCTTTTGGGTACTTTTCTTTGGCGACGCAAAGAAAAGTGCCTCGCCCGCCGGGGCGAGACCCGGCCTGCCTGAAGCACCGCCAACGTTAAAGCTGGCACAGGCTTCGACAGGCTCAGCCCGAACGGTGCGGGGATGCCGCCGCCCTGGACCCCGGATCAGGTCCGTGATGACAAGCTGGGAGAGGAGGGCGTTCACACCGAACCCCTCCGCCTGAACCTCTGTCCCATGCGATCAAACGCCAGATAAATCACCGGCGTGGTGAACAGGGTGAGGATCTGGCTGACGA
>CAMLDT010000307.1 GCA_946479075.1 uncultured Polaromonas sp.
TGGCCTTGATGGTGATCTTGTTTTCCTTGCCCGTGCCCTTGTCCTTGGCGCCCACGTGCAAGATGCCGTTGGCGTCGATGTCAAACGACACTTCGATCTGAGGAACACCGCGGGACGCAGGTGGAATGCCTTCTAGGTTGAATTCGCCCAGCAGCTTGTTGCCGGTAGCGATTTCGCGCTCGCCCTGGTAGACCTTGATGGTCACGGCAGGCTGGTTGTCGTCGGCCGTCGAGAAGGTCTGTGCGAACTTCGTCGGGATGGTCGTGTTCTTCGTGATCATCTTGGTCATGACACCGCCCAGGGTTTCGATACCCAGCGACAGGGGCGTCACGTCCAGCAGCAGCACGTCCTTGCGGTCACCCGACAGCACCTGGCCCTGGATGGCGGCGCCCACGGCCACGGCTTCGTCAGGGTTCACGTCCTTGCGGGGGTCCTTGCCGAAGAATTCCTTGACCTTTTCCTGCACCTTGGGCATCCGGGTCATGCCGCCGACCAGGATCACGTCATGGATGTCAGACACCGACACGCCAGCGTCCTTGATGGCCATGCGGCAAGGAGCGATGGTGCGCTCGATCAGCTCTTCCACCAGTTGTTCCAGCTTGGCGCGGGTCAGCTTGATGTTCAGGTGCTTGGGGCCCGATGCGTCTGCCGTGATGTACGGCAGGTTGATGTCTGTCGAGGCCGAGTTCGACAGTTCGATCTTGGCTTTCTCGGCCGCTTCCTTCAGGCGCTGCAGGGCCAGCACGTCATTCTTGAGGTTGACGCCCGACTCCTTCTTGAACTCGTCAATGATGAAGTCGATGATGCGCTGGTCGAAGTCTTCGCCGCCCAGGAAGGTGTCGCCGTTGGTCGACAGCACTTCGAACTGCTTTTCGCCGTCCACGTCCGCGATTTCGATGATGGAAACGTCAAACGTGCCGCCACCCAGGTCATACACAGCGATCTTGCGGTCGCCCTTTTCCTGCTTGTCGAGGCCAAAGGCCAGGGCAGCAGCGGTGGGCTCGTTAATGATGCGCTTGACATCCAGGCCCGCAATGCGGCCAGCGTCCTTGGTGGCCTGGCGCTGTGCGTCGTTGAAGTACGCGGGCACGGTGATGACTGCTTCCGTCACGGGCTCGCCCAGGTAGTCTTCAGCCGTCTTCTTCATCTTGCGCAGGATGTCGGCAGACACCTGCTGCGCCGACAGCTTGTTGCCGCGCACTTCGATCCAGGCGTCGCCGTTGTCGGCGGCCACGATCTTGTAGGGCATCAGGTCGATGTCCTTTTGCACTTCTTTTTCGGTGAACTTGCGGCCGATCAGGCGCTTGACGGCGTACAGCGTGTTCTTGGGGTTGGTCACGGCCTGGCGCTTGGCCGAGGCACCGACGAGGATCTCGCCGTCTTCCTGGTAGGCCACGATGGAGGGCGTGGTGCGTGCACCTTCGCTGTTTTCGATCACGCGGGTCGTGTTGCCCTCCATGATGGAGACGCAGCTGTTGGTCGTACCCAGGTCAATGCCGATGATTCTTCCCATGATTTTTCTCCGAATGCTTGAATGGTTTGGATGGCTAGTAACTTGTGGATAACTTGGTGTGGTTCAAGTCTTCCGGGTCGATTTTTTTGAGGCTTACTTGGGAGCCGTCACCGTGACCAGGGCCGGACGCAGCACGCGCTCGGCGATCACATAGCCCTTTTGCAGCACAGCCACCACGGTGTTGGCTTCCTGCTCGGCAGGCACCACGCTGATGGCCTGGTGCTGGTGCGGATCGAACTTGGCGCCAGCGGCCGGGTTGATGGCAATCACCTTGTTGCGCTCCAGTGCCGACGTCAGCTGGCGCAGGGTGGCGTCGGCGCCTTCGCGCAGCTGCTGGGGCGTAGCTTCCTTGATGGCCAGGGCGGCATCCAGGCTGTCGGCCACGGGCAGCAGGCTCTCGGCAAAACTCTCGATACCGAATTTGCGGGCTTTGGAAACCTCGTCTTCGGCGCGGCGGCGGGCGTTTTCGGCCTCGGCCTTGGCGCGCAGGAACTGGTCGGCCAGATCAGCGCTTTTGGCCTTGAGCTCGGCCAACTCGCCCTGCAGGCGTGCCAGCTCGTCAGAGGCGTGGGCAGCCATGGCGGCTTCGACTTCTTCGGGGGCGGAGGCGCTCTGTGCGGGGGGGGTTTGGCTGGTGTCGGACATGTCTTGGTCTGGAAGTAAATGAACGGTACGCGCGGGATCTGGGGGCGTGCCACCACAAATCAAGGTCTGCACCAGGGGCATGGTCTCACGAGCCCCGTATGCATCGCGGTTTGTTGTATTGCATGTCGGCCCAGCCACTGGTTTTACAAGGGGCTGGACGCATCTATGGCATCTTTTTGTACGCCTGCACAGGGGCGGCGAAGCGCTGAGTGTACAAGCGACGCAGGCCGGGCTATAATCGCAGGCTTTCCCTTGCCACACCACTTCAAGACGCAGTGGGTGGTCTTACCCAAAAGGAGTATGCATGCGTCATTACGAAATCATTTTGTTGATCCATCCGGATCAAAGCGAACAAGTTCCCGCCATGCTGGAGCGCTACAAGGGCATGATCACCGCTGGCGGTGGCAAGGTGCACCGCGTGGAAGACTGGGGCCGCCGTCAACTGGCGTACCTGATCAACAAGCTGGCCAAGGCCCATTACCTGTGCGTGAACATCGAAGCCGACCAGGCCGTGATGGCTGAACTGGAGCACGCCTTCAAGTTCAACGACGCCGTGCTGCGCCACCTGACGGTTCAGAAGAAGAAGGCCGACACGGGTCCATCTTCCATGATGAAGACCGTCGAGCGCGAAGAAGCCCGCAAGGCCAGCCAAGCTGAATATGCAGCTGCTGGCGGCGAGCGTGGCGAGCGCCCAGATCGCGCCGAGCGCTGATCTAGCCCGTTGGAGTGGAGAACCGCGTAGTCTTGACCGCCTGTATCGCAGAGGCTGAACCCCTGCGCTACACGCCCGCCGGACTGCCTGCCCTCACGCTGCGCCTCGAACACGAGTCCCAGCAAACCGAGGCAGGCCACCCCCGCGAAGTCAGGGCCGCCATGAAAGCCATTGCCTTTGGAGCGATGGCCGAGCGACTGGCACGGCAGAACATCGGAAGTCTCTGGACTTTCCATGGATTTCTGGCCAACCCGCGCAATGGCAAGACCGCAGTACTGCACATCCAGGATATTCAACAAAATTAATTTTCAAGGGGTCCGCAATGGCCACGTTCAAGAAGTTCAACAAAGACAAGCGCCCAAAG
>CAMLDT010000308.1 GCA_946479075.1 uncultured Polaromonas sp.
TTTCGGTCATGGCGAACACACCAATTTCGTTGACGGCGCCGAAGCGGTTCTTGATGGCGCGCACCAGACGAAAGCTCGAATGCGTGTCACCCTCGAAATACAGCACGGTATCGACCATGTGCTCCAACACGCGCGGGCCGGCCAGCGCGCCTTCTTTCGTCACGTGGCCGACCAGGATGATGCAGACGCCGCTGGCTTTGGCCGCACGCGTCAGGTGCGCCGCACATTCGCGCACCTGGGTGACCGAGCCCGGCGCGGACGTGAGCTGGTCCGAATACACGGTCTGAATCGAGTCAATCACGGCGACGGCAGGCTTCGTGGACTCCAGCGTGGCCAGGATTTTTTCGAGCTGGATCTCCGCCAGCACCTTGACCTGCGAGCCATCGAGCCCGAGCCGGCGCGAACGCAAGGCCACCTGGGCGCCACTTTCTTCACCCGTGACGTAAAGGGTATCCATGCCAGCGCGCTGCAGCGAATCGAGCGCCTGCAGCAGCAGGGTCGATTTGCCGATGCCGGGATCGCCACCGATCAGCACCACGCCGCCTTCGACAATGCCGCCGCCCAGCACGCGGTCCAGTTCCTCGTGGCCGGTAGGGGTGCGCGCCATGTCGGTGGCCTCGATGTCGGCCAGGGTGGCGACTTCCGAGGGTTTGGCCAGCGAGGCAAAGCGGTTTTTCACAGGTGACTGGCTCTCGGCAGCCGACTCAACCAGGGTGTTCCAGGCGCCGCAGTGCGGGCACTTGCCCAGCCATTTGGGGTTGCTGCCGCCGCATTCGGTGCAGGTGTAGATCGTCTTGTCTTTGGCCATGGCCGATATTACTGTATCTATACACAGTACGGGTAATTCCCTGCCGTGCTTGCCGAGAGGGCGGCGCCATTTTCATTTAACATGTTAAATAAATTGAGCGCCGCATGACCACACCGTTTATTCACCGCAATTTGCCCCGGCTGCTGCTGCAGGCCCGTGAATCCGTGATGGCGCACACGCGGCCGCGCCTGCGCGAACACGCGCTCAGCGACCAGCAGTGGCGCGTGCTGCGGGTGCTGGGTGAACATGGCGTGGTCGAAACCGGCAAGGTCGCGCGCGAGGCCTTCATCCTCGGCCCCAGCCTGACCGGCGTCTTGAGCCGCATGGAGCGCGACGGCCTGATCCGCCGCGCGCGCGATCCAGCCGACCAGCGCCGCACCGTGGTTGAAGCCACCGACAAGGGCGCGCAACTGGTGAGCGCCCTGTCGCAAACCATCGAAGCCCATTACGCCTGGATGGAACGGTCGCTGGGAAAAGACAAGCTGTCGCAGTTGTACGAGCTGCTCGACAAGGTGATCGAACTGGAGCAACCATGAGCTGGACACCCCAGGGAACCGTGTACGGCGTGCTTTTGAACTTCGCCCGGGAAGTGCAAGCGCTGGCCCCGCAGATGGCGCAGCCCCCCTACAAGGCAGCGCCCCGGGCGCCGGTGCTGTATGTCAAGACCGTTAACACCTGGAGCATGCACGGCGCGCCGATTGCCGTTCCCGCGCGGGTGCCCGAGGTCGAGATCGGCGCCACCATTGGGATGGTGATCGGCGATCACGGACAGGTTGCCGGTTACGTGCTGATGAACGACCTCTCGATTCCCCACGCCAGTTTTTTTCGACCGCCCGTGAAATTCAAATGCCTGGACGGTTT
This sequence comes from uncultured Polaromonas sp., assembly GCA_946479075.1. The sequence goes on from CAMLDT010000308.1 coordinate 1,670, forward strand.
TCTCGGCATCGGAGAACACCTGTTGCCGGCGAACCAGGCCGGTGCGCCGGCAAGCTTCACGCTGGAAGTGCGCATCAACGGCGAACTCAAACAGAGCGTCGACTTTTCGCAGCTGGTGCGCCCCGCCGCGCAACTGCTGGCCGATGTCATGGAGTTCATGACCCTGCGTGCCGGCGATGTGTTGATGCTCGGCTGCGACCTGGGCCGGCCCTTGGCCAAAGTGGGCGACCGCATCGACATCACAGCGCCGGGGTTCGGCACATTGAGCAACACACTGGTCGCGGAGGCTGTATGAAGCACGCCCGCGTCATTCACAAGGGCATCGCCCATTCGGCCACAGAACGCGACGGCCAGCTGCTGCTGGACAACGGGCAACTCGTCGCCGAAGACGCCGTCACCTGGTTGCCGCCGCTGGCGCCCACGCCGCGGCCGCGCACCATCCTCGCGCTCGGCCTGAACTACGCCGACCATGCGAAGGAACTGGCGTTCAAGGCGCCCGAGGAACCGCTGGTGTTCATCAAGGGCGAAAGCACGCTCATCGGCCATCGCCAGTTGACGCGCCGGCCGGCCGATGTGCAGTTCATGCATTACGAATGTGAGCTGACCATTGTTGTCGGCCGCACCGCGAAAAATGTGAAGCGCGATGACGCGCGCGACTTCATCGCCGGCTACACCATCGCCAACGACTACGCCATCCGCGACTACCTGGAAAACTGGTACCGCCCCAACCTGCGCGTGAAAAACCGGGACACCTGCACGCCGCTGGGCCCCTGGCTGGTCGATGCGGCCGACATCGCCGACCCGATGGCGCTGGCGCTTCAGACCACCGTGAACGGAGAAGTCACGCAGTCGGGCAACACGCGCGACATGATTTTCGGCGTGGACTTCCTGATCGAATACTTCAGCAGCTTCATGACGCTGCAACCGGGCGACCTGATCCTGACCGGCACACCCGACGGCGTGGTGGACTGCCGGCCCGGCGATGTGGTGGTCACCCGCATCGAGGGTCTGGGCTCGCTTATCAATACGATTGAATGAACATGACGACAAGAATTGATCACCTCATCAACGGCAAGACAGTCGCCGCTCGCGATTACTTCGAAACCGTCAACCCGGCCACGCAGGACGTACTGGCAGAAGTTGCTTCGGGCGGTGAAGCCGAAGTCCACGCGGCTGTCGCTGCCGCCAAAGAAGCCTTTCCCGCATGGGCCGGCATGGCCGCACCGGCACGCGCCAGAATCATCCGCAAGCTCGGCGACCTGATCGCCGCGCATGTGCCGGAGATCGCGCAGATGGAAACCAACGACTGCGGCCAGGTGATCGCGCAAACCGGCAAACAGCTGATTCCGCGCGCTGCCGACAATTTTTATTACTTCGCCGAGATGTGCACGCGGGTCGATGGCCACACCTACCCGACCGAAACGCACCTGAACTACACGCTGTACCACCCGACCGGCGTCTGCGCGCTGATCTCGCCCTGGAACGTGCCTTTCATGACCGCCACCTGGAAGGTCGCGCCCTGCCTGGCCTTCGGCAACACCGCCGTGCTCAAGATGAGCGAGCT
>CAMLDT010000309.1 GCA_946479075.1 uncultured Polaromonas sp.
GCCAGCACGGGCATCACGGCGATCAGCAGGTAGGCAGTGATCAGCCAGGTCCAGCAGAACATCGGCATCTTCATCAGCGTCATGCCAGGAGCGCGCATGTTCAGGATGGTCACGATGATGTTGATCGAACCCATGATGGACGAAGCGCCCAGGATGTGCAGCGCAAAAATGCCGGCGTCCATGGACGGGCCCATCTGCAGGGTCAGCGGCGCATACAGCGTCCAGCCAGCTGCGGGCGCGCCACCGGGCATGAAGAAAGAACCGACGATCATCAGGCCCGCAGGAATCAGCAGCCAGAAGCTGAAGTTGTTCATGCGCGCAAAAGCCATGTCGGCGGCGCCGATCTGCAGCGGGATCATCCAGTTCGCAAAACCGACGAAAGCCGGCATGATCGCACCGAACACCATGATCAGGCCGTGCATGGTGGTGAGCTGGTTGAACAGCTCGGGATTGACCAGTTGCAGGCCAGGCTGGAACAGCTCGGCGCGAATGCCCAGCGCCAGGATGCCGCCGAACATCAACATCGTGAAGCTGAACAGCAGGTACAGCGTGCCGATGTCCTTGTGGTTGGTCGCGAAGACCCAGCGACGCCAGCCCGTGGGGGCGTGTTCGTGCTCTTCGTCGTGGGCGTGATCATGATGGTCGAGAACTGCACTCATCTTGGCTTCCTTTGGTGGCTTGTGCCTGTAGCTTTGTCTTTGCGGCTGAACAGGGGTCCGGCCTGAATCTGGATAAACGTCGGGGTCTTATTTGCGCGCGGCCTGAACCTCTGCGGGCTGCACGAGCTGGCCGGTCTGGTTGGACCAGTTGTTCTTGGTGTAAGTGGCCACGGCAGCCAGATCGGTGTCGCTCAGCGCCTTCCACGAGGGCATCGCACCACCGGCCGCGCCGTTCAGCAGGATCTGGATCTGCTTGTTGTGGTCCTTGTCCAGCACAATGGCCGAGCCGTCCAGTGGCTTGATCGGGCCGGCGCCCTTGCCGTTGGGCTGGTGGCAGGCAGCGCAATTGGAGGCATACACCTTCTCGCCGCGGGCCTTGAGCTCCGGCAGGGCCCAGACCTTGGAAGGATCATCCGCCTTGGCAGCAGCTTCCTTGACCTTGACACCCACCCACTTGCTGTAGTCCTCGGCAGACAGGACCTTGACATGGATGGGCATGTACGCATGCTCCTTGCCGCACAGCTCGGCGCACTGGCCGTAATAATCGCCGACCTTCTCGGCGCGGAACCAGGTGTCGCGCACGAAGCCGGGAATCGCATCCTGCTTGATGCCGAAGGCCGGCACCATGAAGGCGTGGATCACGTCGTTGGCGGTAGTAATGATGCGGATCTTGCGGTCCACCGGAACCACCAGCGGGTTGTCCACCTTGAGCAGGTAGTCATCAACATTCTGGCCCTTGGCGGGACCGCCCTTGTCGGACATTTCGCGCTGCGTGCTGTCAAGCGTGGAAACAAAACCAATGCCCTCGCCCTCGCCCTTGATGTAGTCATAACCCCATTTCCACTGCATGCCGGTGGCCTTGATGGTCAGGTCGGCACTGGTGGTGTCCTTGGAAGCGACCAGCACCTTGGTCGCCGGCAGCGCCATCAGGATCACGATGACAAAAGGAACAATGGTCCAGATGATCTCGACCGTGGTGGACTCGTGGAAGTTGGCCGATTTGTGGCCGACCGACTTGCGGTGCTTCCAGATGGAATAAAACATCACGCCGAAAACCGCCAGGAAAATCACCAGGCAGATGATCATCATGAACCAGTGCAGCCACTGCTGCTCCTCGGCAATCTTGGTCACTGCGGGATGCAGGTTGAGCTGGTTGACGGCCGGGCCGCCTGGCAAATCGTTGACAGCGTGGGCGGCGGTGCTCACCCATGCAGCCGTTGAGGCAACGGCGGCGGCCAGCAGGGAGCCGCCCCTGGGAATCAGCGAGATCAAACCCAGGCCTGCCTGCTTCATTCCCGATCCTATCGTTGTACGTACGTTCATCGTGATCACTTTTATTGCCTCAATTACCGACTGATTAAGCAGCTGATTATAAAGTTAGCCATGAGGCCTTCCCGCCCAGCCACCGCCTCTTGTCCTGCTTTCAGCCCGGACTCAAGCGCCACGCAGGGCGCGGCGAATTTCCCGGGCCAGAGCCGGCCTCAACTCGGGGCGCAGATGCCGCCCCACCCTGACCGATCGCCCCTGGCCCGATAACTCGATCAGGGAGCCATCACCGTGCCGGGGCTCCACCCGAACCCATTGCCGGTTGAACTCCGCACGCTCCAGCCGCCCCGCGCTTTCAAGCTCCACCACCAGATGTCCACCCTGCAACACGATGCGCTCGCCGTCGGTGGCATGCCGCGCATAGGTCGAGAAGGCGACACCCACCACCAGCAACTCCAGGCAGGCAAACGGCATCACGAGGGTGGCGCCTTGCGACCAGAAAAATGCCGCAATGCCCATCGACACGGCGCATAGCGACACATACAGCCAGATGAGCTGCGCCGGTGTGACCGAGCAATTGCGCTTGAGCAGCCACTGGATCGCTTGCTGGCTCTGGCCGTTCTGGCCGGAAGCGGTGGCGAAACGAAAAGCCTGAGAGACGTGCGACACGGGGCAAGACTCGAAAAATTGCCGCCGATCAAACACTTTCGGCCGCGTGGTGCGTGGGAACATACCCAAAATTCGATTCCGGATTGTAGCCGGGTTTACCCCGTGCAAAGCCGCTGACACGCCCTCGCCTGACCGGCCAGCCAGCCCCGGGGATCAAGGCTTTTTGCCTGAACCCTGCAACATCGTGCGCATGTCATTGACCGAAACCGCGCTCAGCGCACTGACCTTGAGGCGCGGCTGCGCTTTCAGGGCGTGGCCATAAATGATCTCGAAGGTCAGCGACAGCCGGCCGTCCGCCTGGCGCGGCAACTGCGTCTGCAGTGCCTCCAGCAGGCGCGCCTTCCAGGCGCGGCCACGCAGGGCCGGAAAACGCAGCGGATGAAAATTGCGGCCCAGTTCACGCAGTTCCTGCAGCAGGCGCTCCGGTGTTTCATAGGTCAGCGTGATGCGTTCCATATCCATCACCGGCTCTGCAAAGCCAGCCTGCACCAGCATGTCGCCCCAGTCGTGCATGTCGGTCAACTGGTGGCCAGCGGGCGGCCAGCCCAGCGCGGCGTAGATCTCGCGCAGTTCGCGCGTGGTGTCCGGTCCGAGGCAGGAGAACATC
>CAMLDT010000310.1 GCA_946479075.1 uncultured Polaromonas sp.
CGTGCAGGGCGCCCAAGTATCGTTATCATTCGCGGTTGTGACTTAACAACACTTGCGAACGCAGCGCTGGGGCGGCCGCAGGATCGATAACCGCTGGTTAGGGATAGCGATTCATCATGGCAAATATTTTGGTGGTTGACGACGAGCTGGGCATACGCGACCTGCTGTCGGAAATTCTCAACGACGAAGGCCATCAGGTCGAATTGGCAGAAAACGCAGCCCAGGCCCGTGCCGCGCGCGGGCGGGCCCGTCCCGATCTGGTGCTGCTGGACATCTGGATGCCCGACACCGACGGCGTGACGCTGCTCAAGGAATGGTCATCCAGCGGCCAGCTGACGATGCCGGTGATCATGATGAGCGGCCACGCCACCATCGACACCGCGGTTGAGGCGACCAAGATTGGCGCCATGGCCTTCCTCGAAAAACCCATCACCCTGCAGAAATTGCTCAAGGCCGTCGAACAGGGCCTGGTCAAAGCCGTCGGCCGCAAGCCCATGCTGCCGCAGACCACCGCACTCCATGCCGCAGAACTGACTGTGGAAGCCGCCATGACGGGCGGTGTTGCCATGCAGGTCGTTGAGCTTGGACCCCAGGCGACACAAAGTTTCCTGCTGGAAAAACCCTTGCGTGATGCACGTGATGAATTTGAAAAGGCCTACTTTGAATTTCATCTCGCCAAGGAGGGCGGTTCCATGACCCGTGTGGCCGAAAAGACGGGTCTGGAACGCACCCATCTGTACCGCAAGCTCAAACAGCTGGGCGTGGACCTGACCCGGGGCAAGCGCGCCGCCTGATATATAATCTGAGGCTCAGGCCCGGTAGCTCAGTCGGTAGAGCAGAGGATTGAAAATCCTTGTGTCGGTGGTTCGATTCCGCCCCAGGCCACCAGCATTCATGCGCCCCAGCGCCCGTTTCGGGTTCTGGGGCGTTTTTGCATCCGGGTGGGATTTTCATGCCTGACCATGGGCGGTGCTGCAATATCAAGCACCTTTTCCTCCAAAAAAGTAGTGCCCGCTTCGCATGCTTGCTCGGGTCATTGATCTTGTGATCGGCGACATGGAAATCCTGTACGCCCGATACAGGCGGCGTCATCGGTCCGCCGCGCTAAAGCGCCCCGATCCAGAACATGGTCCGGAACTGAAGCCTGGCCTCTGTGGGTGCTTCATCAATGGGCGGTCGTGCCGGCTGATACCTGGGCACCTTGCTCATGGGGTCTTGCATTTGCGGGGCGTAAATGACGCCGGGTTTGACGTAGAGGTCGTTGAGGGCGCCACCTTTCCAGCGAGTGGGGTGAGAGGCGCTTGACGTCCAGTTCCTATCCTCCGGCCAATTGCACGTTTGCGCTCTGGGCGAAACATTTGGCTTGCTGATGTAAATATGCTCTTCATTTTTGGTGTAGTAGTGCGTCTGGAACTCCCTGCCCCACCAATAGGGGCTGTCGCGGTTCGTCGCCTTGAGCCTATTGGCGGCGAACAATTCGTCCCACTCTTTTTGGGCTGCCATATCCTTGAGCGATTTTTCGTGAACAGGCTCGCTCCTGTCTGAGGCCTGCAGCCACGCTTTGGCCTGGTCACGTGTGAGCTTTTCCACGCGTATCCAGTCTCCACCGAAAACCACTCCAGGTACCCAGACCAAAAAATCGGTCATCTTCGATTTCCACCGGCTTTCCATGGAGAACACGCCTGTCTGTGCATAGTTTCCGCTGAAGTGAGCGGCGTGGAACATCCCGAAGCTTCCACAAACCTCGCAATGCCTCTGGATGGTGAAGCGATCCGCCAGAGCCGGGTGATAGTTGGCGTCGAGGCGGAGCTTCTCGGTCTCAAGCCGGCGGTCGTTATACCGTCGCCAGGTCTCCAATGCTTCTTTCCGTGCGGCTACAAGCCGTCGGGAGGCCGCGATCACATTGTCGTCCGCTGGCCCCCCCGGCCGATCCGGCAGGGCGGGGCGTCGAAACAGGGTTGCGTCCTCGACGGGCAGGCGGTCGAACTGCCCGCATCGCCAGCAGCACGCTTTGGCGATGAGTTCGTCAAGGCGATCATGGGCCTGGCGGTGCTCTTTGAGGAAGGTTTCCCAACGGGCGGAGGACATCAGGGTATGCGCTTTGAGTGCGGAGGCCGCAGTGACGACAAGTCGCTCGACCCGCGCCTGTCGGGCGATGCGATCGCGCTCCTGCCGCTCCGCGGCCCTCAAGGCATTGATTCTGCGCAGGCGTTCTCCCTCCTGCCTGGCTGCCTCCGCATGTGCCTTCTGCGTCGCCTCGGCTGTGAGCGCCTTCGCTTCGGCCTCCACCCTGGCGTCATCCACGACATCCCATCCGTCCCCCATTTGCTCCTGCGCTCGCCGCACGTCGGCGACCGCCGCCTTCAACTCGGTTTGTGCGCGCTTGAACTCGGAGGTTGGGGGTGCGGCCGGTTTTTTATTGAAGAGATCGAACAGGGACATGCGATCAAAGGGTGATGGAGGAAGAGGGATGCGGTTTCCGTGCCGCTGCGAGACCACAGATGCCTCGCGGGCCAGGGGCGATCAGAACCGCGTTCCAGCGTGAACTGCCAGTGCCGCAGCCGCCCGCCACGGCATGTTCATTTCTTGTGTGAATCACATCAAGCTTTCAGCGGGGTGGTCGGATGCCATGACAGATGCCGTGAGGTTCATCATCCTGTAACACAATATGTTACATAGGGCATTCAGTTTTGTCGATCCGCAAGAGGCGGTCCCGGCCTTCGCCTCAGCGGAGAGTCCCCAGGACTTCGGAGGGCGGGTAGCTTGATGCTGTCGGCGATCTTTGACCTTTGCCGCCAATTGGCGACAGCCCGTTGCGGGCACAAGCCGGGGTTTGGTTGTCCTGGGACGGATGGGCCTGGTTACCAGGTCTTTTATGAATGAAATATGGCCTCAGCCCTTTAACCACGGGTGCAATCAGCTATCAAAAACATAGCAACTGGCTTAGGCAGCGCGTAACACCGCGAGAAACCCGTCGAGATCCTCCCCGCCCTCTTCCCGGATCACGCTGGGCTCCAGGCTGACGACATCAAAGCGGTGCGCATTGGCCAGGCGGCGTATGTAGGCCACCGAATGGGCGTAGCGGCGTGTCGGCCGCAACACCAGTTCCTGTTCCTCGCTGGTCTCGAACGAAAACGCGAACAGGCTGCCGGGCCGCACCG
>CAMLDT010000311.1 GCA_946479075.1 uncultured Polaromonas sp.
TCCAGGTACCAGTCGCAGAACTCGTCCCAGACGAACTGGTAAATGCTGCCGGCGACGTTGTCGAGGCGGTAGTCGGCAAAACCTTTGGCGACATCCGCTTCGACACGCTGCAGCGTCGAGGCAATCCAGCGGTCGGCTTGTGAAAACGTCAGGTAGTTGTGGAACTCGGCGCCAGGTGCACACTGTTCCTTGGTGTGTTCGGCCAGCCCACAGTCCTGCCCTTCGCAGTTCATCAGCGTGAAACGCGTGGCGTTCCAGAGCTTGTTGCAGAAGTTGCGGTAGCCCTCGCAGCGCTTGCTGTCGAAGTTGATGCTGCGGCCCAGGCTGGCCAGCGAGGCGAAGGTAAAACGCAGCGCATCGGCGCCATAAGCCGGGATGCCGGCCGGGAATTCCTTCTCGGTGTTCTTGCGCACCTGCGGCGCCGTTTCCGGCTTGCGCAGGCCCTGCGAACGTTTGTCCAGCAGCGGTGCCAGCTCGATCCCGTCGATCAGGTCCACCGGGTCCAGCACGTTGCCCTCGGACTTGCTCATCTTCTTGCCCTGGGCGTCTTTCACCAGGCCGTGGATGTAGACGTGGTGGAAGGGCACCTGGCCGGTGAAATGCGTGGTCATCATGATCATCCGGGCGACCCAGAAGAAGATGATGTCGTAACCCGTGACCAGCACGCTGGACGGCAGGAACAAATCCAGCTCTTTGGTTTTTTCAGGCCAGCCGAGCGAGGAAAAAGGCACCAGCGCCGAGGAGTACCAGGTGTCGAGCACATCGGGGTCGCGTATCAGCGTTTTGCCGGGCGCCTGCTTCTGCGCGTCGGCTTCACTGGCGGCGACGTAAACCTTGCCATCCTCGTCATACCAGGCGGGAATCTGGTGGCCCCACCAGAGCTGGCGCGAGATGCACCAGTCCTGGATGTTGCCCATCCACTGGTTGTAGGTGTTGACCCATTGCTCGGGCACAAACTTGACCGCGCCGCTGTCCACCGCATCGCGCGCCTTCTGGGCAATCGACTTGCCGGTCGGGTCCTTGTCGCTGACCTTGCTCATCGCGACAAACCACTGGTCGGTCAGCATGGGTTCGATGACGGCGCCGGTGCGCGCGCAGCGCGGCACCATGAGCTTGTGCTTTTTGACCTCGACCAGGAAACCCTGGGCCTCCAGATCGGCGACCACCGCCTTGCGTGCCACGAAACGGTCCATGCCGCGGTATTTTTCAGGCGCGTTGTTATTGATGGCAGCATCCAGGGTGAGCACGCCAATCATGGGCAACTGGTGCCGCTGGCCCACCGCATAGTCGTTGCTGTCGTGGGCCGGCGTGACCTTGACCACGCCAGTGCCAAAGGCCTTGTCGACGTAGTCGTCGGCAATCACCGGGATGTCGCGGTCGCACAGCGGCAGCTTGACGAACTTGCCGATCAGGTGGCTGTAGCGCTCGTCCTCCGGGTGCACCATCACCGCCACGTCACCCAGCATGGTTTCCGGCCGGGTCGTGGCGACTGTCAGCGAGCCCGAGCCATCGGCCAGCGGGTAACGAATGTGCCAGAGAAAACCGTCTTCCTCTTCGCTCTCGACTTCCAGGTCCGACACGGCCGACTTGAGGATCGGGTCCCAGTTGACCAGGCGTTTTCCGCGGTAGATCAGGCCCTGTTCGTACAGTTGCACAAAGGTTGAAGTCACCACTTTGGACATCTTCGGGTCCATGGTGAAGTACTCGTGTTTCCAGGCCACCGAGTCGCCCATGCGGCGCATCTGGCGCGTGATGGTGCTGCCGGATTCTTCCTTCCATTCCCAGACTTTTTCGGCGAACTTTTCGCGGCCCAGGTCGTGCCGGCTTTTGCCTTCGCCCTGCAGCTTGCGCTCGACAACGATCTGCGTGGCGATGCCGGCGTGGTCGGTGCCCGGCACCCACAGCGTGTTGTGGCCGCGCATGCGGTGGTAACGCGTCAGCGAGTCCATGATGGTCTGGTTGAAGGCGTGGCCCATGTGCAGCGTGCCGGTCACGTTGGGCGGCGGCAGTTGGATCGAAAAGGACGGTTTCGCCGCATCCAGCGTGGGTTCGTACATGCCGCTGGCTTCCCAGCGCGGGGCCCACTGGCTTTCGATGGCCGCCGGCTCGAAGGACTTGGCCAGGCTGTCCAGCCCCGGCGTGGGCACGGCGACCCGCTCGGGCGGGCTCCCGGCGGCGGGTGGGGTGGACAGGGGCTTGGCAGAGTCGGTCATGGGCAGCAATGAAAAACGGCATCTGGTGAGATGCCGCCGGGGTGGATCAGTGCGCCGATTTTATTCGACTGCCGCCGCTTCAGCTGGCTGGCGCGACCCGGGCGCCGGCGATGCAGGCTTTGAGTACCGCGGTGTCGCCGATCTGGTTGGCCAGAATCAGGATCAGCCGGGCGTTCAGCAACTCGGACTGCTCGCGGCTCAAGCCCTGGTGGGCGTCAAGCAGGCACTCGTAAAAGGCGTCGGCGTCCTGGAAATTCAGGCTGGTTTTCATGCGTATTCTCCCTGCAGCCCGAGGGCGGTGGCGATGGCTCGCACCAGCGCGGCATCCACGCTGGTGCCATTGGCGGCGAGGTAGCTGTCGGGTCGCAGCAGCGCCCAACCCGAGTCGCCGACCCGGCAGGTGGCCCGCAGGCGGCCGCTGGGGTCGACCACATGTTCGACGGCACGGGCGCGTTCGCCGGGCGCCAGCACCTGCACGCAGACCACGCCGGTGTCTGAACCCAGCGCCTGCAGACGTTTGGCGTCTGCCGGTGCCAGTTCGCCGAACACCAGCAGCAGCAGCCGGCTGCCGGCCCACTGCAGCAGGCTGGTGAGCTCGCCGGGCTGGCCATTGGCCCACAGAAAACTGACGTTTTGTGTCGCCAGGCCGCCGGTTTTGTCACATACCGGGCTGCGCGAATAGGTGTTCGGGACCGACATGCGGCCGGTGTTGACCAGTTGCCGGGCAAACAGGTGCTGGCGGGCCAGGCCCAGCGCCGCGTTGCGGAACAGCCGCTCGGCGCCGTCGGCGGGGCGCAGGAAACGCGCCGTCCGGTTGGTGACCTGCACATTGTGCTGCGCAGCCTCGTGGCGTTCCTGGTGATAGCTGTCCAGCAGGCGCGGACTGGCGCGGCCCTGCAGCACCGCGGCCAGCTTCCAGGCCAGGTTGTCGGCGTCCTG
>CAMLDT010000312.1 GCA_946479075.1 uncultured Polaromonas sp.
CGTTGGTGAGAATGGCGTCGGCCGGCAAACGCTGCTCCAGCCAATCCACGATCTCGCCCATCTGGATCGGGCCTTCGACCTGGGGCGGCGTCGACCATTCGAGGTAATCGGCGCGCGCAGCCTTGGTCTCGTTGTCCCAGGCGCGCGCGGGCACGGGTCCGAGCGCTTTCGCCATCGCGGCAAACTCCGCCATGCCGGCGTTGATCGGCAGCACGGCCTGATAGACGCGGCCGAGTTCCTCCGCGCCCGGATGGACGTGCACCAGCTTCTGCTTGGGCCGCGGCGCTTCGATCAGGGTATAGCCACCGGTGGTCATTTCGCCCAGGCGCGGGCCGATGGCCAGGATCAGGTCGGCCTGTTTGATGCGCGCGGCCAGCTTGGGGTTCAGGCCGATGCCAACGTCGCCTGCGTACAGCGGGTGGTGGTTGTCGAAAGTGTCCTGGAAGCGGAAGGCATTGCCCACCGGCAGCGACCAGTTCTCGGCAAAACGCTGCAGCGCCTGTGCCGCCTGCGACGTCCAGCCGCCGCCGCCGGCGATCACCAGCGGGCGCTCGGACTGCAGCAGCATCTCGCGCAACTTGCGCAGCGAGCCCGGATCGCTCCAGGCTTCCACCGCTTCCACACGCGGCAACGGCGTCACGTCCACGGTTTGCGTCAGCATGTCTTCCGGCAGCACCAGCACCACCGGGCCGGGCCGGCCGTTCATGGCGGTGGCAAACGCGCGCGCCACATATTCCGGGATGCGGCGCGCGTCGTCGATGCGCTCCACGCGTTTGGCCATGCCACGCGTCGAGGGGCCGAAGAAGCTGCTGTAGTCCACCTCCTGAAAGGCCTCGCGGTCGCGGGTGTCGCTGGCCACGTCGCCGACAAACAGGATCATCGGCGTGGAATCCTGGAAAGCGGTGTGCACGCCGATGGAGGCATTGGTGGCACCGGGGCCGCGCGTCACAAAACAGATGCCGGGCCGGCCGGTCAGTTTGCCGTGCGCCTCGGCCATGAAAGCGGCGCCGCCCTCCTGCCGGTTGATGACGAACTGAATGTCGTCGGGGTAAGCATGAAAGCCGTCCAGCACCGCCAGATAACTTTCACCGGGCACGCCAAACGCATGGGTGACGCCCTGGGCCACAAGGCATTGAACAAGAAGATGGCCGGCAAGTTGTGTTGTCATGCGGATATTGTGCCGCGCTGGCCAACCCAAAAACCGTTCGCCCTGAGCCCGTCGAAGGGCTCCCCGTCCACCCGGCGACCAGAGACAGGCCTCGACAGGCTCAGCCCGACCGGTGACAGCCAGGGACCCGGTCAGTCCGTCAGCTACTCCGGCGTGGCTGCGTCACCGTCAGCACCACCGGCTTCCAGCGCCTGGCGCGCGAGCTCTTCATCACTGAGGGGCGGTGCGCTTTCGAGGGCCTGGATCTCCTCCAGCAACTCGGCGGTCGGCGCCTCGTGCTCCAGCAACACTTCTTCGAGCTTTTGCCGGCTGGTTTCCGCGTGCACCGATGGCGAATGCAACTCGGTCGGAGGCACCGGAAACTTTTCGCCGAGTTCAAACTTGAGGGCCTCGGACTTTTCCTCAACCCAGTGCGCGAAATCCCCGTCGCCGGGCGTGGTCGAAGCGTTCATGGCGATCTCCTTGACATGGCAGCGGCGCGGATGGCCGCAACCTGCCTCATTATGGGCATGGCCTTGTTAAAGTCGCTGTCATCCAATGCCGACACCCGACACACCCCGCCGCGAAACGCCAGCCCCAAGGGCCTTGCGTTAATTCACCATACAGTTAAATTACCAGCCATGCCCAGCGCCAAAGCCAAATCCACCGAGCCCCGCTCACGCGATGCCGACCGCTCCCAGCAGGCCATCCTGCTGGCGGCACGCGACGAGTTTGCGCAGAACGGGCTGGGCGGCGCACGGGTGGACCGCATTGCCGAACGCGCCGATGTCAACAAACGCCTGATCTACTACTACTTCAGCAGCAAGGACGAGCTTTTCCTGGCCGTGCTGGAGCAGGCCTACGCCGACATCCGCGAGGCCGAAAACAAGCTGCACCTGCGCGACATGCCGCCGGCGCAGGCGATCCAGCGCCTGACCCAGTTCACCTGGGAGTACTACATTGCGCACCCCGAGTTCCTGACCCTGCTCAACAGCGAGAACCTGCACCAGGGCCGGCACCTGGCCATGTCGGGGCGGGTGCGCGACATGAACTCGCCGCTGATCCAGACACTGGCCGAGATCCTGGAGCGGGGCCGCAGCGAAGGCCTGTTTCGCGGCGGCATTGACCCGATCCAGCTGTACGTGTCGATTGCCGGTATGGCCTATTTCTACCTCTCGAACAACCACACCCTGTCGGCCATTTTCGGCCGCGACCTGATGACGCCCAAGGCCCACCACGAGCGGCTTTCGCACATGTGCGACGTGATCCTCGGTTACGTCCTCAGAAACTGAAGCCCGCCTGACGCCCGTCTGAAGCCCGCCGGCGCCACGTTGACAGGTGGCCCGACGGCTCCTAAAATTCCTTAATTCACTTAATGGTGAATTAAGCGTAAACTCCGGCCTGACCCGGGTTTGCCGGACGTGTTGGGCCTGTTTCAGCGACGCCCACGCCCGCAAACCCCATCGAGGCCGGACAGCCGCCAGCCGCTTCACATCCATCATCTCAAGGACCTCCATGGCCACCCAACGTTTAGGACTCATCATGCACGGCGTCACCGGACGCATGGGCATGAACCAGCATCTGATCCGCTCCATCGTCGCCATCCGCAAACAGGGCGGCGTCACGCTCTCCAACGGCGACAAGGTGATGCCCGACCCGATCCTGATCGGCCGCAACGCCGAGAAGATGGAAGCGCTGGCCAAGGCCTGGAACATCGAACGCTGGGGCACCGACCTCGACCAGGCGCTGGCCAACCCGGACGACACGGTGTTCTTCGACGCCGGCACCACGCAGATGCGCCCGACCCTGTTGGCCAAGGCCATCCGCGCCGGCAAACATGTGTATTGCGAAAAACCGATTGCCACCAACCTCAACGAAGCCGTCGAGATCGCGCGTCTGGCTGAAAAGTCCGGCCTGAAACACGGCGCGGTGCAGGACAAACTCTTCCTGCCCGGCCTGCGCAAGCTCGACATGCTGCGCCGCGCCGGCTTCTTCGGCCGCATG
>CAMLDT010000313.1 GCA_946479075.1 uncultured Polaromonas sp.
GCTGGACCTGGCTGATCACTGCCTACCTGCTGATCGCCGTGATGCCCGTGCTGGCCGGCGCCATCACCATGACGCTGACAGACCGCCATTTCGGCACCAGCTTCTTCAACCCCGCCGGCGGCGGTGACCCGGTGATGTACCAGCACATCTTCTGGTTCTTCGGCCACCCCGAGGTGTACATCATGATCTTGCCGGCCTTCGGCATCGTGAGCCAGATCATTCCGGCTTTTGCCCGCAAGCGCCTGTTCGGCTATGCCTCCATGGTGTATGCCACCGGCTCCATCGCCATCCTGAGTTTTGTCGTGTGGGCCCACCACATGTTCACCACCGGCATGCCCGTCACCGGCCAGCTGTTCTTCATGTATTCGACCATGCTGATTGCGGTGCCGACAGGCGTGAAGATCTTCAACTGGATCGCGACGATGTGGAAGGGCTCGATGACTTTCGAGACGCCCATGCTGTTCGCCGTCGGTTTCATCTTCGTGTTCACCATGGGCGGCTTCACCGGCCTGATCCTGTCGGTGGCGCCAATTGACATCCAGCTCCAGGACACCTACTACGTGGTGGCCCACTTCCACTACGTGCTGGTGGCCGGTTCGCTGTACGCACTGTTTGCAGGCTACTACTACTGGTCGCCCAAGTGGACCGGCGTGATGTACAACGAGCGCCGCGGCAAGATCCACTTCTGGTGGTCGCTGATCTCGTTCAACGTGACCTTCTTCCCGATGCACTTCCTGGGCCTGGCCGGCATGCCGCGCCGTTATGCCGATTACCCGATGCAGTTTGCCGACTTCAACGCGATTGCCAGCGTCGGCGCCTTCTTCTTCGGTTTTGCCCAGGTCTACTTCTTCCTGTTCGTGGTTTTGCCGACCATGCGCGGCAAGGGTGAAAAAGCACCGCAGCGTCCCTGGAACGATCCGGACGGCGCTGGCGCCGAAGGCCTGGAGTGGGAAGTGCCTTCCCCTGCGCCTTTCCACACCTTCGAAACGCCTCCCCGCCTGGACGCTACCGCGACCAAGGTGACCGGTTATTACTGATCCGCAATCCCCGCTGCGCCATGACACCTGAACAGAAAAAGAACAACCTGAGGCTGGGCCTGATCCTGGCATCGATTGCGCTTGTCTTTTTTCTCGGTTTCATGGCCAAGCTGGTTTTTTTCGGCCGGGGCTGATCCATGGCCCTGAAGCGTGAAAACGTCAGGATGGTGGGCAAGCTGGGGGTGATCATCCTCGGCATGTTCTGCTTTGGTTATGCGCTGGTGCCCCTGTACAAGGCAATTTGCGAAGTCACGGGCATCAACGTGCTGGCCCTGGGTGACCGGCAGATTCCCGGCGCCACGTCCAGCGTTCGTGCCAACACCCAGGTGGACACCAGCCGCAGCATCACTGTCGAATTTGATGCCAACGCGCGCGGCCCGTGGGTGTTCAAGCCGGCGGTCGGTTCGCTGCAGGTCCATCCCGGCGAACTGACCACGGTGATGTATGAGTTCCAGAATGTGCAGAACCGCACCATGTCGGCACAGGCCATCCCGAGTTATGCGCCGGTGCAGGCGGGCTCCCACTTCAACAAGCTGGAGTGTTTCTGCTTCAACCAGTACACGCTGGCACCGGGCGAGAAAAAGCAGTGGCCTGTGGCCTTTGTGATCGATCCCAAATTGTCGAAAGACGTGAACACCATCACCTTGTCCTATACCTTTTTCGAGGTGGGCGGCAAGGTGCCGGCGGCGCCGGTGGCTGCCGCTGCGGCGGTCAAGGCGGAGCCTGGGGCATGAGCACGACACCGCTGGTCCAGCGCAAGGGCTCGATCTGGCGCACCATCAAGGCGGTCAGCTGGTCGTTTGTGGGCTTGCGTTCGCGCGGCGCCTACGAAGAAGACATCGAGAAGCTCAATCCGGTCCACATCGTCATCGTGGGGCTGGTGGGCGTGCTGGTATTTGTCGGCAGCCTGATCCTTGTGGCGACCTGGGTGGTGGGCAAGTAGCGCCCGTGGGCTTGCCATCGCGCCGTTGATCAAAGTGAATTCAAGAATTTAGCGAAAACAGGAGTTGGAAATGTCTTCAGCAGCACATACAGGCACACCGTATTACTTTGTACCGGCGCCTTCGGCCTATCCGGTCATGACGTCGATCGGCCTGTTTTTTGTCATCCTCGGCGCAGCCCAGTGGATCAACGGGGCAGGCTGGGGCGCCCTGTCGCTGGCCTTCGGCATGTTCTGGTGGCTGACGGTGCTGTTTTTCTGGTTCCGCGCTGCGGCGCGCGAAAGCGAGGGCGGCCTGTACGGCCACAAGGTCGAGCTGTCCTACCGCTGGAGCATGAGCTGGTTTATTTTTTCCGAGGTCATGTTCTTCGGCGCCTTCTTCACCGCACTGTGGTGGGCGCGTTCGCACTCGCTGCCCACGCTGGGCAGCCTGGACAATGCGCTGCTCTGGCCCGACTTCAAGGCGGTCTGGCCCAG
Source organism: uncultured Polaromonas sp. (assembly GCA_946479075.1). Next base: position 2,455 of record CAMLDT010000313.1, read on the forward strand.
CATGGCCGCCGGTGTCACCGGTTCGCCCGCCGACATCATCGAGCCTTTCACGACCATGGGACCTTTCTGGTTGCCCACCATCAACACCGCCTTGCTGCTGAGCTCGGGCGTGACCCTGACGATTGCCCACCACGCACTGCGTGAAAACCACCGCGGCAAAACCGTCGCCTTCATGTGGGCCACGGTGCTGCTCGGCATCACCTTCCTGTGTGTGCAGGGGTATGAATATTTCCACGCCTACTCGGAACTGAACCTGAAACTGTCCTCGGGCGCCTACGGTTCGACGTTTTTCATGCTCACTGGCTTCCACGGTTTCCACGTGTTTGTCGGCATGCTGATGCTTTTGTTCATCACGCTGCGTCTGCAAAACGGCCACTTCACGCCTGATCGCCATTTCGGCTTTGAGGGCGCGGCCTGGTACTGGCACTTTGTGGACGTGGTGTGGCTGGGTCTCTACATTCTTGTCTATTGGATGTAACTTGGCCCACCAGAAGAAAAGCGCCGCGAGGCGCTTTTTTTACTTGCCCGCCGGGATGCCGGTGGGCTGGATGTAACCCATCTTCCAGGCGATCAGGATGCAGACGAACAGCAGGACGGAAAACCCAACCCGGAAGGCGAGGGCGCGCGCCATGTTGCTGGTTTTGGCCTTGCCGCCGGTGCCGTCCCTGAGCATGA
>CAMLDT010000314.1 GCA_946479075.1 uncultured Polaromonas sp.
ACACCCGACCTTCTCATTACGAATGAGCTGCTCTACCGACTGAGCTACACCGGCGAATCCTGAAGTACAGCCCGCGATTATAGCCGGGCGCAATTCACTGGTCAGATCGCTGGGCGTTCTGCGGCACAGATTCCTTCGTGTTCAAACTTCCGAAAATCATGCATGCCGTCACCTGACCGGTCTCATGACCTGCAATGACCTCCAATCACACGGTTACGTCTGGTCGCACCAGCGGGTTATTCCCGGTATCACCCCGCACGCTGTTGGCTATGCTGTGACATCAATGAGGTCGGGCGGGCTTGTTTCTTGCTAACGTAGTTCACAAGCCAATCCTTTCTCAATTTCAGCAATCCCCTTCAGGAGAATTCCAGATGCCCGTCAACTCTGCTGTCCGCCCGAGCCTGCGTCGCGCGGCGATGACCGCCGCCATGGCTGCCATCACTGCCTTGTCGACCGGGGCTTATGCCCGCGACCTCGTGGTGGCGCTCAAGACCGAACCGACCTCGATGGACCCGCAGTACCACGCCCTCACGCCCAACATCCAGTTGTCGCAAACGCTGTTCGATGGCCTGGTGTGTGCCGATGCCGACCTGGCCATCAAGCCCTGCCTGGCGGAATCGTGGAAGGCCGATGGCAAGAGCTGGACGTTCAAGCTGCGGCCCAATGTGAAATTCTCCGATGGTTCGCCGCTCACCTCTGCCGACGTGGTGTTCACGATGGACCGCGTGGCCAAGGTGCCGAACAGCCCCTCGTCCTTCAAGGTGTACCTGCAGAAGGTTGATAAGGTCGAGGCGGTTGACCCGCTCACGGTGCGCATCACCACGTCGGAGCCCTACCCCTTGCTGGCCATCAACATGGTCGGCCTGCCCATCATGTCGGCCAAGGCGGCGGCCGGCCCCGCGGCGGAAGGCAAGACCACCACCGAGCTGAATTCCGGCAACGGTCTGGTGGGCGCAGGCCCCTACCGGTTTGTTTCCTGGAAGCGCGGCAGCGAAATCATCTTCGAACGCAATCCGCATTACTGGGGCCCGGCCCCCGCCTGGGACAAGGTGATTTACCGCCCCATCAGCAACCCCGCCGCGCGCGTGGCAGCCTTGTTGGCTGGCGATGTGGACCTGGTCGAAGACCCGCCGACCGATGACCTGGAGCGCCTGCAGAAAGACCCGAAACTGACGGTGGAAACCAAGGCGTCCAACCGGGTGATCTACGTGGCGCTGGACCAGAACGGCGAAAAGACGCCCGGGATCGAAGGTACCAACGGCAAAAATCCGCTGCTCGACAAACGCGTACGTGAAGCCCTGTCGCTGGCCATTGACCGGCAGGCCCTGGTGGCCCGCATCATGGGTGGCGTGGGCACTCCGGCCGCGCAGCTTTTGCCTTACCCGATGTTTGGCGCCAGCAAGAACCTGGTCACGCCGGCGAAGGTCAATACCGACAGGGCCAAGGCCCTGCTGAAAGAAGCCGGCTACCCCGATGGCTTCACCATGGTGTTGGGTGCGCCGAACGGCCGCTACATCAACGACAGCAAGGTCGCGCAGACGCTGGCCTCCATGTGGACGCGTGCGGGTGTCAAAACCACCATCGACTCCAATGCCCCGGCGGTGTTTTTCAAAAACCGCGATGCCTATGCCTACAGTGCCTACATGGCAGGCTGGGGCACGGCCACGGGTGAAATGTCCAACACGCTCAACTCCCTGCTGGTGACCCCCAACAAGGAAAAAGGGCAGGGCACGACCAACCGCAGCCGCTACTCCAACCCTGAAATGGACAAGCTGGTCGCCGATTCTGCCAACCAGATGGACGACGCCCAGCGCGCCGCCACCCTGGCCAAGGCCAGTGAGGTCGCCATGGCCGACTTCGCCATGCTGCCCATCCACTTCGAGCATTCGGTGTGGGCCATGAAAAAAGGCATCAGCTTCAAGGGCCGCGCTGACCAGCAGACCATGGTGCAGTACGCCACAGTGGCCAAGTAGCGCCTGGCGAAGTAACTTTTAACCACTTCGCACCCCCCAGCCCGCCGCCCCGGCGGCGGGCCATTAACCCATGCTTGCTTTCATCATTCGCCGCCTGCTTCAGGCCCTGCTGGTCATGGCCGTCATGTCCGGGCTGGTTTTTGTCGGGCTCTACGTGGTGGGCGACCCGGTCTCCATGATGGCCAGTCCCGAAGCCACCGAACTGGAGCGCGATGCCATCCGCGCCAACTTCGGCCTCGACAAACCCCTGGTGGAGCAGTACGCCATCTTCATGTCGCACGCCGTGCGATTTGACTTTGGCAAAAGCTTCCTCACGGGCCAGTCGGCGATGGGCCTCATCCTGGAGCGCATGCCGGCCACGCTGGAGCTGGCGGTGGTGTCCATGCTACTGGCCGGCCTGGTGGGTGTGCCGCTGGGCATCTGGGCCGGCTTGCGGCCTGACGCATTGAGCACGCGCGGCATCATGACCGGCTCGGTGCTGGGTTTTTCCCTGCCCAACTTCTGGGTGGGCCTGATGCTGATCATGGTGTTTGCGGTGTACCTGGGCTGGGTGCCTGCCAGCGGCCGCGGCAAGACAGTCATGCTGGGCCCGCTCGACCTCAGCGTGCTGACACTCGATGGGTGGAGCCGGCTCATCCTGCCGGCCTGCACCATTGCCATGGCCAAGGCGGCGCTCATCATCCGCGTTACGCGGGCTGCCACGCGCGAGGCGCTGCCCATGGACTACATCAAGTTTGCCCGTGCCAAGGGCCTGACCTGGGGCCGCATCCTGCGTGTGCACCTGCTCAAGAACATCATGATTCCCATCGTCACCGTGTTTGGACTGGAGTTTGGCCAGGTGGTGGCGTTTGCCGTGGTGACCGAAACCATCTTTGCCTGGCCGGGCATGGGCAAGCTGCTGCTCGATTCCATCATTACGCTGGACCGGCCGGTGGTGGTGGCCTACCTGATCCTCATCGTGTTCTTTCTGGTCATGCTCAACCTGGTGACCGACATTCTTTATTCGGTGCTCGACCCGCGTGTGCGCCTGCAGGCAGCCAAGGCATGAATACCGTGACCAACCCCACCGCAGTGCTTGATCCCACACCGCTGCCGCCCC
>CAMLDT010000315.1 GCA_946479075.1 uncultured Polaromonas sp.
GAGCTGTGAATGCCTGGACTGACGCATCGAAACGAAGGGAATTGCCGGGGATGCCGAAAGCCTGCCGCGCGTTAGCGCGGCAGCGAAAGGCAGGGGCGCATGGAAGGGGGCGAGTGGGAGAGGCGCAGTTTTGCCACGAACAAGGTGGCTGGTTGCGCTGGCCGGACGGTTGTTGCAGGCAATTGCGCGCGCATGGCCAGGGGCATGCGCCACCGCCACAAGGTCACAATCCAAGCCATCAACAACCACATGCTCGCTTCGATCCGCTGGCAGACCTTGCCCTGGTGGGGCGCATCTGCCAGCTTGGGGGATTCCGTATCAGTGTTTCAATCTGTCAGCCCGCCGGCTGGCACCCAGGCCATTGCAGGCATCTGGCCTGCAATCTGCGTGGGCGACACCCGCTGGCATCGACCTGCCTGCGCCCGTGTGGCGGTCGTGTGGACTAAACTCCAGACAAATCAACCACTTACACAGCAACGCGCAGGTGAAACACATTATAGGGGGCAAACCGCCATCCGGCCCCGCCCCGGCTTCCAACGCGCCAGCCGCCCGCTTCGTCGAGGTTGACGAGGACTCGGCGGGCCAGCGGCTCGATAACTTTTTGATACGCCACCTCAAGGGCGTGCCCAAAACCCATGTCTACCGCATCATCCGCAGTGGTGAGGTGCGCATCAACAAGGGCCGGGCCAGTGCCGACACCCGGGTGGAGGCGGGCGACCAGGTGCGCCTGCCGCCGGTGCGCATCTCCGAGAAGGTGGCCGAGAAGGCCGAGCGGCCTGCGCCCGCGCGCGAATTCCCCATCCTGCTTGAAGATGAGCACGTGATCGCAATCGACAAGCCTGCGGGTGTGGCCGTGCATGGCGGCAGCGGGGTGAGCTTTGGCGTGATCGAGCAGCTGCGCCAGGCGCGACCCACCGCGAAGTTCCTGGAGCTGGTGCACCGGCTGGACCGGGACACCTCGGGCATTTTGCTGGTGGCCAAAAAGCGCTCGGCGCTCACCCACCTGCAGGACCAGTTCCGCGAGCGCGAAACCGGCAAGACCTACCTGGCGCTGGTCACCGGGGTGTGGACCGCCAGCAACAAGGTCATCGACCTGCCACTGCACAAGTATTTGCAGGCCGATGGCGAGCGCCGCGTGCGCGTGACCACGGCCGACGACCCTGACGGCATGCGCTCGATCACCCTGGTCAAGGTGCGCCAGGCCGTGCCGGCGCGCCAGGAAAAGGGCCTGCCGGCCATGACGCTGCTGGAGGTGACGATCAAGACCGGGCGCACGCACCAGATCCGGGTGCACTTGGCGAGCCAGGGCCACGCCATCGTCGGGGACGACAAGTACGGCGATTTCGAGTTGAACAAACGCTTGCAGAAGCTGGGCATGCGGCGCATGTTCCTGCACGCGTGGCGGTTACAGTTCAACCACCCGGCCAGTGGCGAGCGCGTTGCGCTCAACGCCCCACTGCCGCCCGAGCTGGCCGATTTCGTACCCTCTGCCTGAGTGCCTTGTCCCATGCGTCCCACGTCCCGTCCCCGCCGTTTCGACCTGATTGCCTTTGACTGGGATGGCACCCTGTTCGACTCCACGCAGATCATCGTGCGCTGCATCCAGGCGGCCGTGAAGGACGTGGGCGGCACCGTGCCCACGGACCAGGCGGCCTCGTACGTGATCGGCATGGCCCTGATGCAGGCGCTGGCCCATGCCGCGCCCGACGTGCCGCCCGAAAAGTACCCTGAGCTGGCCAACCGCTACCGTTTTCACTATGTGCAACACCAGGACGACCTGAGCCTGTTCGAGGGCGTGCTGCCGATGCTGGCCGACCTGCGCGATGCCGGGCACCTGATCACGGTGGCCACGGGCAAGAGCCGGCGCGGCCTGGACGATGTGCTGCATTCCAAGGACCTCAAGGGCGTGTTCGACGGTTCGCGCACCGCCGACCAGACGGCCGGCAAACCCCACCCGCTGATGCTGCAGGAGCTGATGGCCGAGTTCGACGTGCTGCCCGAGCGCGTGCTCATGATCGGCGACACCACGCACGACCTGCAGATGGCGCTCAACGCCGGCTGTGCCAGCGTGGGCGTGAGCTATGGGGCGCACGAGCCCGACGCCTTCCACGTGCTGCAGCCGCTGGCCGTGGCGCATTCGGTGCGCGAGCTGCACGACTGGCTGCGGGCCAACGGATAGCCTCTTCATCGGTCACTTTCTTCATCTGCCACTGCCGTTGTCCTCCCATGAGCACTGCCGAGCCTGCCTCCATTCCCTTGTGCAACAGCGCCGATCTGGTGGATGGCGGGCTGGCTGTGCCCTTTGATGTGAAATACGCGGGCCAGACCTGCAGGGCCTTTGCCATCCGCTACCGCGGAGCGCCGCATGCCTACCTCAACCGCTGCACGCATGTGGCGATGGAGATGGACTACCAGCCCGACCGGTTTTTCGACGATTCCGGCAACTGGCTGCTGTGCGCCACGCATGGAGCGGCCTACCTGCCCGACACCGGCCAGTGCGCGGGCGGGCCGTGCCGGGGCGGGCTGGTGAAGATAGCCCTGTCGGAGTCCGATGGTGCAGTGCACTGGCATACTGCATACAACCTCCAGCCCGTCGAGTTTTAGGGGTGTTCCCTGGCTCGTCCTGTTTTTTGCATATTTGCCTGTGGCGGCCTGCCCGCCAAGGGCCGCATGGTGTCTCAAAAGGCCTGAAATGACCGATCCCCAACAGCCTGGAATCCCGGGTTCCGACAAGAATTTCCCCCCGTCGCAGGACCTGTGGTCGCAATCAGCCGCCCCGTCCGGCGCCCGCGCGGCTGTGCAGGAGCCTGGGTGGGAGCGCGCCACGCTGGAGAAGCTGGCCTTTGCGGCCCTCAGCGAGCAGCGCTCGGCCCGCCGCTGGAAAATCTTTTTCCGCTTTGCCTGGTTGTTCCTGATCCTCGCGCTGGCCTGGGGCGCCATGCGCCAGGCATCGACCGGCGCAAGCAAGAGCACGCCGCACACGGCGGTGGTGGACATCAAGGGCGAGATCGCCTCG
>CAMLDT010000316.1 GCA_946479075.1 uncultured Polaromonas sp.
CCATGCCCTGCAGCATCTCGTTGACCTCGGTGACTTCGTAGGTGCGCTGGGCGCCACGCCGGTCCTGCAGGAAACTGTCGGCTTCGTCGAGCAGCAGCACCGCCTTTTCGGCTTCGGCCTCGGCAAACATGGCGGCCATGTTCTGCTCGGTGTCGCCCACGTATTTGCTGATCAGGTCGCTGGCCTGCTTGATGATCAGCGGCCGTTCCAGCGCTCTGGCGATGTGTTCGGCCAGCGCAGTCTTGCCGGTGCCGGGTGCGCCATAAAAGCACAGGCTGCCATGCCCGCGGCTTTTCAGCGCCTGCACGATGCGCGGCACCTCAAAGCGCGACTCGACGTTGAGCATGCCAAGGTCGTAGGTGGTGACGCTGGGCCGCCCCGCAGCACCGGCCTTGTTGCCCAGCGCCTGATCGGCGTTTTTGAGCTGGCGCTCAATCAGCGACTCCATCAATGCGGTGTGGCCACCGCTGAAAATCGCCTGCATGCCTGCGTTGTCCGTGCCTTTCCCGGGTTCGCTCGCCAGTTTGGCAACCCGCACCGCGGTCCGGATCTGCGCCGGCGTCAGCCCCTTGCGCGCCGTGAGCCTGGCCACAAAACCGTCGGTGACCGCCACCCCCTCCAGCGTCTTGCGCACCAGGCCTTCGCGCGCACCCGGCGGCGGTGACTTGAGCTCCAGGTGGTAGGCAAAGCGGCGCCGGAAGGCCGGGTCGATCTGCTCGATCCGGTTGGTCACCCACAAGGTGGGCACGGTGTTCGATTCGAGGATCTGATTGACCCAGGCCTTGCCGCTCACGGAGCCGGTGGCCGGTGCCACCAGCTGGTCGGAGCGCGCCATCAACTGGGCCGCCTCGCTGGAGACGGCGGGAAACACGTCTTCGACCTCGTCAAACAGCAAGGCCGCGTGGGCGCTGCCCTTGAGAAACACCTGGGCAATCTGCAGCGAACGGTAGCGATCACGCCCGCTCAGCGAGTTGCCGTCGCGGTCGGCATATTCGACCTCGAACAGGTCCAGCCCGGCCGCCTGTGCCACCACCTTGGCCAGCTCGGTCTTGCCGGTGCCGGGCGGGCCGTACAGCAGCACGTTGACCCCCGGCTCCCGGGCGGCAACCGCGTTGCGCAGCAGCGAAACCATCACATGGGCGTCTTCCTGGGCAAACGAGAAATCGGACAGCCCCAGGCTGCTGCGGTCCACCGGCCGCGTGAACACGGCCATCAGCTCGGTCTGGTCGCGGTATTCGCGCATCAGCACGGGAGGCAATTTTTCGCTGACCTTCATGAGATCGGCCAGATCGGTGATGTTGTGCTCGGAGATCAGGTTTTCGACCATGCCGATGCGCTCCAGCCGCGAACCGGCGCGCAGGGCCTCGGCCACCTCGTTGGCTTTCACGCCGGCCACCTCGGCAATCGCCGCATAGGCTTCGGGGGCATTGTTGACCTTGAACTCGACCAGCAGCGAGCGCAGGTCGCGCTGGTAACGCGCCAGCGTGCCATACAGCAGCAGGGCACGCTCGGCCTGGTTGAGCTGCAGCAGGTTGGCCAGCGCGTCGATATTTTTCTCGACCAGGGTGGATTGTTTTTTGAGCGCGTGGGCGAGCCAGTCGCCGGTCGCGCTCAGGACCGACAGCAAATCCTTGGGCTGATCCTTGGCATGTTCGTCCAGGTAGAAAAACAGCGTGCCCTCCTCATACGGTCCGCGCCACGCGCCGTGGCGAGCAAGGAAGGCGCTGTCGCTGAGGGCTTCGTGCCCGCGCCAGAACTCGTTGTCGCGGCAACGGCGGCCCAGAAATTCGCGCAGGCGCTGCAGCGCGGGCAAGGGCCACACCAGATGGCGACCAGACAGCGACAGCAGGCTGTTGAGATCGCGCCGCACGTTGAACTTGGCGCCCTGGCGCGCAGCCAGCGTCAGCACAAAATGCGAGCACATCAGATCCAGCACCGGCGCGTCCTTCAGGCCGGGAGACAGCAACAGCTGACCGTGCTTGTCGACACCCACACGCTTGTTCATCGATGGACCTCCAGCTCGCGGAAATACGCCCCTGCAACCCATGTGCAGAAAAACACATGCACAACCATAACGCAGCTTCGGGCATCATGGAAGACAAGATCTCCATGGCCTCGTGTGGATGGCGCCACAAAAACCGCCACAATCGATGCCGCCTTGAAAATGCCGTGACAGCCCCATCCCCCAGGAGCACCATGCTTGGATTCGCAGACATTGAAGCTGCCGCCCTCCGGCTAGAGGGCCAACTGCTAGACACCCCCTGTGTCGCGTCGAAAACGCTGTCGCAGATCACCGGGGCGGAGGTGTTCCTGAAATTCGAGAACCTGCAGTACACCGCCTCGTTCAAGGAACGTGGCGCCTGCAACAAGCTGGTGCAACTCACGGCCGAGGAGCAGCACCGCGGCGTGGTGGCGATGAGCGCCGGCAACCATGCACAGGGCGTGGCCTACCATGCGCAGCGGCTGGGCTTGCGGGCGGTGATTGTGATGCCGCGCTTCACCCCCGGGGTGAAGATAGACCGAACCCGCGGCTTTGGTGCCGAGGTGGTGTTGCATGGCGACACGCTCGATGAAGCCCGCAGCCACGCGCTGGAACTCGCGCAACGCGAGGCGCTGGTCTTCATCCATCCCTACGACGACGAAGCCATCGTGGCCGGGCAGGGCACCGTGGGCCTGGAAATGCTGCAGGCCGTCCCTGGCCTCGACACGCTGGTGGTTGCGGTCGGCGGCGGTGGCCTGATCGCCGGCATGGCCACCGCCGCCCGCGCCCTCAAACCGGGCATTGAAATCATTGGTGTGCAGACATCGCGCTTCCCGGCCATGGTCAACGCCATCAAGGGCACCCACCACCCCCAGGGCAGCAGCACCATCGCCGAGGGCATTGCGGTCGGCACGCCGGGGCGCATCCCGCAGGCCATCATCGCGCGCCGGGTGGACGATCTGCTGCTGGTGGACGAAGGCGACATCGAGCAGGCCATGGTGATGCTGCTGGAGATTGAAAA
>CAMLDT010000317.1 GCA_946479075.1 uncultured Polaromonas sp.
TTAGCTCAGTTGGTAGAGCAGCGGACTTTTAATCCGTTTGTCGTGGGTTCGACCCCCGCAGGCCCCACCAAATAACGAAAGCGCCTGACTGCAAAGTCAGGCGCTTTTTCTTTGGCTGATGTCTGGCGGTTCCGCGCAAAAAATGTTCAGCGTGCGTAGCCCAGCAGTGGCACCTCCAGCTGCGCCTGCTGCGCCACCCGGATGCAATCCTTCATGTGTTCTTCGCCGAGGTAGCGTATGGCCGCATAACCCACCGTGGCGGCGACGATCTGCCCCGCGAAGGGCACGTATTTCGCGAGTTGTTGGGTGGTGAGGCGCATGCCGATTTTTGTCGCGGCCTTGAGGATCAGGTCGCGGCTGATGAACTTGCCGATCAGCACCGAGCCGACGATGGTGACGGCCTTTTGCACCTGGTCACGCTTTGCTGGATCGAGCTGGTCGAGCTGCTGTGGCGTGAGGCCGAATTCCTTGTTGATCTCGGGGATCAGCCGCGACAGCATGGCTGCATCGACTGCCCAGTCGAGCCCGGGCACTGGCACGGCGCTGGCTGCAGCGGCGACCACGGCGCGTTTGTGCAGCAGCCTGCGGCTGCGGGTCACGGCGGCGGCGAGGGCCGCGTCATCGGCGGCCATTTGAAGGGCGGTGGGCATCAAACCACTTTAGCCTGAAATGCCAGCCAGCGTCAGGGCCACCAGCCCCAGTGCATGTCAGGCTCAGGCAGTCGCGGTTTCGATCTGTTCGGTCAGCTCCAGCCAGCGCTCTTCCAGCGTCACCAGTTCGGCCTCAATGGCCTTGAGGCGTTTGCCGGACTGCGCCATTTCGGCCGGCGCGGTCGTTTTGGCCAGGCTGGCCTGCAGGCTGTCGCGCTCCGCGCTCAAGGAGGCCATGCGCGCATCGGTTTTTTCCAGTTCCTTGCGCAGTGGCCTGGTGCTGTCGGATTGCTGCTGGCGGCGCTGCGCTTCCTGCTTCTTGTCGGCAGGATTCTTTACGTCAAAAGTGCCTGTAGCCCCCGCTGGCTGTGCGCTGGCAGCTACCTTTTTAATAGCATCTGCCGCCGGCGCCGGGTTGCTGGCGGCTTTCTTCGCTTCTTCGCGCTGGCGTTTGGCATGGTCCAGCAAATACTTCTGGTAGTCGTCCAGGTCGCCATCGAAAGGCGCGACACCCCCCTGGGACACCATCCAGAACTCGTCGCAAACCGCGCGCAGCAGCGCCCGGTCGTGGCTGACCAGCATCACCGTGCCTTCGAACTCGTTGAGCGCCATCGACAGCGCCTCGCGCGTGGCCAGGTCCAGGTGGTTGGTCGGTTCATCGAGCAGCAGCAGGTTGGGGCGCTGCCAGACGATCATGCACAGCACCAGCCGGGCTTTTTCGCCGCCGCTCATGCTGCCCACGGCCTGTTTGACCATGTCGCCGCTGAAGTTGAAGTTGCCCAGGAAGCTGCGCAGGTCCTGTTCGCGCGTCGGCTGGTTGCCGATCTTGCCAGCCGCCGTGACTTCCTTGACCAGGCGGATCATGTGCTCCAGCGGGTTGTCGGCCGGGCGCAGCACGTCGAGCTCCTGCTGCGCGAAGTAGCCGATGTTCAGGCCTTTGCCTTCGGTCATGTCGCCACTGATGGGGGCGAGGGCGCGCGCCACGGTTTTGACCAGGGTGGATTTGCCCTGGCCGTTGGCGCCGAGGATGCCGATGCGCTGGCCGGCCAGCACCGACTTGTTGACGTTTTGCACGATCACGGTGGGTGGTGTGCCTGCCGGCGCATCTTCGGGAGGTGGGTAGCCGAAATACGCGTTCTGCATCGACAGCATGGGGTTGGGCAGGTTGGCCGGTTCCTTGAACTCGAAGGTGAAGTCGGCCTCGGCCAGCAGCGGTGCGACCTTTTCCATGCGGTCCAGCGCCTTGACACGGCTTTGCGCCTGTTTGGCCTTGCTCGCCTTGGCCTTGAAGCGTGCGATGAACTTCTGCAAATGGGCTATTTTTTCCTGCTGCTTGTTGAAGGCACCTTGCTGCAGCGCCATCTGCTCGGCGCGCAAGTCCTCGAACTTGCTGTAGTTGCCACCGTAACGCGTGAGTTTGGCGCGTTCGATGTGCACCGTGACGTCGGTCACCGCGTCGAGGAACTCGCGGTCATGGCTGATGACCAGCATGGTGCCCTGGTAACGCTGCAGCCAGGCTTCAAGCCAAACCAGCGCGTCCAGGTCCAGGTGGTTGGTCGGTTCGTCGAGCATGAGCAGGTCGGACGGGCACATCAGCGCACGTGCCAGTTGCAAACGCATGCGCCATCCGCCCGAGAAACTGTTGACCGGGTTGTCGAGTTCGCTGACCTTGAAACCCAGGCCCAGAATCAGCGCCTGCGCGCGTGCCTGCGCGTCGTGCGCGCCGGCGTCGTACAACTCCATGTAGGCGTGCGCCATGCGGTCGCCATCGCCGCTTTCTTCAGCGGCCGTCACCTCGGCCTGGGCGGCCAGCAGCACCACATCGCCCTCGATCACGTAGTCGGTGGCGCTTTGTTCGGTTTCGGGCATGTCCTGCGCAACCTGCGCCATGCGCCATTGCGCCGGGATGTAGAACTCGCCGCCGTCCTCGTGCAGCGTGCCGTTCAGCATGGCAAACAGCGAGGACTTGCCCGCGCCATTGCGCCCCACCAGACCGATTTTTTCACCGGGGTTGAGGCTGACAGAAGCGCTGTCGAGAATCACTTTGGCGCCGCGACGCAGCACCACATTTTTAAGGGTAATCATTTCAAACAGACAAATTGTTCGGCCGTCACAGCCGTGAAGGCCAGGACGCAGGGTTCAGGCCAGTTGCTGGCGCGTGAGGAGCAAAACCTGGTCAGGGCCTGCGCTGGTCTCGAACCACAGCGGTTCCAGCCCGGGAAAAGCGCGTTCGAAATTCTCACGCTCGTTGCCGATTTCCAGCACCAGCACCGCATTTTCGCTCATATGGCGGGCGGCGTTTAGAAAAAGGGCTCTGATGAAGTCCATGCCGTCTTCACCACCAGCCA
>CAMLDT010000318.1 GCA_946479075.1 uncultured Polaromonas sp.
CGCTGGACCGCAAAGGCCAGCCGCTGATGATCAAACTCAAGGGCAAGGTCGAGGCGTTTTACAAATAGGCGGATTTATCTGATGGGCACCCGCCTGCGGCCCGCCGTCCCGGAAGATGCCGCCGCCGTTTGCACGGTGGTTCGGCGATCCATCGCGGAGTGCTGCATGGCCGATCATCACAACGACCCGGCCCTGCTTGCAATTTGGTTGAAAAACAAGACGGTGCCAAATACCCTGACGTGGCTTGAAGACCCCGGCGCGTGTTCGGTTGTAGCTGAAGTCAGCGGTTCAATCGTGGGCTTTGGCATGTCCAGGGACGACGAGATCTTGCTTTGCTACCTTGTTCCCGAAGCCCGTTTCAAAGGCATCGGGAAAGCCATGCTCCAGTTCCTGGAGACCCATGCTTCTGAAGCTGGCGCCTCCAGCCTGCGCCTTCAAAGCACCCGCTCGGCCCTGGCGTTTTATATGCGCAATGCATTTAAACCCAGTGGACCACCGATGCTCGCCTTCGGGCTGGAGGGTCAGCCCATGGCCAAAAATTTGCCCGCGCTCACCTTGAAAGGGTAAGCCCATGACGTCGCACATTTTCCTCGGCTCCTGCCTGTGCGGAAAAATCCGGTATCAGCTCACGTCTGACATCAAATCCACCTCGCACTGCCATTGCTCAATGTGCCGCAAGGCTCATGGGGCAGCGTTTGCTACCTATGCGAGTGTGCTGAAAGAAGCACACAGCTTCACTGCGGGCGGCGAACTGCTTGCCTACTATGCGTCGTCGGCCGGGGTATCGAGGACGTTTTGTTCAGTCTGCGGCTCGCCAATGCTCTGGCACAGCAAGGGCGAGTTTGAGGACTGGGTGTCTTTTCCCCTGGCAACGCTGGACACGCCTTACACGCCGTCGAAACAAAGACACATTCACGTTGCCTCCAGGGCGCCGTGGTTCCAGATCGAAGACGGGTGGCCTCAGTCAGACGCCTACTGACGGCTCGGCACGATTCAAGAACAAAAAAGTCCTCCCGCCCTTATCCGGCGGGCGCAAGCAGCTATTAAAAAGAGAGCGCTTTGGCCCGCGGGATCAATCGGCGGCGACGGCCGCGCCCACAATCGCATGGCGCGCCAGCGAATCCGCCACAAAACCACCGCGCTTCATGCGGCCAACAAAGTCATCGATGAATGCCGCCGCTGCAGCGCTGCGCGTTTTGGGCATGGCCATGGCCTGGTTGATCACCATGAAACGTTCGCCCAGCAGGCGCACACCACCGACGCGAATGGCGTCAGCCTCCAGGCCCTGCTTCACACCGGACGCCACTTCCAGTCCGCGCTCCAGCATGGCATCCACCACCGCTTCCGAGGTCGGCACCTGGATCAGCTCGGCGTTTTTTATGTTGCGTGTCAGGTACAGGCCGTAGGCACTGCCGGCCCCCATGACGATGCGGGTGCCTGCACGGTCCACGTCGGCATTGGTCTGGATGGGCGAGTTTTCAGGCACCAGGTAGTAGCCCTCGATCTGCACATAGGCCGGCGTGAAATGCGTGGTCTCGGCGCGCAGCGGATCAATCGCCATGAAACCGATGTCGGCCTCGCCGCTGGCCAGCGCCGCGACCGATTTGGCCGCGTTGTCGAACTGCAGGAAATCGACCTCGACACCCAGCTCACGCGCAAACTCACGCGACAGGTCGATGGTGACGCCCGCTGGCGTTTCCCGGGCGGTGTGGCTGTGCGCCAGCACCGGGTTGCCCATGTTCAGCGAAGCGCGCAGCTTGCCGGCGGGCGCAAACTCCCTGGCCAGATTCGTCAGGTCAGTCATCGAGAAACCCTCCCTTATAAAAGCTCCAGGCCGTGCCGTCGTGCAGATAAAAATAGCCGTCAGCGCAGTCGTCCTTACCGGGAAAAAACTCCCGGTGCGCCTTGGGCACCAGGCGCTCCAGCTGCGCGTCGGTCAGTTCGTCGAATTCTTCAGGGGTGATGGGCTGGCCCACCCGCAGTTTGCGTTCCATGGCGTCTCAAGCCTCCATCAGCGCGCGCACATGCGCGGCCGTGCCGCTGGCCAGACCTTCGAGGCTATAGCCGCCCTCCAGCACCGACACCACGCGGCCCTCGGCGGTTTCGTCAGCCACCTTCATCAGTTCGCGCGTGATCCAGTGGTAGTCGTCGTCGGTGAACTTCAACCCGCCCAGCGGGTCCAGGTGATGCGCGTCAAAGCCGGCCGAAATGATCAGCAGCCCGGGCGCGAACTTGCGCAGGGCCGGCAGCAACTGGTCGGTCATGGCCTTGCGGAAAGCGGCCGAACCGGTGCCCCGCGGGAAGGGAATGTTGACGATGTTGCCGGCCACGCCGGTTTCGTGGCGCGCGCCGGTGCCCGGGTAAAACTCCGACTGGTGGCAGGAGCCGTAGAACAGGTCAGGGTCGTCGTAAAACGAGTTCTGCGTGCCGTTGCCGTGGTGCACGTCGAAGTCCACCACCGCGACGCGCTGGATGCCATGTTTCTCACGCGCATGCAGCGCGGCAATGGCGGCCTGGTTGAACACGCAAAAACCCATGGCCTGGTCGGCCTCGGCGTGGTGGCCGCAAGGCCGCGTGGCGCAAAAGACATTGGCTGCCTCTTTGGACACCACATCGTCCACACCGGCACAGGCCGCACCCACGCAGCGCATCACCGCTTCCAGCGAGCCCGGCGACAGGATGGTGTCGCCGGCATCCAGCGCGCGGTAGCCTTCGGTGGGCGACAGGGCCTGCACGTTCTCCACATAGTCCGGCGTGTGCACATGCAGCACCTGCTCGAAGGTGCCCAGCGGCGCATCGCGCCAGACGGCGCCCGAAAACTCCGGCGTTTTGAGGGCCTGCAGCACGGCTTCAAGGCGCTCCGGCGACTCGGGGTGGTGTGGGCCAGGTTGGTGGTTGAAGCAGGCTTCGTGGGTGTAGATCAGGGTGGTCATGGGTCTGTCTCCTGTGCAGCGCCAACGCCATAAGTCGATGGCATGGTGGGCTGCGGGT
>CAMLDT010000319.1 GCA_946479075.1 uncultured Polaromonas sp.
CGCAAGATCGTGGCGCTGTCGGGCGACTACGACTTCCAGTTCATGATCGAGGAGCTGGCCGTGGGCGCACAGTTCAGGCTGCCTTACATCCACATGGTGGTGAACAACTCCTACCTCGGCCTGATCCGCCAGGCGCAGCGCGGCTTCGAGATGGACTACTGCGTGCAGCTCGGTTTCGACAACATCAACACCGGCGAGGACGAGCCCGTCCGGGCCTACGGCGTGGACCATGTCAAGGTGGTCGAGGGCCTGGGCTGCAAGGCCATCCGTGTGCACCGGCAGGAAGAGCTGGCGCCGGCCATCCAGCAGGCCGAAGCCTGGATGAAGGAGTTCCAGGTGCCGGTGGTGATCGAGGTGATCCTGGAGCGCGTGACCAACATCGCCATGGGCACCGAGATCGACAACATCATCGAGTTCGAGGACCTGGCCGCCAGCCGAGACGATGCGCCCACCGCCGTGGCGGCGATGCTGGACTGAGGACGGGAAAATTCATGCCGAAATTCGCCGCCAACCTCAGCATGCTGTTCACCGAGCTGCCCTTCATGGAGCGCTTCGCCGCCGCGCGGGCCGCCGGCTTCGACGCCGTGGAGTATTTGTTCCCCTATGACTACAGCAAGGACGAGCTGGTCGCTGCGCTGAAAAACAACGGCCTGAAGCAGGTGCTGCACAACCTGCCGGCCGGCGACTGGGCTGGCGGCGAACGCGGCATTGCCTGTCATGCCGAGCGCACCGCAGAGTTTCGGGAAGGCGTCAACCGGGCCATCGACTACGCCACCGCCTTGGGCTGCCCGCAGGTCAACTGCCTGGCCGGCAGGTTGCCCGAAGGTGCCAGCAGCGCGCAGGCCCATGCCACGCTGGTGGCCAACCTGCGTTTTGCCGCGTCAGCGCTGAAGACCGCGGGCATCAGGCTGCTGATCGAGCCGATCAACACCTTCGACATTCCGGGTTTCTTCCTGTCGCGGACAGACCAGGCAATGGCCCTTCTCGATGAGGTCGATTCGCCCAATCTGTTTGTGCAGTACGACATCTACCATGCGCAGCGCATGGAGGGCGAGCTGGCCAACACGCTGAGCAAACACATGGCGCGCATAGGCCACATCCAGCTGGCCGACAACCCCGGACGCAACGAACCCGGAACCGGCGAGATCAACTACGCCTGGCTGTTCAGACACATGGATGCCATCGGCTACACCGGCTGGATCGGTTGTGAATACAAACCCAAAACCACCACCACCGAAGGCCTGGGCTGGCTGGCAGAAGCACAGACCTGAAAAATCCGGATGGACGCCGGGCTTCGTGGGCTGGGCACCATGGGTACGTCCAGTCCCTGCATGTGCTTGCGGCTGGCTCCACCTTTTTGGTCATCATTTCGGCGAAGTACCGCCGGAACCCGCATGCCTGAACCTGGCGCGGCAAGGCGCCCGGTTGCTCGGCGTCACCCTCCAGCAAACCGTCGTCGCCGCACAACCGATGCGGTCCTGCGTGGCACTGGGCCATGGCACAGCATCCTGTGATGCCGGAGACCTGAAGAACTACGCCGCAGCTGCGGGCAGGCTTTGCATGGCTGCGAAGTCCGGCAAGGCGGCGCTGGCAAAACCCGGGCAGTCGAGCGATGCGAGATGAATGCGGCCTTCCTGGATCTTCAGGCGGACCGCGCCGTGCGAGTATTCGTAGACATCGGGATGGTTGTTACGGAAAGCGGCCTGCTCTGCAGAAGGCAGGGCGGCCATGCCGTTGACGTAGTGATGGCCATTGCGCTCGACATGTTTGATGCCGAGCAGGTTCACCAGCGCGAGATCCTGCTGGACCGCGAGCCCCGCCTGCGTGGTGAGATCCTCGGCCGACATGAAGTAACGCGGCGCACCCTCCTCGCGGTTCCAGGCCGCGCAACGTGCGGCATTCAGGATGGACTTGTAAAACCCCTTGCAGGTCTTGGACGACACGCCCGCGTAGCCGCGCGCACGCGCTTGCACAAAGGTATCCAGTTCTCCGTCCGATTCATCGATGATCACCGGCTTGCCCAGACCGGCGCCACGCAGGTCCACGTCCAGCGCGACCTTGCGATTGATGGGCTGTTCGATGAACATGATGGAGTCATTGAGCCGCGCCAGCGCCGGTTCAGCGCGCATCGCCGCCAGCAACTCGGCCACACCCTGGGCGTCGTTGTACTGTTCGTTGCCATCCAGCGAGATGAAATAAGGCTGGGCCAGTGTGTCCAGCACCGAGGCGATGGCCGTCAGGCGCTCGACATCGGCCTTCACCTGCCCGCCAACCTTGAGTTTGTAGTAGCGGTGGCGATAGACATCGACCACCTGCTGGAAGGTCTCGGGAAGGCCGTCGTTGACCGGCTCGGTGATGTCGGCCGCCGTGATGGCATCGACCAGGCCGACGGTATGGCGCGCCTCGATCAATTCCGCAGGACGCAGGCTTGCCACGAAGGCGCCCATGTTCAAACCTTCCGCGTCGCCGCGTCCGCCCTGTATCCCTGCCGCGTTGTGGGTGATGGCTGCGTAAAACGACATGCCCGTGGCACGGCACAGGGCATCCAGCACGGCACGGTCTACCAGCGCCGGGCCGTAGCTGGCGAGCAGCGGGTTGTAACCCTGGCCCTGCGCAGCCCGCATGTGCGGCTCAAAATTGCGGGCGAAATGGCCGAAGGCGCTCGCCGGCGCCGCATCCGACAGATAGGCCGAGCGCGCCAGGCGCAACACGTCACGCAACTGCTCAAAATTGTCTTCGTTCGTGAGTGCCAGATTTTTGTCGAACCACTTGGGCGCCAGCAACTCTGCGGCCGCGCCCCAGGCCCAGCGACCGTCGGCCAGTTCAATGCGTGCCCGCACGAAGGCCTGCGGCGCCTCGCGCAGCGTCACCACGCCAAAGCGGAAGGGCATGCGAAGCGTGACCGGGCGTTCAAAAAGTTCGATGTCGCGGATGGCAAATGCCGGGGCGCTGCTCATGCTGTCAATTCTCCAGGGATTGCA
>CAMLDT010000320.1 GCA_946479075.1 uncultured Polaromonas sp.
ATGGCCACCAGCTTTCATGTGGTCCAGCGCACCTGCCAGGTGCGCCTGTTTGCGCCGGCGCTGGCTTCCTTTGTGTTCTGGGGCTGGCAGGCGGTGATTGTCGGCGCGGCCATCAGCCTGCCGCTGGGTTACACCACCGGCAAGGAATACGCCGAGCTGGAATGGCCGATCGACATCCTGATCACGCTGGTGTGGGTGGCCTATGCCGTCGTCTTCTTTGGCACCATCGGCACGCGCAAGGTGCGCCACATCTACGTCGCCAACTGGTTTTACGGATCCTTCATCATTGCCGTGGCCTTGCTGCACATCGTCAACAGTGCGGCCATTCCGGCCGGCTGGATGAAAAGTTATTCAGCCTACGCGGGTGTGCAGGACGCCATGGTGCAGTGGTGGTACGGCCACAATGCCGTGGGCTTCTTCCTGACCGCCGGCTTCCTCGGCATGATGTATTACTACATCCCCAAGCAGGCGGGCCGGCCGGTGTATTCCTACCGCCTGTCCATCGTGCACTTCTGGGCGCTGATCTTCACCTACATGTGGGCCGGCCCGCATCACCTGCACTACACGGCCTTGCCGGACTGGACCCAGTCCATCGGCATGGTGTTTTCGCTGATCCTGCTTGCGCCCAGCTGGGGCGGCATGATCAACGGCATCATGACGCTGTCGGGCGCCTGGCACAAACTGCGCACCGACCCCATCCTGCGTTTCCTGATCGTTGCCTTGTCCTTTTATGGCATGGCGACCTTCGAGGGCCCGATGATGTCGATCAAGACCGTCAATGCGCTGTCCCACTACACCGACTGGACCATCGGCCATGTGCACGCCGGCGCGCTGGGCTGGGTCGGCCTGATTTCCATGGGCTCGCTTTATTACCTGATCCCGCGCATGTACGGCCGCACCACCATGTACAGCATCCGGGCCACCGAATTTCACTTCTGGATGTCCACCATTGGCATCGTCCTGTATATCGCCGCGATGTGGATTGCCGGCGTGATGCAGGGCCTGATGTGGCGCTCGGTCAATGCCGACGGCACGCTGACCTATACCTTTGTCGAAAGCGTGAAAGCCACCTACCCCTATTACGTGGTGCGCCTGATCGGTGGCCTGCTTTACCTGGGCGGCATGCTGGTGATGGCCTGGAACGTCTGGATGACTGTGCTGTCGGGCAAGCGGGCCGATGCGCCCATCCCCCTGCTGTCTGCCGCCACCGCCTGAGGAAACCATGAGCGCCAATACATCCCCAAAAACAGGCTTCTCGCACGAGAAGATCGAAACCAACAACCTGCTGATGATCGTGCTGATCCTGCTGGTGGTCGCGGTCGGCGGCCTGGTTGAGATCGTTCCGCTGTTCTTCCAGAAATCAACCACGCAGCCGATCACCGGCATGCTGCCGCCCACCTCGCTGCAGGTGCTGGGCCGCGACATCTATGTGCGCGAAGGCTGTTACAACTGCCACTCGCAGATGATCCGGCCGTTTCGCGCCGAAACGCTGCGTTACGGCCACTATTCGGTGGCCGGCGAATTTGTCTACGACCACCCCTTTCAGTGGGGCAGCAAACGAACCGGGCCGGATCTGCACCGCGTTGGCGGCAAGTACAGCGACGAGTGGCACCGCATCCACCTGAACAATCCGCGCGATGTGGTGCCCGAATCCAACATGCCGGCTTACGTCTGGCTGGAGAAGGCGCCTTTGAGCGGCAGCGAAGCGGTCACGCACATGCGGGCGCTGCGCAAGGTCGGGGTTCCCTTCACCGACGAACAGATCGCCGCTGCGCCTGCCGATATCCAGGGCAAGACCGAGATGGATGCGGTGGTCGCCTACCTGCAGTCGCTCGGCCTCGCCCTGAAATAGGAAACACGCCCATGGACATCACCACCTTGCGCATAGCCGCCACCCTGGTGTCGTTTGCCACTTTTGTCGGCATCCTGGTGTGGGCCTTCTTGCGCCGAAACACGGCTGGCTTCGACGAAGCCGCGCGTTTGCCTTTTGAACAGGATTGAGACTGTACCATGAGCGATTTTGTCAACAACTTCTGGTCGCATTACGTGGCCGTCCTGGCCGTGGCGAGCATCCTGGCGTGTGCGCTGCTGCTGTGGCTCACGGCGCGCGTGCGTGCCAAACCGGGCGCCGACAACACCACCGGTCATGTCTGGGACGAAGACCTGCGCGAAGCCAACAACCCGATGCCGCGCTGGTGGATGGGGTTGTTTGTGCTCACCATCGTGTTCGGTCTTGGCTACCTGGTGGCCTATCCAGGTCTGGGAAACTATCGGGGCCAACTCGGCTGGAGCACGAGCGGCGAATATGCCAAGGATGTCGCCACCGCCAATCGCGAGCTGGAGCCGGTTTACGCCGCCTACATCGCCTTGCCGGCTGAAAAGATTGCCGCCAATCCTCAGGCCATGGCCATCGGCGAGCGTCTCTTCCTGAACAACTGCGCGCAATGCCATGGCTCTGATGGCCGCGGCAGCAAAGGGTTTCCCAACCTGAGCGACAGCGACTGGCTGCATGGCGGCTCCCCAGAAAAAATCAGTGAAACCATCCACAAGGGACGCATCGGCATCATGCCGCCCATGGCGGCTGCCGTCGGCACGCCGGACGATGTGAAAAACCTCGCCAACTATGTGCTGAGCCTGTCGGGCAGTCCGCACGACTCCCTGCGTGCTGGCCTGGGCAAGAGCAAATTCAGTGCGTGCGCCGCCTGTCACGGTGCCGGCGGTGGGGGCAACCAGGCGCTGGGCGCGCCCAACCTGACTGACAAGGTCTGGCTGCATGGTTATGGCCAGGAGGCCATCATCAGCATGATCAACACCGGCAAGACCAACCAGATGCCAGCGCAGCAGGGCCGTCTGACCGATGCGCAGATTCATGTGCTGGCGGCCTATGTCTGGGGCCTGTCGGCCCGGCAGACGGCGGCCCGCTGAGCCTGGCATGAACGGATTCCATGCCTGACGTCACGCCGTCTCCG
>CAMLDT010000321.1 GCA_946479075.1 uncultured Polaromonas sp.
GGCGCGGGCTGGGCCGGTTGCGCGGCGGCGGTCGAAGCCACGCGCCTGGGCCAGCAGGTCACCCTGTTTGAGGCCGGCCGCATTCCGGGTGGCCGCGCCCGGCGCGTCGATGGCCACTGGCCGGACGGCACGCCGCTGCCACTGGACAACGGCCAGCACATCCTGATCGGCGCCTACACCGACGCCCTGCAGTTGATGCGCGATCTGGATCTGGACATCGCCAGCCTGCTGTACCGCATGCCACTGACGCTGCAGTTTCCGGACGGCAAGGGGCTGGCCTTTCCTTCGCTGCCGACGCCGCTGGACGCCTTTGCCGGCATCCTGCGCGCGCGCGGCTGGTCCTGGCGCGACAAATTTTCCTTGCTGAGCGCCGCCGTGCGCTGGCAACTTTCCGGCTTTCGCTGCGCACCGCCCTTGTCGGTGGCCGCTTTGTGCAGCGCCCTGACACCCACTGTGATGGCCACACTGATCGAGCCGCTGTGTGTCGCCGCGCTCAACACGCCGGCCGACCGCGCCAGCGGCCAGGTGTTTTTGCGGGTGTTGCGCGATGCGCTGTTTTCGCAGTCGGGGGGCTCTAACCTGCTGCTGCCGCGCACCGATCTCAGCGCGCTGCTGCCCGACGCGGCGCTGGCCTGGCTGGCGCGGCAGGGTTCGGCGCTTCGCCTGGGCACACGCGTGCGGGCGCTCACACCGGCAGCGCAAGGCTGGCAGGTCGATGGCGAAGCATTTGACCGCGTGATCCTGGCTTGCCCGCCGGGCGAAGCCGCGCGGCTGGCGGCCAGCACGGCCCTGCCCTGCGGTGCCTGGCTTCAGAAAGCTGGCGCGCTGCAGTTCGAAGCCATCACCACGGTGTATGTCTCGGCGGCCGGCAACCGCCTTGCCCAACCCATGCTGGCCTTGCACGCGGGCGACCCTGAAGGCGAGGCGCCGGCGCAGTTTGTGTTTGACCGTGGCCAGCTCGGCGGCCCGGACGGCCTGCTGGCCTTTGTGGTGAGCGCCAGCCTGGGCGACAGTGCCGCGCTGACCCAGCGCGTGCTGACGCAGGCGCGCAGGCAACTGGGCCTGACGCAGGCTGTCGCCGTGCAGACCATCGTCGAAAAGCGCGCCACCTTCGCCTGCCTGCCCGGCCTGCTGCGCCCCGCCGCCGAGGTCCTGCCCGGGCTGCTGGCTTGCGGTGACTATGTGGATGGCCCGTATCCGGCCACCCTGGAAGGCGCCGTGCGCTCAGGCCTTCAAGCAGCCCGTCTTGCTATCAAATAAGTAGCTGCTTGCGCCCGTCAGTCAAGGGCTACAGGCACTTTTTATCATTAACCTGGTAGGACACCTGGTAGGACTCAGGGCTTGGCCCGGTTGCGCGCCATCACGCGCACCTGCAACTGAGCCGGCCGGGCCAGGCAGCGCTGCAGCCAGTCGCTCACGCGCGGACAGGCGGCCATCGCGTCAGCGCGCTGGGCCCAGGCCAGCACCGACGCCACACAGATGTCGGCCACGGTGAAGCGTTCACCGGCGATGTAGCTGCGGCCCTGCAGGTGTTGCTCCAGCACCTGCAGCACCGGCGCCAGGCGGCGATCCGCCTGCAGTGCAAGTTCGGGCTTGCGGCGCTCTTCGGCCATCGCCACGCGGTGCATCAGAAAGCTCAGCGCATCTTTTTCGCACTCGGTCACCACCCAGAAGGTCCAGCGCAGGATCTCGGCGCGTTCGGCATGGTTCTGCGCGGCCAGCGATGAACCGTCCGCCGCCTGAAAACGTTCTGCCAGGTACAGCGCGCAGGCCATGGACTCCCAGACGATGATGCCGTCGTCGTCGATCACCGGGATGTGGCCGTTGGCATTGAGCGCCAAAAATTCCGGGGTGCGCGTGGCTCCGCCTTCATACACCTGCGCGATGTGCTGGTAGTCGAGGCCGAGTTCCTGCGCCACCCACAGCGGGCGCGAGGTGCGCGACGCGGCGATGCCGTAAATCTTCAGCGTCAAGCCTGCACCCCGGCGGTCCTGAACAAATCGCACAATTCGGTCAGCGTCGTCACGGTTTCATGCGGCGAGGCCTCATGCACCCACAAATGATCGGAGCGATTGACCCAGGCGGTCTGCATGCCTGCATTGAGCGCGCCCAGCACGTCCAGCGTGGCATCGTCGCCCACATGCAGCACGTGCTGCGCCGGCACATCGACCGCGCCGGCCGCGGCGTGGAAAATCCGCGGATCCGGCTTGCCCACGCCGAACTCCTGTGCGCTGATGGCGGCCCGGAAATACTTGCCCAGACCCACGCGGGCGACATCGGCATTGCCATTGGACAGGGCGACCACCGGATACCGTGAGGACAGAAATTCCAGCGCCAGCATCGCGTCGTCAAACAGCGTGACTTCATGCCGCGCCGCAAAAAAAACCTCGAAGGCATCTTCGGCCAGCAAGGGGTTTTCTTTCGAACGGTACAAGGCCAGGCGGATCGCTTCACGGCGGATCGCGCTGAGGTTGTGCTTGAGTTCGGGCCGCGTGCGCACGATCTGTTCGCGGATGTCATGCCTGGCCGTCGGGTTGGCAAACAGCGCAGCGGTCATGGGCGCGTGGCGGCCCAGCCAGGCATCAAGTGCGGCCTCGGCCCGCTCTATGGCGGGCCACACGGGCCAGAGGGTATCGTCAAGGTCAAGGGAGATGGCTTTGATAATTGTCAGGTCAAGCATAGGTAGGGGAGAATAACCCATGACTTTTTCTCCTGAACCCACCTTCGAGCACGGGCAAGTGCCCAGCGCGGCGAGCGGCACCGCGGTGCTGTACTGCAACCTCGGAACCCCGGATGCACCCACGGCCGCAGCGCTGCGCCCCTACCTCGCGCAGTTTCTGAGCGACCCGCGGGTGATCGAAATCCCCAGAGCCGTGTGGTGGTTCATCCTGCACGGCATCATCCTGCGGGTTCGACCCCGCAAATCGGCCGCCAAATACGCCAGCATCTGGACCGCCGG
>CAMLDT010000322.1 GCA_946479075.1 uncultured Polaromonas sp.
ACAAGTTCACCCGCAAGCCCACCGGCGACATCCTGGCCATCGACCGCATCAAGGAAATCCACAAACGCATTCCGAGCACGCACCTGGTGATGCACGGCTCGTCGAGCGTGCCGCAGGAGCTGCTGGCCCTCATTCGCCAGTACGGCGGCAACATGAAGGAAACCTACGGCGTGCCGGTCGAGGAAATCCAGGAAGCCATCAAACACGGCGTGCGCAAGATCAACATCGACACCGACATCCGCCTGGCCATGACGGCGGCGGTGCGCAAGTTCCTGCATGAGAACCCCGAGAAGTTCGATGCCCGCGAATGGCTCAAGCCCGCGCGCGAGGCTGCCAAGCAGATCTGCAAGCAGCGCTACATTGAGTTCGGCTGCGAAGGCCAGGGCGCGAAGATCAAGGGCGACAGCCTGCAGGTCGTGGCCGCGCGTTATGCCAAGGGTGAGCTCGCCCAGGTGGTTCACTAGGCTGCCCGACAGCGATAATCCCGGGGCCCGCAGGCAACTCGCTGGAGTTGCGCGGGCCCTTTAAATTGGCAAGCACCATGACCCCAGCCCTGCACACCTCCGCCCTGACTTCCCTGCCGCTGCTGGCGCGCGGCAAGGTCCGTGACAACTACGCCGTCGGCAAGGACAGGCTGCTGATGGTGGCCAGCGACCGCCTGAGCGCCTTCGACGTGATCCTCGGCGAGCCGATCCCGGGCAAGGGCGCGCTGCTCACGCAAATGGCGCTGTTCTGGTTCGACAAGCTGGGACACCTTTGCCCCAACCACCTGACCGGCGAGGCGCCCGAAAGTGTCGTCACACCGGCCGAAGTGCCGCAGGTCACCGGACGCTCCATGCTGGTCAAACGCCTCAAGCCGATCCCGGTCGAGGCCGTGGTGCGCGGCTACCTGGCCGGCAGCGGCTGGAAGGAATACCAGGACAGCCAGGCCGTGTGCGGTGTGCCGCTGCCGCCGGGCCTGAAAAATGCCAGCAAGCTGCCTGCGCCCATCTTCACGCCGGCAGCCAAGGCGGCGGTGGGCGAGCATGACGAAAACATCAGCTTTGAGCAGATGGTGAAAGTGGTAGGCCCCGCGCTGGCCGCGCAGATCCGCGACCTCAGCATCCGCATTTATGAAGCGGCGGCCGCCTTTGCGCTGACCAAGGGCATCATCATTGCCGACACCAAGTTCGAGTTCGGCCTGGATGAAGCCGGCACCCTGACCCTGATGGACGAGGTGCTGACACCCGACTCCTCACGCTACTGGCCGGTCGAGGGTTATGAGGCCGCGTTCGCCGCGGGCAGCAACCCGCCCAGCTACGACAAGCAGTTTGTGCGCGACTGGCTGGAGCAGGTGCGCATCGACGGCAAGCCCTGGGACAAAACCCCGCCGGCACCGCGCGTGCCGCAGGACGTGGTCGAGAAAACCGCCGCCAAGTACCAGGAAGCGCTGACGCGGCTGACCGCCTGATCCACAGGCCTCACGGGGTGGTCTAAAATACGCCCAACCCAAGGAGCGTTGCAGCGAAACCCCGTTTTCGTCAGGCTTGGGTGACAGCAGTGCCCCCGGCCTGCCTTTGCAACGGCGCTCACCTTTGATTTGCAAGGTGAGTGAATGTCCGAAATCCAGGTTCCCCCCATGAAGTTGTCCGGCCTTGAACCGGTCGCCATCGGCGCGGGCACGTTGTTCGTCAACATCGGCGAACGCACCAATGTGACCGGCTCCAAGGCCTTCGCGCGCATGATCCTCAACGGCGAGTACGAGCAGGCGCTGGTGGTGGCGCGCCAGCAGGTCGAAAACGGCGCGCAGATCATCGACATCAACATGGACGAGGCCATGCTGGACAGCCAGGCTGCCATGGTGCGTTTCCTGAACCTGATCGCCAGCGAGCCCGACATCGCGCGTGTGCCCATCATGATCGACAGCTCCAAGTGGAGCGTGATCGAGGCCGGCCTGCGCTGTATTCAGGGCAAGGGCATTGTCAACTCGATCTCGATGAAGGAAGGCCTGGAGCCTTTCAAGCAGCAGGCGAAGCTGCTCAAGCGTTACGGCGCCGCCGCGGTGGTCATGGCCTTCGACGAAAAAGGCCAGGCCGACACCTACGAACGCAAGATCGAGATCTGCGAGCGTGCCTACCGCGTGCTGGTCAATGAGCTGGACTTCCCGCCCGAAGACATCATCTTCGACCCCAACATTTTCGCCATTGCCACCGGCATCGAGGAACACAACAACTACGCGGTGGACTTCATCAATGCCACGCGCTGGATCAAGCAGAACCTGCCCGGCGCCAAGGTGTCGGGCGGCGTGTCCAACGTGTCTTTCAGCTTCCGCGGCAACGACCCGGTGCGCGAAGCCATCCACACCGTGTTCCTGTACCACGCGATCCAGGCCGGCATGGACATGGGCATCGTCAACGCCGGCATGGTCGGCGTCTACGACGACCTGGAACCGACGCTGCGCGAACGCGTCGAGGACGTGGTGCTGAACCGCACGCCGGTTTACAAGGACGGCGAAGAACAGCTGAGCGCCAGCGAGCGCCTGATCGAGGTGGCCGAAAGCGCGAAAAGCGGCGCCAGGGACGACAGCAAACGCAACGAGTGGCGCGCGCTGCCGGTGCGCCAGCGCCTGTCGCACGCGCTGGTGCACGGCATGAACGAGTTCATCACCGAAGACACCGAAGAGGTCTACCAGGCCATCCTGGCCGAGGGTGGGCGGCCGCTGCACGTGATCGAAGGCCCGCTGATGGACGGCATGAATGTGGTCGGCGATTTGTTCGGCCAGGGCAAGATGTTTTTGCCGCAGGTGGTCAAAAGTGCGCGCGTGATGAAACAGGCGGTGGCGCACCTGCTGCCTTACATCGAGGCCGAAAAGCTGCTGCTCGAAGCCGCCGGCGGCGACGTCAAGACCAAGGGCAAGATCATCATCGCCACCGTCAAGGGCGACGTGCACGACATCGGCA
>CAMLDT010000323.1 GCA_946479075.1 uncultured Polaromonas sp.
GCGATGCCGCGCGATCTGCGCCCGCACCTGCGCCGGCGCGGTGCCGCCCAGGGTGTTGCGGGCGTTCAGCGAGCCGCGCAGGCTCAACACGTCGTACACGTCTTTTTCGATCTTGGGGTTGAATTCCTGTAGCACCGCCAGCGGCAACTCAGACAGGTCCACCGCATGCGAGATGGCGGCCTTGACCGCGTGGGCCACCGCCTCGTGCGCGTCGCGAAAAGGCAGGCCCTTCTTGACCATGTAGTCGGCCAGGTCGGTGGCGGTGGCGTAGCCCTTGAGGGCGGCGCGCTCCATGGCTTCGGGCTTGACGGTGATGCCTTCGACCATCTCGGCAAAGATGCGCAGCGTGTCTTTCAGCGTATCTACCGTGTCGAACAGCGGCTCCTTGTCTTCCTGGTTGTCCTTGTTGTAGGCCAGCGGCTGGCCTTTCATCAGGGTGATCAGGCCCATCAGGTGGCCGACCACGCGGCCGGTCTTGCCGCGGGCCAGTTCGGGCACGTCGGGGTTTTTCTTCTGCGGCATGATGGACGAGCCGGTGGTGAAGCGGTCGGCGATCTCGATGAAGCCGAAGTTCTGGCTCATCCACAAAATCAGCTCTTCGCTCATGCGGCTGATGTGCACCATGGCCAGCGAGGCGGCAGCGGTGAATTCAATCGCGAAGTCGCGGTCGCTCACCGCGTCCAGGCTGTTCTGGCACACCTGCGGCTGGCCGCTTTCATCGACCATGCCCAGGGTTTTGGCCACACGTTCGCGGTCCAGCGGGTAGCTGGTGCCGGCCAGCGCGGCGGCGCCCAGCGGCAGGCGGTTCACGCGTTTGCGCACGTCCTGCAGGCGCTCGGCGTCGCGCGCGAACATTTCCACATAAGCCAGCATGTGGTGGCCAAAACTGACGGGCTGGGCCACCTGCAGGTGGGTGAAGCCGGGCAGGATGACCTCGATGTTTTTCTCGGCGATATCGACCAGCGCCTTTTGCAGGTCAGTCAGCAGGCCGATGATCAGGTCGATCTCACCGCGCAGCCACAGCCGCACATCGGTGGCGACCTGGTCGTTGCGGCTGCGGCCGGTGTGCAGGCGCTTGCCGGCGTCGCCGACCAGTTGTGTCAGGCGCGCCTCGATGTTGAGGTGAACGTCTTCGAGGTCCAGCTGCCATTCAAAGGCGCCGGATTCGATGTCTTTGGTGATCTGCGCCAGGCCCTGCTGGATGGCCGCATGGTCGGTAGCCCTCAGGATCTTTTGCGCAGCCAGCATCTCGGCGTGGGCCAGCGAACCGGCAATATCGGCCTGCCACAGGCGTTTGTCGAAAAACACGCTGGCGGTGTAGCGCTTGACCAGGTCGCTCATGGGTTCGGAGAACAGGGCGGACCAGGCTTGGGACTTCTTGTCGAGTTGACTCACGTCGGGCTTTCTTTGGGCGACCCCGGCCGGCATGCATACATGTGCGGCGGGAAAGGGCGCCAGGGGCGGGGTTTCAGGGAAAGTACGGGTCTGGCGCCGGTTTTAAGGCTGCCGCTGGTGCAATACTAGGGCCTCGATTTTATCTGCCCGTCCGTCCGCCTGAAAAGCCTGCCGGACGCCCCTTCCCATGCGCACCCAGACCGATCTGTCCGCCTTTGCCGAGTCCACTGTGCTGGACGGCCCCGGCGTGCCCGGCGAAACGCATGTCCGGCTGCCGACACAGGTCAATGTGTTTGATGCCTGCAATGTCGGCGTGGTGTTGCGCGCCGTGCTGTTCGTGGAGGCCGTGGTCGGCGTGGGCGCCATGTTCAGTGCCACCGGGTTTGTCCAGTGGCTGCTGCGCTTTTCCCTGCTGACGGGCGGCGTCCTGCCCGCCACGCTGGTCTGGCTGATTGCGGCCTGCATGCTCAAAAGTTATCTGACGCGACTGGTCACGCCCCTGCAGTGGGGGGCTGGCATCGCCATGGGGGCGCTCGCGGGGCTTTACGGTTGCGGCCTGCTGGCCGTGATGGGCCTGCTGGAGCCGGCGCCCTGGACCGCGAGTGCGGCGTCCGGCGCGCTGCTGTCGTCGGTGCTGGTGGCCGGTCTGGTGTGGCGGGCCAAGGCCCGCACGCCGGCCGCGACAGCGGCGCGGCTGGCCGAGCTGCAGTCGCGCATCCGGCCGCATTTCCTGTTCAACACCCTCAACAGCGCCATCGCCCTGGTGCGCGCGGAGCCGGCCAAGGCCGAAACCGTGCTGGAGGACCTCTGCGAACTGTTCCGGCACGCGCTCGCGGATGCGACCGAATCGGTCACGCTGGGGCAGGAGATCGAGCTGGCCAAGCGCTACCTGGCCATCGAACAGATCCGCTTCGGCGAGCGTCTTCAGGTGCAGTGGACGCTGGATCCCGAAGCCGAAGCCGCCAGGCTGCCGCCGCTGCTGTTGCAGCCGCTGGTTGAAAACGCGGTCCGTCATGGCGTGGAACCCAGCGCCGCCGGTGCGCAGGTCAAAATATCGACCGTGCGCCGCGGCAGCGTGGTGGTGCTCAAGGTCACCAATTCGACCCCGGCCGGTGCCGGCGAGCGGGGCCACGGGCTGGCGCTGGTCAATGTGCGCGAGCGCCTGGCCTTGCTGCACGATGTGCAGGCCCAGTTCAAGACGGTGTTTCGGGACGGCATGTTTCAGGTGAGACTGGAGATTCCCCTATGACCACAACCCTCAGGGCATTGATCGTGGATGACGAGGCGCTGGCGCGTTCACGCCTGCGCACCTTGCTGGCCGACTGCAACGCGCCTGCGGCCTGTGTGGCGGCTGAAGCCGCCCATGCCGTGCAGGCCATGGACGCCTTGCGCCGCGAGGTTTTCGACGTGGTTCTGCTGGACATCCGCATGCCGGGTGCCGACGGTGTCACGCTGGCCCAGACCATTGCGCAACTGCCGCAGCCACCGGCGGTGGTGTTCATCACCGCCCATTCGGAACACGCCGTCAAGGCCTTCGA
>CAMLDT010000324.1 GCA_946479075.1 uncultured Polaromonas sp.
TGGCCGATCAGCCTGGCGCTGACCTGGCTGGTGGCGCAGAACATTGCCGGCAAGCCTTTCGACCGCGCGCTGGAATACAACGTGCAGGCGCTCAGCAAGCTGATCGTCGTCAAGAACAAGCAGGTGCAGTTCAACCTGACCGCGCCGGCGCGCGAGATCCTGCGGGCCGACGACACCGACCTGGTGTACTACCAGGTGCTCGGCACGCGCGGCGAATTCATCAGCGGCGAGCACGACCTGCCGCTGCCGCTGGACGAGGAGTTGCTCACCAACGGCGAGGTGCGCCTGCGCGAGGACCTGATGCAGGGCGAGGAGGTGCGCGTGGCCTACACCTGGATCAAGGTCGATGCGCCCGGGGCCCATCCCATCCTGGTGCAGGTCGCCGAAACGCTGGAAAAGCGCAAGACCCTGGCCACTGAAATCGTCAAGGGCGTGATGGTTCCGCAGTTCGTCACGCTGCCGCTGGCGGTGCTGCTGGTCTGGCTGGCGCTGGTGCGCGGCATCAAGCCGCTGGACCAGCTCGAAAAACGCATACGCGCGCGCAAGTCGGATGACATGAGCCCGCTCGACGAAAGTGTGGTGCCCGAAGAAGTCGCGCCGCTGGTCTCGTCAATCAACGACCTGCTCAGCCGGCTCAAGGTGCTGCTGACCACCCAGAAACGCTTTCTGGCCGACGCCGCCCACCAGCTCAAGACCCCGCTGGCGGGGCTGCGCATGCAGGCCGACCTGGCGCAGCGCGAGACCGATGCCGACGAACTCAAGAAATCGCTCAAGCAGATCGGCCGCGCCAGCGTGCGCGCCACCCACACCGTCAACCAGCTGCTGGCGCTGGCGCGCGCCGAAACCACCGGCCGCAGCCTGGCCAAGCAGAAGCTGGACGTGGTGCAGGTGCTGGCGGACACGATCCAGGACTCGGTGCCGCGCGCGCTGGAAAAACACATCGACCTCGGCTACGACGGCCCGCCGCCCGGCGAGGACGCCAGCCTGCTGGAGGCCAATCCAACCCTGCTCAAGGAGCTGGTGCGCAACCTGCTGGAAAACGCGCTGAACTACACGCCCGAAGGTGGCCAGGTCACGGTGCGCCTGCTGACCGACCGTTTCAGCGGTGTGGTGGTGGTGCAGGTGGAGGACTCGGGGCCGGGCATTCCTGCGGCCGAACGCGAGCTGGTGCTGCAACCCTTTTACCGCGCGCTGGGCACCAACGTGGACGGCTCCGGCCTGGGCCTGGCCATCGTCGAGGAGATCGCCAAACAGCACGGCGCCACCGTCGCGATCGAAGACGCCTTGCCCGGCCACACGCCGGCGGGCACGCGGGTCACCATCCGCTTCATGGGGTTTGCCGACCTTCCGCTGGAATGAGGCCTTGTCCGTCGCCGCGATGAGCGTGTGTCTGTAAGCACGGACGGCGCCACTTGCCTACACTGGTGCTTCCCCGTTCCGGAGTGCCGCCCTTCCCATGAGTCCCAAGACCCCCACCCCGCCTGCTGCCGAGCCCAGTGCCCGGGAAAGCCGGCGCCACATGCGTACCCGCCTGAAGATCGGCCTCTCGGCCTGCTTTTCACATGCCGACCCGACCCGCTCCCTGTTCACCGGCAAGACGCTGCAATATGTCGAGCAGACCGTGGCGCACTGGATCATGTCCTCCGGGGCCATGGTCGTCATGGTGCCCTGCCCGACCGGGGACACGCAGCGCGGCGACGTGAACTTCGACGACTATGCGCAGTGGCTGGACGGCCTGGTGCTGCACGGCGGCGCCGATGTCTGGCCCGGCAGCTACGGCGAGGAACCGCTGGAAGAACGCTGGGCCGGCGACCGCATACGCGACGACTACGACAAGGCGCTGGTCGCCTCGTTTGAAAAAGCCGGCAAGCCGGTGTTCGGCATCTGCCGCGGCATGCAGCTGCTCAATGTGGCTTTTGGCGGCACGCTTTACCAGGACATCTCGACCCAGGTGCCGAAATCCTTTGTGCACCGCGACGCGGTCAGTTATGACCAGAACTTCCACAGCGTGGAGATCGTGCAGGGCACCCAGCTGTCCCGCCTGTACCCGGGTGTGGAGCGGGTCCGCGTCAACAGCATCCATCACCAGGGCATCAAGGACCTGGCACCTGACTTTGTGGCCGAGGCCTTTAGCGTGGATGACCGCATCGTTGAGGCCATCCGCCGCAAGGACCCGGCGAAGAGTTATATCGCGGCGCTGCAATGGCACCCGGAGTTCCACCAGCCCGGCTCCGACACCATTGACGACGCCGCCGTGCTGGAGGATTTTCTGTCGGCGGTGAAAGAGGCGAAAGGCCGAGCGCCGATTGGCTAAACCACCGACTTGATGATCAAATCGGCCGCCAGCCCACGTCTGGTCTGCGCAGGCAGCTATTGAATTAATAGCATTTTGATGATCATCCCGGACTTGATCCGGGAGCCGTGTTGGCCAGCTCCTGCGGGGTGGTGTGCCAACAAGCCGGGGGTTGCCCGGCGGCAACTCACTTTCTTTTTGCGTCGCCAAAAAGAAAGTAAGCAAAGAAAAAGGCGACCCGATGGTCTGGGTCCCCTTCGCTGCCGCTCAGGGGCAACCTGCGGTGCTCGCAAAAAATGGGGTCGAGCTCGAACTCGCCTTCGGCTCAAACAATCGCTCGCCCTGATCCATTTTTTGCTGCGCTCCTCGGCCCAGCCCGACGGTGGAGAAGAGAAAACCCATACCCAAATACAAATACCGAATTCCCCTCCGGAGTGCAGAAAGCGCGCAGCGCTTCCTGTACGGGAATCCCAACAGACAGTCATGTCTGCACGCGGCAGCAGCACACGCGGCCACATGAGGCTCCCTTCCCTCGCCCAGCGGGGCGAGGGAAGGGCGGGGGGTTGGGAGTGGGGAGTTGAAACTA
>CAMLDT010000325.1 GCA_946479075.1 uncultured Polaromonas sp.
ACAGCTTCACGCTGGGTGCGCAGTCGGTCAACCCCAAGGTCAAGACCAAGGTGGTCTGGGTCAACGAATGGTTCAACCCGCCGAAAGAAACCGAAGC
This sequence comes from uncultured Polaromonas sp., assembly GCA_946479075.1. The sequence goes on from CAMLDT010000325.1 coordinate 98, forward strand.
GGCCACCGCGCTGATCAACGGCGGCGCCGACGTGCTGTTCCAGAACACCGATTCGTCGGCCGTGCTGCAGACCGCCGAAAAAATGAACAAGCGCGCCTTTGGCTGGGATTCGGACATGACGTCTTACGGCCCGAAAGCCCACCTCGGTTCTGCGGTGATCAACTGGGGTCCGTACTACATCAAGGCCGTCAAGGACGTGCTGGACGGCACCTGGTCCACGGGCCAGAGCTGGTGGGGTGTGAAGGAAGGTGCCATCGATCTGGTGTCCATCGCGGCCGACGTGCCGGATGAAACGAAAAAGCGCATCGACGAGATCAAGGCCGGCCTGAAAGACGGCAGCTTCTCCATCTGGAAAGGTCCGATCATGGACAACACCGGCAAGGAACTGGTGGCCAAGGATGCCGTGGCCGATGACAAGTTTCTGGGCGGCCTGAAGTCCTACGTCAAGGGCGTGGAAGGCAAGGTTCCGGGCAACTGAGTGCCGGCCGCAGGCCGCACATGACAGGCTGCCTGCGGGCGGCCTTTTTCTTTTCTGGAGGCTCTTTTCTGGAGGCGACATGAACATTGTTCCCGACATTCCCGCCGGGCGCCTGCCGGCCTTGCTGCAGGCCATGCCCAAGGCCGAGCTGCATATTCACATTGAGGGTTCCCTGGAGCCGGCGCTGATTTTTGCGTTGGCCCGGCGCAACGGCATCAAGCTGCCCTATGCCAGCGTCGAAGCGCTGCGCAGCGCCTATGCGTTCACCGACTTGCAGAGTTTTCTGGACATCTATTACGCCGGTGCCAGCGTGCTGATCCACGAGCAGGATTTTTACGACATGGCGTGGGCGTATTTTGTGAAAGCTGCTGCCGACAAGGTGGTGCATGCCGAGCTGTTTTTTGACCCGCAGACCCACACGGCGCGCGGCGTGTCCATGGAAACCGTCGTCCAGGGCCTGCACCGCGCCTGCGTGGATGCTGAAAAAAATCTGGGCGTGAGCGCGTCGCTGATCATGTGTTTTCTGCGCCACCTCAGCGAGCAAGAAGCCTTCGAGACGCTGGAACAGGCGCTGCCCTGGCGCGACAAAATCATTGGCGTCGGCCTGGACTCGGGCGAGGTAGGCAACCCGCCTGAAAAGTTTGCGCGGGTGTTCGCGCGTTGCCGCGAACTGGGCCTGCACCTGGTCGCGCACGCCGGGGAAGAAGGCCCGCCGGCTTACATCTGGACTGCACTGGATGTGCTCAAAGTTGAACGCATCGACCACGGGGTGCAGGCCATCCACGACATGGCGCTGATGCAGCGGCTGGCGCAGGACCGCATCGCGCTGACGGTGTGCCCGCTGTCCAACCTCAAGCTGTGCGTGGTTCCCGATCTGGCGCAGCACAAGCTGCGTGAACTTCTGGAAGCCGGGCTGGCCGTCACCATCAACTCGGACGACCCGGCTTATTTCGGCGGCTACATGAACGACAACTTCCTGCAGACCTTTGCGGCGGTCGGCATGAACGCGCAGCACGCCTACACGCTGGCCCGCAACAGTTTCGAGGCGAGTTTTATCGACATGGCGGCCAAGCGCCGTTACATCGACCAGCTGGACGCGTGTTTCGAGCGGTTTCGCCACTGAAACACAGGGCGTTGCCTGTCCTCAGAGCAGCGAGAGGCCGGGGCTTTCTGGCTCCGGCGGCATCCCGAGCACGGTGCGCACCACATGCATCAGGGCGTCTGCCTCGAAAGGCTTGGTGACATACCCGTCGGCACCGGCGGCCAGCCCCTTGAGCACAGCTTCGCGCGTGGCTTTGCCGGTCAGCATGATGACCGGCACATCCTTCAGCACGGGGTGCTGGCGCAGGCGCAGCAGGATGTCGAACCCGTCGGCATCCGGCAGCACCACGTCGAGCAGGATCAGGTCTGGCGCGGGCTGCTTGCGCAGCTCGGTCACCACCTCTTCCCGGTTGCTCGCGACCCGCACCTTGAAACCTTCGAAGATCAGGTAGCTCTGGATGAACTTGGCGAGCATGGGTTCGTCGTCCACCACGATGGCCGACCGCGCCTGGCCCGGTTCACGGGGCTTGGCCGGGCCGCGCGGCCTGGCGATCCTCACGTAGTAACCGGCCTTCTTGAGGGACGCGGCGCCCGAGTCGGCCTCCTGTTCGGCCTGCGTGATCGCAAAATCACTCATTCTGGCGTTGAACTGCTCGGTGAACGGGTCCACTTCCGCCAGCATGACCAGCTTTTTGTCCTGCAGCGCCATGAAAGCCGCCGTGAAGACGCCGCTGGCGGCGGGCGTCATGCCGGCCCGCAACTGGCTCAAGGTCTGGGAGCCGTCTATCCTGACCAGCAGTTCGATTTCGGCCGGGCTCAGCGACGTGGCGCCGCTGCGCAGTTCTTCCTGGCCCCGGGTCGTGAGCGTGTAAACGTCCTTGTCATGCACTTGCATCTTCTGGCTTCCTTCGATGGGTGGCAGCTGTTTTTCGGATTATCACCCCCGCCGGAAGCGGGGCCCTCCGTGCGCCGGCGTGCCGGTCCGCACTATGATGACGCAAGCTTTGTGATCCGTCACCATGAAACGCCTGTTCGTCTTCCTCGCCATCACCTTTCTCAGCGCAGGCGCCGCTGCCCAGTGGACGCCGGTGATGGTCGATGAAATGGTCATCACCTACATCGACCGCGACACCTTGCGGGGCAAGGGCGGCGTGGTGCGGATGTGGTGGCTGATGGACTACCAGCTGGTGCAGATCACCGACGAAAAAGGCTATTTTTCACGTTTGAGCCACAGCGAATT
>CAMLDT010000326.1 GCA_946479075.1 uncultured Polaromonas sp.
CCGATTCCACCACCTGGGCGGCGCCGGTGCTGATCGCCGTGCCGGCCTTGCTGACGAATTTCATCGGCTAGGGCCTATTCCCACGATTTATACAAGTGCGAACGCGATGAAAACAGCGCCAATCAAGGCGCGTGACGAGGCCCAGACGGGGCGTCTGGGTCAGGGGTGCAACGCGGAGTGGCGTTGTTTTCAACCGTTCCCTCCGGGTTGCGGCCAAAAAGAGCCATGCGCAGCGTTGCAAAGCCTTACCGGGCGCCAGCCCGGCTGCGTTGTGCGCCTCGCGCATGACTTTTTTGACTCGCAACGCACCTTGCATAAATCGTGGGAACAGGCTCCGCCTAGAGATCGTCAAGCGTTTTGGTCACCGCGCTGCTGGCATCGGTCATGGCGGTATTGATCAGCGGCACTTTCGACGGCGTCGGCTCCAGCGACACGCCGGCCAGATCAATGCTGCCCATGGTGAGGGCAATCTGCTCCAGCGTCTCCTCGATTTCAGGCAGCACCTCGGCCCCTTCGATCTGCAGCTCTTCGAGCAAGGGCAGCAGTGGCGGCGGCGGGATGGGCGTGGCGGGCAGCTGGTTGAGATTGATGGGCGCGGCCACGCTTGCCGACAGGGCGCCCGACACCGCGGCAGCTGCCGCAGGGATGACGGGCCAGCCGCCGCCTTCGGAAGCGGCGCTGCCCTCGGTCAGCAGCAGCGCGCCCTGCGCCAGCCGGGCCGACAGCGCCCGGATCACCTGGCGGTCGGACAGCGAAAACACCGAAGGTGAATGTTCGCAGCGGTACAGCGCATAGCGCAGGGCCGAGACCGCGGCGGTGTCGGTGGTCCAGAAGTTCAGGTAGGTCTCGGCCTCATCCGCTCGGCCAAAGGCCAGCGCGGACCCGTGTCCCCGCGGCAGCGCGCTGAAGTGGTCCCGCAGCCAGACGGTGTTCGACTGGCGCTGCAAGGTGGCCAGCGGCAGGCTCATCGCAGCCCCGTGTGCGGCTGCCACCCGCCGTGGCGGCCTCGGCCCGGGCGGGCTTGGCAGATTGCGGCTGCGGCAGAGGGCGACATGGATACCTTTCCCCGGGGTGAGTGAAGGCAATTGTATATTTGGCCGCCGCAAAACGGGGGGCCAAAAAGCACCGGTCAGGCGCGTGTCGCAGCGCCCGGGTTCGCCGCCAGCACCGGAAGCTCCACCACAAACGACGCGCCGCCGCCCGGCCGGTCTTCGCAGCGCACGGTGCCGCCATGGCGCTCGGTGATGGACTTCACCAGCGCCAGGCCCAGGCCCACGCCGCCTTCGCGCTCGCTGGCGCCGGGCAGCCGGTAGAAAGGCTCGAAGATGCGCTCACGCTGGCCGGACGGAACGCCGGGGCCGCGATCATTGACACGAAGGATCACCCGCGCCCGCGGAGCTGCGCCGGCCTCCGACAGGTCCAGGCTGATCTCGCCGGTGCCATAACGCCGGGCGTTTTCCAGCAGGTTGCGGATCAGCCGGCGCAGCAGCCGCGCCGAGCCCTGCACCGTCAGGCTGTGGGCCTGCGTGGCGATGCCCAGCTCGGCCTGCACCCTGGCGCACTCCTCGGCCGCCAGGCCGGTCAGGTCCACCGTTTCAAACGGCTCGGCGTCCGCCTGGCGTGCGTCGAGACGGCTGGCCAGCAGGATTTCGTCGATCAGCTGATCGAGTTCGTTGATGCTGCGCGAGATTTCAGCGCGTTGGGCCGAGCCGGCGCCTTCGCCCATCAGTTCGAGGCCCATGCGGATGCGCGCCAGCGGCGAGCGCAGTTCGTGGGAAGCGTTGGCCAGCAGCGACTTGTGCGAGACCAGCAGGGACTTCTGGGTGTCCATCAGCGTTTCAATGCGCTCGGCCGCATGGTTGAAACGCTCGGCCAGAAAAGCCACCTCGTCGCTGCCCTGCACGGTCACGCGTGCCGACAGGTCGCCATCCCCCCAGCGCTCCACGCCCCGCTGCAGGCCCTCCAGCCGCTGCGTCAGCCGGCGCACAAAGGGGTAGGTGCCGAGGGCCACCGCCAGCGCCACCACGCCCAACATCCAGCCAAAACCAAAAGGGGGACGGGTCCACGAGTTCGACGGCGGGCGCTTGGGCCGGGGCAGCACCAGGTGCAGGGCCTGGCCGTCCAGCGTCTGCACATCAAACTCCAGGCCGTCTCCAAGCTTGCGGTCCGGCTTGGTCTGGGCTTTGCCAATGACGTCGCCCGCGTTGTTGTGGATCAGGACTTCACGGATGGGCAGCTGTGGCGGATCGGTGCTCAGTTGCCAGGCCGCGCCCACGAGGAAGGCCAGCACGACCACGGTGGCAACCACCGCCAGCCAGATGCGTACATACAGGTGTGAAGTAAATCGTAGCCACATAACCAGAACCAGAAGGCAGAAGGGAAGGCAGGGGACGCCGGCAGGCGCGGGTCAGGCAATCAACGCCGAAGCGCTCAATCCTGCTGTTTGGCAAACACGTAGCCGACACCCCGCACCGTGAGGATGCGCTTGGGGTCCTTGGCATCGGCTTCAATGGCGCTGCGGATGCGGCCCATGTGCACGTCGATGGAGCGGTCAAAGGCTTCGAGCTCGCGGCCGCGCACGGCCTCCATGATCTGGTCGCGGCTCAACACGCGGCCGGCGCGCTCGGCCAGCGCCACCAGCAGGTCAAACTGGTAGGAGGTCAAATCGCAGGTTTTGCCGCTGACCTGCACGGTGCGCGCATCGCGGTCGATTTCGAGCGAGCCGAATCGCATGGTTTTTTGCGTGCCGGCAGCGGCGCCGGTTTCCCCGCCGCGGCGCAACACGGCGCGGATGCGTGCCAGCAGTTCGCGCGGCTCGAAAGGCTTGGGCAGGTAGTCGTCGGCGCCG
>CAMLDT010000327.1 GCA_946479075.1 uncultured Polaromonas sp.
AGGAACACGTCCTGCACGTCGCGCCGGCGCACCGGCTGGTTGTTGATGTAGTAGCTGCTGGTGCCGTCGCGCGTCAGCACACGTTTGACGGCGATCTCGGCGAACTGGCCCCACTGCCCGCCGGCGCGGTGGTCGGCGTTGTCGAACACCAGCTCGACGCTGGAGCGGCTGGCCGGTTTGCGGATGTTGGTGCCGTTGAAGATCACGTCCTGCATGGACTCGCCGCGCAGTTCGGAGGCCCGGCTTTCGCCGAGCACCCAGCGCACGGCGTCCATGATGTTGGACTTGCCGCAGCCGTTGGGGCCGACCACGCCGACCAACTGGCCGGGCAGAACAAAATTGGTCGGTTCGGCAAACGACTTGAACCCGGATAGCTTGATCGAATTGAGACGCACGGCAGACCCTGTTTTTTTCTTGGCGCTTTGAAGCTAAGTTGTTGATTTTTATAGCGCTTCTCGAAGGCGCTGAACCTGCTTCCAGCAATGCAGAGCCTGCAATGTTACCCGAGGCGAGGTCGCCGACTGCTGTAAAAAAGGGTGACCGGCGCTGCACCTTGGCGGCGCCTGCCGGCCTGGACCCTCCGGAAAATGCCGGGACAGCGGAATTGATGCATCAAATCGGCCTCCAGCCCATATGCAGCAAGCGCAAGCAGCTATCGATTTTGTAGCAACTCAGCAAAGGCCGCGCCGCTTTCATCCAGACCGCGTCTCACACACCGGATAATCCGGGCCATGAATCCCCTGTTGAAACGCCTGCAGCCCTACCCTTTCGAGCGGCTGCGCCTGCTGCACGCGGGCGTCACGCCCAACCCCGCCTACCGTCCCATCAGCCTGGGCATTGGCGAACCCAAACACGCGACGCCGGAACTCATCAAGACCGCGCTGGCGGACAGCCTGGCTGGCCTGGCCGGTTACCCGGCCACCGCCGGCGAACCGAAGCTGCGTCAGTCCATGGCTGGCTGGCTGTTGCGCCGCTACGGCCTGACGCTGGATCCGCTGACGCAAATCCTGCCGGTGAATGGTTCACGGGAGGCGCTGTTTGCGCTGGCGCAGACCGTGATTGATCCCACTCAGCCTGGCGCCACCGTGGTCAGCCCGAATCCCTTCTACCAAATCTACGAGGGCGCCGCCCTGCTGGCCGGAGCCGACACCTGGTTCGCTCCCAGCGACCCGGCGCGCAATTTCGGCGTGGACTGGGCCGCCGTGCCGGCCGGCGTCTGGCAGAAAACGCAGCTGCTGTTTGTCTGCTCCCCCGGCAACCCGACCGGCGCGGTGATGGGTCTCGACGAGTGGAAGCTGCTGTTCGAACTCAGCGACAAATACGGCTTTGTGATTGCCTCCGACGAGTGTTACAGCGAAATCTATTTCCGCGATGAGCCGCCGCTCGGCGGCCTGCAGGCCGCTGCGCAGCTCGGCCGTCATGACTTCAAAAACCTGATCGCGCTGACCAGCCTGTCCAAACGCAGCAACGTGCCCGGCCTGCGCAGCGGTTTTGTCGCCGGCGACGCGGCGCTGATCAAGCCCTTTCTGCTGTACCGCACCTACCACGGCAGCGCCATGAGCCCCATCGTGCAGACGGCCAGCATCGCCGCCTGGGACGACGAGGCCCATGTGGTCGCCAACCGCGCGATGTACCGGGAAAAGTTCGCCAGCGTCACGCCACTGCTGGCCGCGGTGATGGACGTGGCGTTGCCAGATGCCAGCTTTTACCTGTGGGCGAAGATTCCGGAGCGGTTCAAGGGCGACGACGCCGCTTTCTCGCGCGAGCTGCTCGCTCTTTACAATGTCGTCGTGCTGCCCGGCAGTTACCTCGCGCGCGAAGCCCGCGGCCACAATCCGGGCGCCGGCAGAATCCGCATGGCCCTGGTGGCTGAAACTGCCGAGTGTGTCGAAGCCGCCGAAAGAATCGTTTCCTTTATCCAATCCAACGCCAATCCAACATGAAACAAGACCAGCTCGAAAGCATCATCAACGCCGCCTGGGACGACCGCGCGAACCTGTCGCCCTCGGCCGCTTCGAAAGAAATCCAGGATGCGGTGGAACACACGATTGCCGAACTGAACGCCGGCCGCCTGCGCGTGGCCACGCGCCAGGGCGTGGGCCAATGGACCACGCACCAGTGGATCAAGAAGGCCGTGCTGCTGAGCTTTCGCCTGAAGGACAACGTGATGATGCGCGCCGGCGACCTCGGCTTTTTCGACAAGGTGCCGACCAAGTTCGCGCACCTGAGCGAAGAGGAAATGAAAGCCAGCGGCGTGCGCGTGGTGCCACCCGCCGTGGCGCGCCGCGGCAGCTACATCGCCAAGGGCGCCATCCTGATGCCCAGCTACGTCAACATCGGCGCCTATGTCGATGAAGGCTCCATGGTCGATGCCTGGGCCACGGTCGGCAGCTGCGCGCAGGTCGGCAAAAACGTGCACCTGTCCGGCGGCGTCGGCCTGGGCGGCGTGCTGGAGCCGCTGCAGGCGAATCCGACCATCATCGAGGACAACTGCTTCATCGGCGCCCGCTCCGAAATCGTCGAAGGTGTGATCGTCGAGGAAAACTCGGTGGTTTCCATGGGCGTCTACATCGGCCAGAGCACACCGATCTATGACCGCGACGCCGACACCGTGACCTACGGCCGCATTCCGGCCGGCTCGGTCGTGGTCTCGGGCAACCTGCCCAAGGCCGGCGGCAAATATTCGCTGTACTGCGCCGTGATCGTCAAGCGTGTGGACGCCAAGACCCGTGCGACCACCAGCCTGAACGACCTGCTCCGCGACTAGACATGGCCCCCACGCTTGTCGCTTCGCGTACTGCGCTGCCCCCCGAGGGGGCTGTGCTTGCTTGGGGCGGCCC
>CAMLDT010000328.1 GCA_946479075.1 uncultured Polaromonas sp.
TGTTCTGGTAGTCGTAGTTGCCCTCGGGCGCCACGATGCGGATCACCGGCAGCGCTCGCGCACTGTCGCCCGTTCCCAGCACCGGGCAAGTCACCTCGTCGCCTTCGACAAACTGCTCACACAACACGTCGGCATCGAGCTGCGCGGCCTGTTCCACCGCGTCCACCATGCCGGAATAGCCCTCGACCTTGACCACGCCGATGGACGATCCTTCTCGGGCCGGCTTGACGATCAGCGGCAAACCCAGGCCGTCGGGCACGCCCACCACCTGCTGGCGGTCAAAGGCGCCTCGGCGCAGCAAGACATATTTCGGGGTTGGCAAGCCTTCGGCCAGCCAGATGCGCTTGGTGGTGACCTTGTCGATGGAAATGCTGGACGCCATCACACCCGAGCCGGTGTAGGGAATGCCCATCAGCTCCAGTGCGCCCTGCACCGTACCGTCTTCGCCGAAGCGGCCATGCAATGCGATGAAGCAACGCTGGAAGCCCTCGCGCTTGAGCTCACCGATGTCGCGTTCCGCAGGATCGAACGCATGGGCATCGACATCGCGCGAGCGCAATGCCTCCAGCACGCCGCGTCCCGACATCAGCGACACCTCGCGTTCGGCCGAGCGGCCACCGAGCAGCACCGCCACCTTGCCGAATTCAGCAACATTCAGGCTCACAGCCCTTTCCCTTCCTGCGTCGTGCGCTCTGTTTTTTGTAGCAAATCGAGGAGTTTTGCGGGAACGCCGCCTATCGTTCCTGCACCCATGCAAATCACCACGTCGCCGCCCCGCGCGTTGTCGGCAATCGCCTGCGGCATGGCTTCAATGTCATCGACAAACACCGGCTCGACCTTGCCGGCGACACGCAGCGCGCGCGCCAGCGAGCGGCCATCGGCCGCAACAATGGGAGCCTCGCCGGCCGCGTAGACCTCGGACAGCAGCACGCTGTCGGCCTGGCCGATGACCTTGATGAAATCTTCAAAGCAGTCGCGCGTGCGCGTGAAGCGGTGCGGCTGGAAGGCCAGCACCAGGCGGCGGCCCGGAAAGGCGCCACGTGCGGCAGCCAGTGTGGCGGCCATCTCGACCGGATGGTGGCCATAGTCGTCCACCACCGTGAAGATTCCGCCGCCGGGCGCCGGCACGTCGCCATAACGCTGGAAGCGCCGGCCCACACCCCTGAAATCGGCCAGCGCCTTTTGTACCGCGGCATCGGGGATATTCAGCTCCACGGCCACGGCGATGGCCGACAGGGCGTTGAGCACGTTGTGCTCGCCAGGCAGGTTCAACACCACCGGCAGGTCCGGCAGGGTCACGCCGTTGCGCCGTTGCACCGTGAAATGCATTTGTCCGTTCACGGCCTTCACCTTGATGGCCCGCACCTGCGCGCCTTCGTTGAAGCCATAACTGGTGATCGGACACGACACCTGCGGCACGATGTCACGCACCGCGGCGTCGTCGGTACACAGGATGGCCGTGCCGTAAAAAGGCATGCGGTGCAGAAAATCGACAAAAGCCTTTTTCAGGTTGCCGAAATCATGGCCGTAGGTTTCCATGTGGTCGGCGTCGATGTTGGTGACCACCGCCATCACAGGCAACAGGTTCAGGAAGGACGCATCGGACTCATCGGCTTCAACCACGATGTAGTCGCCGGAGCCCAGTTTGGCATTGGCGCCGGCGCTGTTCAGGCGCCCGCCGATCACAAAGGTCGGATCCAGCCCGCCTTCGGCCAGCACACTGGCGACCAGGCTGGTGGTGGTGGTTTTTCCGTGCGTTCCGGCGATGGCAATGCCCTGCTTCAGGCGCATCAGTTCGGCCAGCATGAGCGCGCGCGGCACCACGGGAATGCGTTTTTCACGCGCGGCCAGCACTTCCGGGTTGTCCGCCTGAACCGCGGTGGACGTGACCACGGCATCGACGTTGGCGAGGTTGCCCGCTGCATGGCCGACAAAGGTCTTGATACCCAGGCTGGCCAGCCGCTGCAGCGTGGCGCTGCTGGACAGGTCGGAGCCCGAGATGACATAACCCAGGTTGTGCAGCACCTCGGCAATCCCGGACATGCCCGAGCCGCCCAGGCCGATGAAGTGAATGTGTTTGATCGCGTGTTTCATGACGCCAGCTCCTCGCAGGCGGCCACCACTTCGGCGGTGGCATTTGTTTTTTGCATCTTTTTGGCCTGCAGCGCCCGCTGCACAAGCGCGAGGCGCTCTGTTTTTTGTAGCATGCCGGCGAGGTACTGCGGGGTCAGTGCCTGCTGCGCCACCAGCCAGCCGCCCCCCTGGTCCACCAGGAAAGCGGCGTTGCGGGTCTGGTGGTCATCCACCGCCGCAGGAAAAGGCACAAACAGCGCGGCGGCGCCGACAGCAGCGATTTCTGTCACGGTGCTTGCACCGGCGCGGCAGACCACCAGATCGGCCTCGGCAAAGGCGCCGGCGGTGTCTTCAATAAAAGGCGTGAGTTCAGCCGCCACACCGGCTGCACGGTAGTTTTCGCGCAGCGCATCGATCTGGCTGGCGCCGCTCTGGTGTAACACGTGCGGCCGCTGGGCCTCGGGAATCAGCGCCAGCGCCTGCGGAACAACCGTGTTGAGCGCCTGCGCACCGAGGCTCCCTCCGACCACCAGGACTTTGAGAGGCCCGCTGCGTCCGGCAAAACGGCTTTGCGGTTCAGGCTGCTGCGTGAATGCCGGGCGCAAGGGGTTGCCCACCCACCGGGCATTTTTCATCACCTCCGGAAAGGCCGTGAATACGCGGTCCGCGACGCTGCCCAACACCTTGTTGACCATGCCGGCCACGGAATTCTGCTCGTGCAGCACCAGTGGTTTGC
>CAMLDT010000329.1 GCA_946479075.1 uncultured Polaromonas sp.
GTGCGATGCAGGTATCGAGCACCTCGGCCGTTTCACGCTGCCACCAGTTGCCGCCCGAAAATATCTCGACCTCGCTGTAGCCGGCAAAACCCTGGTCTTCGACCCAGCCGCGGATGCGCGGGATGTCGATCACGCCATCGCCCATCATGCCGCGGTCTTCCAGCAGGTGCGTGGTCGGCGTCATCCAGTCGCAGACGTGAAAGGCCATCAGCCGGTCCTTGCCGGCGCGCTGGATTTGCGCTTCGAGCTTCGGGTCCCACCAGACGTGGTACACATCGACCGCCACGCCCAGCGCGCCGGTACGTGAAGGATCGAGCGCATCGCAAACGTCGAGCGCCTGCTCCATGGTGTTGATACAGGCGCGGTCGGCCGCGTACATCGGGTGCAGCGGCTCAATGGCCAGCGGCATCTTGTTGGCTTTCGAATATTCCAGCAGCTCGGCGATGCCGTCGCTGACCTGCTGGCGCGACAGCGCGAGGTCCTTGTGGGCTGCCTGGCCGGCCAGTGCGCCGGGCAGGGCGCCCACCACCAGCACCAGGCAGGCCGCGTTGAGTTCGCAGGCTTCGTCCACGGCGCGGCGGTTGTCGTCTCGCGCGGCTTTCAAACCCGCGGCGTCGGCGGCCGGGAACATGCCGCCGCGGCAGTAGCCGGACAGTTCAAGTCCATGGGCTTTGACAAGTTTGGAGATGGCCGGCAGGCCGGCGGCCGCGACCTGGTCCCGCCAGGGCGAAATCGCCTTGATGCCGCGCTCCACGCAGGCTTCGATGATGCTGGTCAGCGGCTGCTCGACACCGCGGCTCTTGCGCACGGTCGCGGTGTTGATGGAGAGCCAGCGGTGGTCCTGGGAAAAGTCGCGCATGAGTCCGTTCCGTTCGCCCTGAGCCTGTCGAAGGGCATTCATTGATGTGTTATCGGGGCTTCGACAGGCTCAGCCCGAACGGTCGTGGGAGATATCCGCTTTTCAGTCCTGAACACCATGCATGGCCAGCAGCGTTTTCATGCGCTGCGTGGCGAGTTCAGGCTGCTCCAGCAAATTCGCGGCATCCGCCAGGCGGAACAGCTCGGCGAAGTGCTGCAGCGAGCGTGTGCTTTGCTGCCCGCCCACCATGGTGAAGTGTTTTTGGTGGCCGTTCAGCCAGGCCATGAACACCACCCCGGTCTTGTAGAAACGTGTGGACGCGGCAAAGATGTGGCGCGACAGCGGCACGGTCGGGCCGAGGATGGCGTGGAACTTCTCCACGTTGCCCTGGGCCAGTTCGCCCAGCGCGGCGCTGGCGGCGGGGGCGATGGCGTCGAAGATGCCCAGCAGCGCATCGCTCTGGCCGTGGAACAGCTCCTTGCCGTGGCCGTCACCGGCGATCAGTTCGGCGTAGTTGAAGTCGTCGCCGGTGTACATGCGCACGCCGGAAGGCAGGCGTCGGCGCATGGCGATTTCCTTGTCCTTGTCGAGCAGGGAAATCTTGATGCCATCAACCTTGTTCGGGTGCGCGGCGATGATGCCGAGGGCCGTGTCCATTGCTTTTTCGACGTCGCTGCTGCCCCAGTAGCCGGCCAGCGCCGGATCGAACATCTCGCCCAGCCAGTGCAGCACCACCGGCTGTTTGGCCTGGCTCAGGATGCGGTCGTAGACACGTTCGTAGTCGGCAGGTGATTTGGCAACGCGGGCCAACGCGCGGCTGGCCATGACGATGAGTTTGCCGCCGAGTTTTTCGATGGCTGCCATCTGCTCTTCGTAGCCGGCAATCACCTCGTCAACCGTCTTGACGTTTTCCAGCACCAGGTGGTCGGTGCCGCAGCCGGAAGCCACCAGCGCCTGTCCTGAGCCTGTCGAAGCGGCGCCGCTGAAATCCTTCGCGGCCTCCAGAGAACGGCGGATCAGCTCCAGCGAGGTCGGCCAGTCCAGGCCCATGCCGCGCTGTGCCGTGTCCATGGCTTCGGCCACACCCAGGCCCAGCGACCACAGATGACGGCGGTAGGCGATGGTGGTGTCCCAGTCCACCGCGCAGCCGATCCAGGGATCGACCACGGCCAGCGGATCAGCCACCACGTGCGCCGCCGAGTAGGCGATGCGGTTGAACTTGACGCCCGGTGCTGGCTTCACGGGCGTGCTGCCTTTCAGTGTGTAGGTTTGCAGGTCGCCTGTGGAAGTGGGCAGGGTGAGTGTCAAAGCCATGAAATCAACTTTCTATGAATCAAATGTGCCTCCGGCCCTTATGGGACGGGCGCAAGCAGCTATCAAACCTGTAGCGCAGGAACATCCACCCAGCGGCGTTCCTTCCAGCTTTCGAGCGCGGCTTCGACCAGCTGCACGCCTTTGGCGCCTTCGGGCAGAGTCCATTTGTAGGGCTCGTTTTCCACCACGTGGCGGATGAAGTGCTCCCACTGGATCTTGAAACCGTTGTCATAGGTCTGCGAGTCCGGCACTTCCTGCCACTGGTCGAAGAAATTCATCATCTGCTTTTCGTCCGGGTTCCACACCGGGCGCGGCGTGGTGACGCGGCTCTGGGCCCGGCACGAGCTCAATCCGGCGACGGCCGAGCCGTGGGTGCCATCGACGTGGAAGGTGACCAGGTCATCGCGGCGCACGCGCGTGGCCCAGGACATGTTCATCTGCGCAATCACCGGCTCGCCGTTGTGCCCGGTCAACTCGGCCGTGGCATAGGCCGCGTCGTCGGCGGTGGCCTTGTAGGGCTTGCCGGCTTCGTCCCAGCGCTGGGGAATGTGCGTGGCGCCAATGCACGAGATGGATTTGACCTCGCCGAACAGGTTGTCCAGCACATAGCGCCAGTGGCACATCATGTCCAGGA
>CAMLDT010000330.1 GCA_946479075.1 uncultured Polaromonas sp.
CCTGGTTCACGGTTTCCCACTCGTCGGTGGTGACCATCTCGCCGGGCTGGTCGTTTTCACCTTCTTTCCACTCTTCCTTCCTCATCAGGATGGGCAGCGAAATGTGGTCGGAATACTTGCTGATGATGCTCTTGAGCTTCCAGGTGTTCAGATATTCGGTGGCATCGTCCTTCAGGTGCAGGATCACGCTGGTGCCGCGTTCGGCACGGTCAATGGTTTCGACCTCGAAGTCGCCAGTGCCGGCGCTGCTCCAGCGCACACCCTGGGATGCCGGCAGGCCTGCTCGGCGGCTTTCCACCGTGATTTTGTCGGCCACGATGAAACCGGAATAAAAGCCGACGCCGAACTGGCCGATCAGTTGCGCATCGTTTTTCTGGTCGCCCGAGAGCTTGGACATGAAGTCGCGCGTGCCGCTTTTGGCGATGGTGCCCAGGTGCTCTACCGCTTCCTGTTCCGACAGGCCGATGCCGTTGTCGGCGATGGTGATGGTTTTGGCTGCCTTGTCGAAGCTGACACGCACCTCCAAGTTGGGCGCGTTTTCATACAGGTCTGCATTGTTCAGGCCTTCAAAACGCAGCTTGTCGCAGGCGTCCGAAGCGTTGGAAACCAGTTCGCGCAGGAAAATGTCGGGGTTGGAATACAGCGAATGGGTAACCAGCTTGAGCAGCTGGGCGACTTCAGCCTGAAAGGAAAGGGTTTGCTTGCTCATGGTGATGAATTTTTGAAAATCAGGGGAAATAAAACAAAAGACAAACGTCCCTCGATGTAGGGACGTGTTCTGGCGATTTCAAGCCCTGATTATCGGTGCCTGGCGCAGGCCCCCATGGGCGCATGCCCGCACGGAAAGACCTCCACGCAAAAAAAAGCCCGGGGCGAGCCCGGGCTTTTGGGGGAAGGGCTGCCAGGCAGCCGGTGATCAGCCGCGGCCAGGGGCGACATCACCCAGCGCGGACGAACGGGCCTCCACCGCTTCGGCACGCACGTCGGCGCGGTTGCGAACGGCAGCAGAATCAGCACCCGCCAGGACGGTGCCGCCGTCAACGAGGTAGCTGGCCGTCACCGGGCCCTGGCGGGTGTTCAGCGCTTCGGCGCGAACGTCAGCGCGCGCGACGCTGCTCACGGCGCTGAACTGGGGCGTGTCGATACCGCCGTCGGCGCCCGCAGCAAATGCGTTGACGGAAGCGAAGCTGGCAGCAGCGATCAGGGCGGAAGCGATAAATTTCGTGTTCATGATGAAGAAGTCCTTGTACAAAGTTGATAAACATTCCGGGCGGGGCGGCATTCCTGCCATGTCCCCTTTGCCGGTCTCGGTGAGTCGTTTATGAAGTTCGTCTCATCGATGAATCAACTGTAGGCGCCGCCAATTAGGCGACCATGAGCGAAGTCTTAGCTGACGATGAGCAAGCCGCTCAAACCATCTCGACGCGCGCAATCAGGCCGCTGCGGTCAACGCGGTTGCGCAGCGTGATGCGCATGCCGCAACGCTGCGCGGCCGACTGCGCAATCGCCAGGCCCAGCCCGCTGCCGCGCACGTCGCTGCCGGGCACGCGGAAGAAGCGGTCGAAGACACGGCCGAGCAGCTCGTCGGGGATGCCCGGGCCGGTGTCCACCACCTCGATGGCGAGCCCGCCCTGGCCGCTCCTCGCCACACGCACATCGACCACACCGCCTTCCGGCGAATAACGCAGCGCGTTTTCAATCAGGTTGTCCACCACGCTGCGCAGGTCGCCACTGGCGCAGGTCAGCAGGGTGGTTTCGGCGGGCGGGCCCGGATCTTCCAGGCCCAGGTCGATGCCACGCTGATCGGCCAGCGCAATCAGCGTGTTGATGCTCTGATGCAGCACGTCGTGCACATTGACCGGCGCGGGAGTCTCGGCGGCACCCGACTCCTGCCGCGACATGCGCAGCAGCTGGTCCACCAGCCGCTGGGCGCGCTGAACGCCGGCTTCGAGCTGGGCAAAGCGTTGGGCTGGCGCCCCGGGCGCAAAGTCGCCCCGCAGGTTTTCCAGTTGCAGGCTGACGGCGGTGATGGGTGTGCGCAGTTCATGCGCGGCGTCCTGCACAAACCGGCGCTGCGTGGCGAAGGCGTCGCGCAAGCGCGTCAGCAGGCTGTTGAAGGCCTGCACCAGGGGTGCAATTTCGCGCGGCACGCGGTCCAGGGGCAATTCGGCAATGTTGTGTTCATTCTGTGCCGAGGCCTGGCGTGCAATATCGGCAATGGCCCGCGACATCATGGCCGCCACGCACCAGAGAATGAAAGCGGACAACGGCAGCAGGACCAGCACCGGCAGGATGGCCACACCCACCCGCTCGGCCGCCAGGTGGCGGCGAAACTCTCCACTTTGCAGCACCTGGACGCGGCGCGGACCGCTCGCCTCGTTCATGCCCGTGGTGTACACGCGCCAGAGCGTGCCGTCGGCCCGGACACTGTGAAAGCCGGTGCCCGCCTGCAGCTGCGCAGGCATGTCGGGCCACGAGTTCGAGCGCACCTGGCCGGCGGCATCGAACACCTGCACCACATAGCTGCCCCACTTGTGCACCCGCTCGCCTGTCAAGGGCGGCAGCATCACGTCCTGGTCCTGCGTCGCAATGGAGTCACCCAGCAATTGCATCTGGTCGTCCATGAAGGTGTTGACCATCTGGTTGTAGCTCCAGTAGGCAAAACCGGCCGAAGCCGCACCCACCAGCAGGAAGACCGGCAGCAGCCACAGCAGCAGCGCGCGGCGCAGCGAGCACAGGCGGCCCGCCGGAAAAACGTGAATCATCATGGGCCGTCTCCGGTGGAAGCTGCGGG
>CAMLDT010000331.1 GCA_946479075.1 uncultured Polaromonas sp.
ACGAAGTGGCCGGCGCCGGCCAGAACGAAATCGGCACCAAGTTCAGCACGCTGGTCCAGCGCGCCGACTGGACGCAAATGCTCAAGTACGTGGTGCAGAACGTGGCCAATGCCTACGGCAAGACCGCCACCTTCATGCCCAAGCCCATCGTTGGCGACAACGGCTCCGGCATGCACGTGCACCAGTCGATCTGGAAAGACGGCAAGAACCTGTTCGCCGGCGACGGTTATGCCGGCCTGTCGGACTTCGCGCTGTATTACATCGGCGGCATCATCAAGCACGCCCGTGCGCTGAACGCCATCACCAACCCCGGCACCAACAGCTATAAGCGCCTGGTTCCTGGTTATGAGGCTCCGGTCAAGCTGGCTTACTCGGCGAAAAACCGCTCTGCCTCGATCCGCATTCCTTACGTCGCCAATCCCAAAGGCCGCCGTATCGAGGCACGTTTCCCCGATCCACTGATGAACCCCTACCTCGGCTTCTCGGCCCTGATGATGGCCGGTCTCGATGGCGTGGAAAACAAGATCCATCCCGGCGAAGCCGCCACCAAGGACCTGTACCATCTGCCGCCCGAGGAAGATGCAAAAGTGCCAACCGTCTGCCACAGCCTGGACCAGGCGCTGGACGCGCTCGACGTGGGCCGCAGCTTCCTGACCAAGGGCGGTGTGTTCACCGACAGCATGATCGACGCTTACATCGAACTGAAAATGGGTGAAGTGACCCGCCTGCGCCAGGCCACGCACCCGATCGAGTTCGACATGTACTACTCGCTGTAATCACTCCCTGTAATTTTTTACAGTCTGTGGTCAAAAAAGGACGGCGAAAGCCGTCCTTTTTTGTTTCTCCGCAGGGTTATCCACGCTGGGGTTTTCTTTTTCCGCCCTTTGCAGGATACTGACAGACCGTCCAAGCCTCAACAGGCACTTGGGGTTACGCATGAAACCTGCAGTACTTCTTTCAATCTCCGCGGCGGTTCTGGCCGCCAACGCTTCCTCCGCTTTTGCGCAGGAGCGCATCTATCGTTGCGCCCCCAAAGGCGGCGCCACACCCGAATACATCAACAACGCCCGCGATGCGCAGGCGCGTGGATGCAAGCAGATCGACGGTGGCAATGTCACGGTGGTGCAGGGCACGCCCGTCAACCGGGCCGCGCCTGTGCGTGTGGCCGGCGCCGTGCAGGCCGCGCCGGCATCGGGTAGCAGCGAGCAACGCGCCCGCGACAGCGATACGCGGGCCATTCTTGAGGCGGAACTCAGGAAGGCCGAATTGCGGCTTGCCGAGCAGCAAAAAGAATACAACAACGGCGAGCCTGAAAAGCAGGGTATCGAGGGCCGCAATTACCAGCGTTACCTGGACCGTGTCGCCGAGATGAAAGAAAGCATTGCGCGCCACGAGAGCGACATTGCCGGCCTCAAACGCGAGATCGGCCGCCTGCCGGCACCCACGGTTCGTCAGTAAAGTCAGCACCCGGCCACGGGCGCTTCTGAGTCAAAATAGCAGGCTTGAAAAAGCCTGATCTTTCCCCCTCCGCCATTCCGGCCGCATTTCCGCGCTTCCAGTCCTTTGACCTGCTGGCCACGCTGGTGGCCGTGGTGCGCACCAGCGGCGTCGTGGTGTTTGCCAACGCCGCGCTTGAAGATGCGCTGGGCACTTCGCGCCGGACCATCGAAGGCTCGCACCTGCCGGACTGCTTCACCGAGCCGGCGATTTTGCACAACGCGCTGGAAGGTGCCGGCAGCAACGAGTTTGCGGCCTTGCGTTACGACGCCTGGCTGAAACCCCTGAACCGCGAACCGATGCCGGTTCACGTGGTGGTGGCGCAGACCGACACGCCAGGTGAAGCGATTGTCGAGTTGTTGCCGCTGGAGCAGCAGGCCAAGCAGGACCGCGAAGAGCGGCTGATTGATCAGGCGCAGGCCAACAAGGAACTGATCCGCAACCTCGCCCACGAGATCAAGAACCCGTTGGGCGGTATCCGCGGCGCAGCGCAATTGCTGCAGATGGAGATCGAGTCCAAGGAGCTGACCGAATACACCCAGGTCATCATCCACGAGGCCGACCGGCTGCAGACTTTGGTGGACCGCCTGCTGGCGCCGCACCGCCGTCCCCACCTGGTGGGCGACGTGAACATCCACGAAGTCTGTGAGCGCGTGCGTTCGCTGATCCTCGCCGAGTTCCCCAGGGGCTTGCGCGTACTGCGCGACTACGACATCTCGATTCCTGACTTCCGCGGTGACCGCGAGCAGCTGATCCAGGCAGTGCTGAACATCGCGCACAACGCCGCGCAAGCCCTGGCCGAACGCATGGCAGCCGGTGATGCGCAGATCAGTTTCAGGAGCCGGATTGCACGACAGGTTACTTTCGGTAAGCAGCGTTATCGCTTGGCACTGGAATTGCATGTTATCGACAATGGACCGGGTGTTCCGGACTCCATCAAGGACCGAATTTTCTATCCCCTGATCTCGGGGCGGGAGGGCGGTTCCGGGCTGGGGCTGACGTTGGCGCAAACCTTTGTTCAGCAACACCACGGCTTGATCGAGTGCGAAAGCGTCCCCGGCCGCACGGATTTCAAGATGCTGATACCGCTGCCTTGAAGCCGTCCTCATTGATGGATAAACCGGTCGCCGTACCAAAGGGATAGAAAAAAATGAAACCGATCTGGATTGTTGACGATGACCAGTCCATCCGGTTTGTGCTGGAAAAGGCCTTGTTGCGCGAGATCGGAAGAGCACACGTCTGAACTCCAGTCACTTCCTGTGATCTC
>CAMLDT010000332.1 GCA_946479075.1 uncultured Polaromonas sp.
ACCAGCGTGCTGAACTTGGTGCCGATTTCGTTCTGGCCGGCGCCGGCCACTTCGTGGTGGAACACTTCGACGGGAATGCCCAGCGATTCGAGGATCAGGGACATCTCGGCGCGCATGTCCTGCGTGCTGTCAACCGGAGGCACGGGGAAATAACCGCCCTTGACGGTCGGACGGTGGCCGCGGTTGCCGCCTTCGAGCTTCTTGCCCGAATTCCAGGGGGCTTCGTACTCTTCGATCTTGAAGAAGGTGCCCGACATGTCGGTGTTCCAGCGCACATCGTCGAAGATGAAAAATTCTGGCTCGGGACCGAAATAGGCGGTGTCGCCCAAGCCGGACGCCTTGAGGTAGGCTTCGGCGCGCTGCGCGATGGAGCGCGGGTCGCGGTCGTAGGCCTTGCCGTCGGCGGGCTCCAGCACGTCGCAACTCATGAACAGCGTGGTTTCTTCGAAGAAGGGGTCGATGTTGGCCGTTTTCGGGTCAGGCATCAGTTGCATGTCGGAAGCTTCAATGCCCTTCCAGCCGGCCACCGAAGAGCCGTCGAAGGCGTGGCCCGAAGTGAATTTGTCTTCGTCAAAGTGGGAAACCGGCACGGTCACGTGCTGCTCTTTGCCCCGGGTGTCGGTGAAACGGAAGTCAACAAACTTGACTTCGTTTTCCTTGACCATTTTCATGACGTCTGCGACGGTCTTTGCCATCAGAATCTCCTGTTGCTGGATGGTGGTTAAAAATACTTTCAGCGGGGGTGGATGCACGTTTTGTGCCACACCGGATGGCGCTTTTTTTCTGCCAAGCCTGCGATTGTGCCGTCAACTTGGGCCCGAACTCCCGCTACAACCCGCCGCGGCCCGAAAAAGTGCCAGATTTTCAATGCACCTGATTGGTGCTCTCTTGATTGCACTTTTTTGGTGCAATTTTTCAACGCACCAACTCGGGGCCCAATTTGGCATTAAAGCCATGCAGGCCCGCCAGCAAGGCTGGAAACGCGGCGTTGACCGCTTCCGGCGTGCCCTTGACGCCCAGCTCGATATGGCGTCCGTAGTCGGGGTGATCCACGCTGGGCAGGCTGAACACCTTGACCGCATGAGCCGCCTCGATGGCCAGCATCAGGGGCGTGAGGGTCGCTTCCATGGACCCCATCACAATCACGGATTTTTCGACGTAAGCTGATTTTTGGTGCAGGCCGGCGTAATCCTTGTCCAGCACCGACTCGATCATGGGCCAGGCCATGACCGGAAAACCCGGAACGAAGTGGACGGCGCCGGCCCCCTGCCGGACGCTGAAGCCGGGGATCTTGTTGTACGGATTGGCAATGATCTCCGCGCCCACCGGGAACATGCCCATGTTCAGGCGGTGGATGTTGTCATGGCGATCCGGCTCGTAAGGGACGCCCTGCTCTTTCGCCGTGTCCTGCATGCGTTCGCGGATCAGGCGCTCGGCGTCAGGGTGCAGGGCCAGATCCACACCGAGCGCCGCGGCAGCGCACTGCCGGGTGTGATCGTCGGGTGTGGCACCGATGCCGCCGCAGGAAAACACCACGTCCCCCGATTCCCGCGCAGCGGCAAAGGCACGCGCCAGCACGGCGGTGATGCGCGCCGGGTCGTCGCCCACATAGTCGGCGTAGGCGAGCTGCAGCCCGCGCGCGGCCAGCAGTTCGATGACTTTGGGGAGGTGTTTGTCGGATCGTTTGCCCGAGAGGATTTCGTCACCGACGATGACGAGGCCGAAAGAGGTGCTCATGGTGAAAGTATGCAGACTAGGGAAGATCAGGGTTGGGGGCCGGGCGTGCCCGCTGCTGGCCCAGGCGTATCCGTCTCGGCCCCGGCCCCGGGCGCGGGCGACTGCGCATCGCTCGCTATCAATTCAATAGCTGGTGACGCAAGCGGGACGGGGGCCAAGGCATTGTTTTGCTTGCGAAGCTGATCCAGCGCCGCCAGGCAGTAATGGGCGAACCAGAGCGAGGAAAAGGCAAACACCAGGGTGTAAAGCCAGATCGCCACGGGCACCAGCAGGGGCGCCATGGCGATGAACATCGCGCCCGAGGCCCACAGCAGGCTGGGCGCAGCGCCCAGATAGCCGCTGAGCACGCCGATGCCCAGCAGGCTGGTGCGATGGCGCCGGAAAATTTCGCGGCGCTCTTCCACGCTGGCGTGATCGACCAGCGCGTCGTAAGACATCACGCGGTAGGTCAGCCAGCCCCAGATCAGCGGCGGCAGAATCAGAATCAACGGCGGAACCAGCCACAGCGGGATCGAAATGACCAGTGCAAGGACGGCCAGCAGGGTGGAGCCCAGCGACCAGAACAGGCTGGCGACCAGCGAGCCGCCCTGCTTGCGCTGCAGCAGCGGAAACCGCCGCTCGGCCACCAGCCCCACCATGGCCGGCGTCATCAGAATGGCCACAAACAGCAGCGCCACGATGACGATCACCGGGATGCTCAGGAACAGCAGGATGGTGGGCGCCAGCACCACGCGCAGATTGCCCAGGCCCAGGCCTTCGAGCCAGCGCGCCATGGTGCCCAGCAGCTCCCAGCTTTCAAGGCTGGCCCGCACCGCCACCAGCGCATCGTCCCAGAAGAAATAGCCCAGCCCCAGCGACAGCACCACCATGATGACCAGCGGCAGCACCGACAGCGCAATCACGCGGGGGTGCAGGCAATAGGCCACCGCGCGCCAGAAGGAATCGAGAAGCTTTCCCATGATTAAGTGTAGCCCCCACGCTCCGCCGCTGCGCGGGTCGCTGCCCCCC
>CAMLDT010000333.1 GCA_946479075.1 uncultured Polaromonas sp.
CTTGTTGAGGTTGGCGTGCACCTGCTTGATGGTGTTGACCAGATCGGTCAGGCCTTCGAGCGCAAAGTACTCGCATTGCATGGGCACGATCACGCCGTGCGCGCAGCACAGGCCGTTGAGCGTCAGCATGGACAGCGACGGCGGGCAGTCGATCAGCACAAAGTCGTAGTCGCCAGCCACGGCGGCCAGCGCCAGCTTCAGGCGCTTTTCGCGGCGCTCAACCTCGACCAGCTCGACCTCGGCGCCGGCCAGCTCACGGTTGGCACCCAGCACGTCGTAACCGCATTTCTCGCTGTGCACACGCGCTTCGGTGATCGAGGCGGATTCGAGCAATACGTCATACACCGTCAGTTCCAGCTTGCGTTTGTCCACGCCCGAACCCATGGTGGCATTGCCCTGCGGGTCCAGGTCAATCATCAACACCCGCTGGCCGACCCTGGCCAGGCCGGCGGCCAGGTTCACCGTCGTCGTGGTCTTGCCGACCCCGCCCTTTTGATTGGCCACACAAAAAATCTTCGCCATTTTTGTTCTTCTATTTTTCAGTCAGGATTATTTCGACACAGCCAGCTTCAGCCCGAAACCAATCAGGAAAACACCCGCCGCCTTGTTCAGGAAGCTGGTGATTCTGGGGCTGGAGCGAATGCGCTCGGCCAGGAAATGGGTGATCAGCACCGAACTCAGGCCATACAAAAAAGTCAGGCCAGCGATGGTTGCGGCCATCACCGCAAAGGTGGTCATGCCCTGGTGCCGCGCCGGGTCCACAAACAGCGGGAAAAAGGCCATGTAAAACACAATCGCCTTGGGGTTGAGCAAGGTGATCAGCAAGGTCTGGCGAAAGTAGTGGTGCGGCTTGATCTCCAGGATGGGCGCATCGCCCGGTTTGGCCATCAGCATCTTGAGACCCAGCCAGGCCAGGTAGGCAGCGCCAGCCCACTGGACCACATGAAAAGCCGTCGGGTAGGCCGCCATCACGGCCGACACGCCAGCCACGGCCGCCCAGAGCAGCACCTGGTCGCCGGCGATCACGCCGAAGGTCGCGCCCAGTCCGCCGGGGATGCCGCCCTTGCTGGTGGAGGTGATCAGCGCCAGATTGCCGGGTCCGGGAATCAGCAGAAAAACAAGAATGGCGATGACAAATGCGCCGTAGTCAGCGACGCCGGCGAACGAACCCAGCATAAAAACCCCCCGAAGTGAGGCCGTGAGTTTACGTCAGCAAGAATGTGTGCCCCCACGCTTTTCGCTGCACGTAAGGCGCTGCCCCCGGTGGGAGCGCATTTTTTCCTTGGGGCGGCTCTGCGTAAAAACGCGTTGAGCGCTCACAACTCCGTTTTTCAGGCCGTCGTTTTTTGACGCATCCAGACGATGCAGCGCTCGGCGTCCAGCCCGGGCACCTGCAGGGGTTCCACGTGAAACACGTCGGCCGATACCGGCAAGGCAGTGATTTCGTCGGCGGGGTGTTTGCCCTTCATGGCCAGCCAGACGCCGCCCGGCGCCAGCGCGCCGGCCGACCACTGTGTGAAGTCGTGCAGCGAGGCAAAGGCCCGCGAACAGATCACATCGAAGGGCTGGCGGATGGTTTCCACCCGGGCATGCACACCAGTCAGGTTGGGGAGTTTGAGGGCCAGCGCCGCCTGCCTGATAAAGGCGGCTTTTTTGGCCACGGTGTCCACACAGCTCACCGCCACCTCGGGGCAACAAATGGCGATCACCACACCGGGCAGTCCGGCGCCGGACCCGACGTCCAGCAGGCGGGCCTGGGCCAGACCCGCCTGGGCGAGATGGCGACGCAAGGGTGTTATCACCGCCAGGCTGTCGAGCAGATGATGCGTCAGCATCTCCGCCGGGTCGCGCACCGCCGTCAGGTTATAGACCTGCGTCCACTTGGCGATCAGGTCCAGGTAGTCCAGCAACTGGCCAACCTGGGCGTCGCCCAAATCCAGTTGCAGCGCAGCCAGGCCGGCGCGCAGTTCAGGTTCGCGGGGCCGCATCAGGCGTCGGCCTGCTCGGTGGCCTTGAGCGGAACCGTGTTTTTCCAGAGGTTCTTTTTCAGGTGCACCAACAGCAGCGAGACGGTCGCCGGGGTGATGCCGGAAATCCGCGAAGCGAGACCCAGCGTCTCGGGCCGGTGTTTGGCCAGCTTCTGGCGCGCCTCAAAACTCAGGGCCGACACCTGCAGATAGTCGAGGTCGGCCGGCAGCTTGAGGTTCTCGTAGTGCGAGGCGCGCTCCACCTCGGTTTTCTGCAGGTCGATGTAGCCGGCATATTTGACGGCGATCTCGATCTGCTCGATCACGCTGCGTGCCAGGTCGGCGGCGGCAGAGGTTTCACGTGGAACACCCGCCGCATCCACGGGCGCAAGGTCAGCATTCACATACTTGCCGCCCTCCAGCGACATCAGCGCGGCATAGTCCACATCGGGTCGGCGCAGCAAATCCAGCAGGTTGTATTCGTGCTCAATGGCCTTGCCCAGCACGCGCTCGGCTTCCGCCGCCGGCAGGGTGCGCGGATTGACCCAGATGGACCGCAGGCGTTCTGTTTCACGTGAAACAGCGTCGCGCTTGCGGTTGAAACTGTCCCACCGCGCGTCATCGACCAGTCCCAACTCCCTGCCCTTTTCGGTCAGGCGCATGTCGGCGTTGTCCTCCCGCAGCATCAGCCGGAACTCGGCCCGGCTGGTGAACATGCGGTACGGCTCGGTCACGCCCTTGGTGATCAGGTCGTCCACCAGCAC
>CAMLDT010000334.1 GCA_946479075.1 uncultured Polaromonas sp.
GCGCCGTCATCGGTTCCTGGAAGATCATGGCGACTTCCTCGCCACGGATGCCGCGAAGCTCTCGCTCTGGAATTGATAGCAAGTTACGCCCTGTGGACGGGGGCTGGGGGCCAAAAAGGCTTGCAGAACCGGTGATGTCGGCGTTTTGTACCAGGCGCAGCAGGCTGAGCGCCGTCACGGTTTTGCCGGAGCCGGATTCGCCCACCAGCGCCAGCTTCTCGCCCGGTGCAATGCTGAAATTGACGCCGTGGACAACTTCTTTGCCGGCAAAAGAGATGCGCAAGTCCTTGACGGCCAGCAGTGGAGACACCTCGGTCCGGAGCGGGGGGGCCATTATTTGTCCGCCTTGCGCGGGTCCAGCGCATCACGCAAGGCATCGCCCATGAAAGTCAGCAGCAGCAGGGTCATCACCAGCACGCCAAAGGTGGACAGGGAAATCCACCAGGCGTCGATGTTGGCCTTGCCTTGGCTGAGCAGCTCGCCCAGGGAAGGCGTGCCCGGCGGCACCCCCAGCCCGAGAAAGTCCAGCGAGGTCAGCGCCAGAATGGCCGCGCTCATGCGAAACGGCAGAAAGGTCACCACCGGCGTCATGCTGTTGGGCAGGATGTGGCGCCACATGATCTGCAGGTTGCCCACGCCCAGCGCGCGCGCGGCGCGCACGTAGTCCATCTGGCGGTTGCGCAGAAATTCGGCGCGCACATAGTCGGACAGGCCCATCCAGCCGAACAGGCTCAGCAAAATCAGCAGCAAGGCCACGCTGGGCGTGAAGATCGCGCTGAAGATGATGAGCAGATACAGCTCAGGCATGGCGCTCCAGATCTCGATGAAACGCTGGAAAGCCAGGTCGGTTTTGCCGGCAAAAAAGCCCTGCACCGCGCCCGCCAGGATGCCCAGCACCGTGCCGGTGACCGTCAGCGCCAGGCCAAACAGCACACTGACGCGAAAACCATAAAGCAGCTGCGCCAGCAGGTCGCGGCCGCGGTCGTCGGTGCCCAGCCAGTTGTCGCGAGTGGGCGCAGCCGGGCTCGGCGATTTGGCGAAGTAGTTCAGCGTTTTGGGCCCGTAAGGGTTGGGCGCGTAGATCGCCCAGTTGCCGCCGCTGGTGATGCGTTCGCGGATGAAGGGATCGAGGTAATCGGCCGGCGTCGGGAAATCGCCGCCAAAAGTCTGTTCGGAATAGTCCTTGACGACGGGAAAATAGGTCGTGCCCTCATGGCGCACGATCAGGGGCCGGTCATTGGACAAGACCTCGGCCAACAGGCTGAGCACCACCATCAGCGAAAAAAGAACCAGGCTCCAGAAACCCAGCGGGTTGCGCCGAAAGCGCCGCCAGGCGCGCCGTGACGGGCTCAGTGATACCGTTCGCCCTGAGCCTGTCGAAGGGCTCACAGCGGCTTCGACAGGCTCAGCCCGAACGGAAACGGGTTCAATCAAATTTGACACGCGGGTCCACCCAGACATAACAAAGGTCGCTCAGCAATTTTGTCAGCAGCCCAATCAGCGTGAACAGGTAGAGCGTGCCCAGCACCACCGGGTAGTCACGCCGGATCACGCTTTCGTAACTGAGCAGGCCCAGCCCGTCGAGCGAGAACAGGGTCTCGATCAACAGCGAACCGGTGAAAAACGCGCCGATGAAGGCGCCAGGGAAACCCGTGATGATGGGGATCAGCGCATTGCGGAACACGTGTTTCCACATCACCTTCCTCTCGTCCAGCCCTTTGGCCCGCGCAGTCAGCACATATTGCTTCCGGATTTCCTCAAGAAAGGCATTTTTGGTCAGCATGGCCGTCACCGCAAAACTGCCAAACACCATGGCCGTGACCGGCAGCGCGATATGCCAGAGGTAATCCACCACCTTGCCGGCCCAGCTCAATTCATCCCAGTTCGGCGAGGTCAGGCCGCGCAAGGGGAACCACTGCAGTTGTCCGCCAAAAATCACCAGCAAGGCGACGCCCAGCACAAAGCCGGGAATCGCATAACCGACCAGGATCAGCAAGGTGGTGACCAGGTCAAAACGCGAACCCGCGCGCACCGCCTTGGCCACGCCCAGCGGCACGGCCACGCCGTAACTGATGAAAAAAGTCCACAGGCCCAGGCTGATGGACACCGGGAGCTTCTCCACGATCAGGCTCCAGACGTCCTTGTTCTGGAAAAAACTTTTGCCGAGGTCAAACCGCGCAAACTGCCCCAGCATCTGCAGCAGGCGCTCATGCGCCGGCTTGTCAAATCCGTACAGGGCCTTGATCTGCTCCACCCGTTTCGGGTCCACCCCCTGGTTGCCGCGGTAGCTGGAGCCGCCGGATTCGACGCCGCCAAATCCCTTGGCCTCGGCCATGTACTGCTCGACCGGACCGCCGGGCACAAACTGGATCACGGCAAAGGTGATCAGCAACACGCCCAGCAGGGTCGGGATCATCAGCAACAGGCGTTTGAGGATGTAGGCGAACATTAGTGTCCTGTCCCACAAACAAAGGCGATATGAAATCGCCCATTAGGCCGCCATGCGGCGTTGTTCGTCGTTGCCATAGCTGCGGCTATGTCGCCTCCTCGCGCCTTGCCTGACAGCCGAATGGACAATTTCATTTCATCACCTTATTTGCAGGACAGGACACTAGCGCCCTTCTTTCGGCGGCAAACGTGCCCACCAGTAGCCCATGACCCAGCCTTCGGCACTGGCGTAGGGCGGCATCGGCGCCTTGAAGGCCAGGCGCCAGGCGTTGTA
>CAMLDT010000335.1 GCA_946479075.1 uncultured Polaromonas sp.
CCAGGGAGGAAGCCAGCCAGGCCAGGCCGAGGCCGGCGGCCAGGCCACCCAGCATGGCGCCCCAGGGACGCTTGGGCGCCTGTGCGGCGGCCGCGCCGTTGTTGGCCGGTGCCGCTGGCGGCGCGGCCTGACGCTGCGTCACGTTGGACGACTGGCGCCCAAACGAGCCGCCGCCACCCATGCGTTTGGCTTCGGCCGCAGGCGCATACGCCAGCAGCATGGTCACAGCCAGAACGGCCGAGAAAATTGCGGACCAGAATTTCATCACGTCTCCTCTATGAATTGTTTCAGCAGTTTCAGCACTTGATTCCAACATGCAATGCCACCACCCCGCCCGTGAGGTTGTGATAGTCCACATGACCAAAACCACCTTTGTGCATCAGGGCTTTTAGTTCTTCCTGGCCCGGATGCATGCGGATGGACTCGGCCAGGTAGCGGTAACTCGAATCGTCGTTGGCCACCAGCTTGCCCAGTTTCGGCAGCACGTTGAAGGAATACCAGTCGTAGACCTTCTCCAGCGGTTTGGCGATTTTTGAAAATTCCAGCACCAGCAGCTTGCCGCCGGGTTTGAGCACCCGGTTCATCTCGGCCAGTGCCAGATCCTTGTGGGTCATGTTGCGCAGGCCAAAGGCCACGCTCACCAGGTCAAAGCTGGCATCGGCAAACGGCAGCTTCTCGGCGTCGCACACCGTGGTCGGCAGCACCTTGCCGGCATCCAGCAGGCGGTTGCGGCCTTCGCGCAGCATGGCTTCGTTGATGTCGGTGTGCACCACGCAGCCCGTGCTGCCCACTTTGGGGGCAAAGGCCAGCGCCAGATCGCCGGTACCGCCGGCGATGTCCAGCACGCTCTGGCCCTCCTTCACATCGGCCACCAGGGTGGTGTAGGCCTTCCACGCCCGGTGCAGGCCCATCGACATCAGGTCGTTCATCACGTCGTACTTGGGCGCGACGGAATCGAACACACTGCGCACGCGGCCGGCTTTGTCTTTCTCGTCAACGGATTGAAATCCGAAATGGGTACTGCTCATGCGTCAATGCTAGGGGTGAAAGCCGGCAATTCACGGGACAACCCTGCCACCGCGCGGGGCATTGCCCGGCATTTATGTCGAAAAACAACACCAGCCCTTGTCCCGCGGACGTGGGCAGCTATGAAATTGATAGTAAAAAAAGCGCGGTGCAGCCAGCGTCAGTGGCTGCCGCACGCGTGGCCGCCTGCGCTGGGCATGGGCGCGTCGCGCTGCACGCCAGCTGCTTCCAGGCGCTGCGTGTACTCGGCCCACAAACGGTCCTGTTCCGCGCCGAGCAGATACAGGTAGTCCCAGGAAAAGATGCCGCTGTCGTGCCCGTCGGAGAACACCGGTTTGACCGCGTAGTTGCCGACGGGCTCCAGTTCGACCAGCGTGACCTCGCGCTTGCCGGTTTGCAGCACTTCCTGGCCCGGGCCGTGGCCCTGGACTTCGGCCGACGGGGAATACACACGCATCAGCTCGAACGGAATTTTGAAAGCCGCGCCGTCGGAAAAAGCGACTTCGAGCGTGCGCGACTGACCGTGCACGGTGATGTCGGTCGGGGTTGGGGTGGTCTTGTTCAATCCCGCCATTTCAATTTCCCAAATCCGCAAAAAAAGAGGAGATCACATCCAGCACACCGAGGAACCGGCTTTGCCGGGCCTCTGGTGGGGTCCCCCTTCCAAGGGGGAAGACGCGAAGCGGCGCAGGGGGTCATACCAACACCCTTTCAATGCCGCCATTGTTGGCCGCCGTAACATACGACGGCAGCCATTCCTTGCCGAGAATCTGGTTGGCCATTTCGACCACGATGTAGTCGGCCTCCAGCAGCCCGTTGTTCAGGTCGTTGCCGTAGCGGGAGAGGCCCTGCAAACAGCTCGGGCAACTGGTCAGGATCTTGACGTTGCCGGTTTCCGCAATGGCGCCGCTGGCACGCAAGGTTGCTTCGTCCTTGCGCAGCTCCTCTTCCTTGCGAAAGCGGATCTGCGTGGAGATGTCGGGCCGCGTCACGCCCAGCGTGCCGGACTCGCCACAGCAGCGGTCCGACTTGAGCACCTGGTCGCCCAGCAGCGCCTTGACGGTTTTCATCGGCTCCTGCAGCTTCATGGGCGTGTGGCAGGGGTCGTGGTACAGATAACCGGCGCCGGGCTGGTCGGTGCGCAAGGTGATGCCTTTTTCCAGCAGGTATTCGTGGATGTCGATGATGCGGCAGCCGGGGAAAATTTTCTCGAACTCGTAGCCCTGCAACTGGTCGTAGCAGGTGCCGCAGCTCACCACCACCGTCTTGATGTCGAGGTAGTTCAGCGTGTTGGCCACGCGGTGGAACAACACGCGGTTGTCGGTGATGATTTTTTCGGCCTTGTCGAACTGGCCGCTGCCTTTTTGCGGATAGCCACAGCACAGGTAGCCCGGTGGCAGCACGGTCTGCACGCCGGCGTGCCAGAGCATGGCCTGCGTCGCCAGACCGACCTGAGAAAACAGGCGCTCCGAGCCGCAGCCGGGGAAATAAAACACCGCCTCGGTTTCGGAAGTGGTGGCAGCGGGGTTGCGGATGATGGGAACGTAATCCTTGTCCTCGATGTCGAGCAAGGCGCGCGCAGTTTTTTTAGGCAGGCCGCCCGGCATCTTCTTGTTGATGAAGTGGATCACCTGCTGCTTGACCGGCGCGGCACCGACCGTGGCCGGCGGCTGGGCAGTCTGT
>CAMLDT010000336.1 GCA_946479075.1 uncultured Polaromonas sp.
TAACGCCCGGCCTGGCGCATCAGCCAGACGGGGGTGTAGTCGGTGGCCTGGCGCAGGCAGGCGCGCAGGAAGTTGTCGTTTTGGAGGGGAGCAAACATCTCCCCATTCTCTCAGAGCCGCGAAGCTTTCCACCGCGCGGGGCATCCTTCGACAAGCTCAGGACGAACGGCTCTGCAATGGGCGACGTTTGGGTTTTATCTGACCGGCAGGAATTGCAGAAAAGAAGCGCCCGCCAGGTTCTGAACGTAGGTGATGACGGCGCGCCGGTACTTTTCGGTCAGCACTTCAGACAGCAGGTCGAGGCGGCCGACGATCTTGCCGAATTCGCGCTCGAAGCTCAGGTTGCGTTCGCGCTCGGACATTTCGTCCGCCAGCAGCAGAGGCTGGCCGGTGGCGTTGCGCCGCGTCGCCAGCAGCCAGACCGCCGACTCGATGTTGCGGGCGGCGTTGTAGATGTGCTGCGCATCCAGCCCATCGACCAGGTAGAAAACCGTTTTGCCATCGTGCGCGGTGATCAGCATGTCGGCGCTGGCGTAAACAAAGGCTGCCACCCGGTCACCGCGAAACTCCGGGCTGAGCGCCAGCGACAGGGCTGCAATATCGCGTTTGCCCTGCAGCTCGGGCCAGGCGCTGCGGCTTTCCACGGCGTTGCGCACGCGCTGCAAGGCGGCCTCGCGGCTGGGGTGGGCCTTGCGCCATTCGGCCGGGTTGCGGCGGTAGAGCTTGTCGAGCAGGCGGTACAAGCTGTCCAGGTTGTCGCGCATGCCCAGGGTGGCGATGCGGTTAACGTCGGACTGCCCGAGTTCGCTGGAAGTCAGCGGCGCCACCTGGGTCTCGCCGCGGTGGACGGCTGCCGGGCCTTGTGTCGAACATGCGCCCAGCGCCAGGAGGCCCACAGGCAACATGAAAAAAAACCGGCGCGGCAGGGGCATGCGGCAATTATCCCGAAGAAGCCTGCCCGTGCAAGCGCCCCGGCGGCCGAGGGTCTCAGGGCCTGTTCAGCAGGCCACGCGACATCAGCACGCGGTGGTCGATCTTGATGCAGTGGTCCTGCACCACCAGCAGGCCCGCAGCTTCCGCCTTGCTGGCTGCGGCGGGGTTGGAGATGCCCAGCTGCATCCACACGGCCTTGGCGCCGATGGCAATGGCCTCGTCCATCACCGGTGGGATGTCGGGGCTGTTGCGAAAGCAGTTCACCAGCTCGATCTTCTCGTGCCGCGCCGCTTCGGTCAGGGAGGGATAGGCTTTTTCGCCGAGGACTTCGGACAGGTTCGGGTTGACGGGAATGATGCGGTAACCCTGGGCCTGCATGTAACGCGCCACATCAAAGCTGGCGCGGTGCGGCTGGTCCGACAGGCCGACCACCGCGATGGTGCGGCAATGGTTGAGGATATGCGGCATGCGTTCTGCCAGGGTCGGTGTGCTCATGGCGATCAGGCCTTGTATTTGATGGAACAGCCGTAAGCCCGGCTCGACGCCACGCTCAGCGGCTTGCCGCCCAGCGCTTCATTCAGGCCCTGGCGCACGTAGTTGGTGGCGGTCTGGATGTCGTCCACCCGCGCCGAGGCAATGCTGTCGATGCCGCCGGCGTAAATCAATTGCCCCTCCCGGCTCACGATGTACATGTGCGGCGTGGTTTTGGCGCCGTAGCGCTGGCCGATCTGGCCGGACGCGTCCATCAGTGTGGCGGTGGGCGACGCCTGCTTTGCGCTCAGCCAGCCGGCAAGCTGGGCCGGTGCCTGGTAGTCGCTGCTGCCGGTTTCGGTCGAGTTGATCGCCAGCCAGACCACGCCCCTGGCACGGAACTCCTTTTGCAGCGCCTGCATGTTGCCGCTGTAGTGCTTTTGCACAAAGGGGCAGCCCGGGTTGGTCCATTCCAGCACCACCAGCTTGCCCTTGTAGTCGCTGAGCTTGCGGGTTTTGCCGGTGGTGTCGGTGGCTGAAAAATCCGGCGCTGCCTGGCCCACAGCGGCGGTGGTCGCAGCACGGGCGTGATCGGTGAACGACAGTGCCCACGGAGCGGCAAACAGGGACGCCGAAAAAGCGCGGCGACCCAACGCGGGTTGAACAGACGGATTCGACATGCCATGAACTCCCTGAAAAAGCGCAATCACAATTTGGCCAGCTCGGCCCGGACATCATCCACCGACAGAATCTCCGACAGCACCACGGGCGCGCTGCCGGGCTTGTAGATCACATAGACCGGCACGCCATTGCGGCCCAGTTGCGCCAGCGCCGCCGTGACCGCCGGATCGCGCCGCGTCCAGTCGGCGCGCAACAGGGAAACTTTTTTGGCGTCCATGTCGGCCAGCACTGCGCTGTGGGCCAGCGTGGTTTTCTTGTTGTACTGGCAGGTCACGCACCAGGCCGCGGTGAAATCCACAAACACCGCCTGCCCCTGGGCCGTGAGCTGCTCGACCCGGCCTGGCTCCCACGCCTGCCAGCGCCCGGAGGCTGCGCCCGCAATGGCGGGGGTGTCCAAAGGTTTGATGACATTTTGGCCCACAGCCCACAGCCCACCTGCAGCAAGCGCTATGGAAAGCGTAGCAAGCACAAAGCGTGCGCGGCCGCGCAAGGTCAGCGACCACACTACCAGCGCCATCAGCACCAGCAGCGCCAGCAGCGCGCCGGCACCGTCGATGCCGCTTTGCTGGCCCAGCACCCAGACCAGCCAGGCGACGGTGGCGAACATCGGAAAGGCCAT
>CAMLDT010000337.1 GCA_946479075.1 uncultured Polaromonas sp.
TGCCCAGCGGCGTGAGCTACATGCTGGAAGACCGCAAGATGATGATGCGGCTGTTTCCCGACCTGTTCAGCGAGAACCGCGTCGCACCCGTCGCGCATTACCCCGACCTGCTGCTGGAAACCCTGCGCGACAACTCGCCGGCACACCGCGCCGAGCCGACGGTGGTGGTGCTGACCCCCGGCATGTACAACTCGGCCTATTTCGAACACGCCTTCCTGGCGCAGCAGATGGGTGTGGAACTGGTCGAGGGCCAGGATTTGTTCGTCAAGGACAACTTTGTGTACATGCGCACCACGCGCGGCCCGAAACGCGTCGATGTGATCTACCGCCGCGTCGATGACGACTTCCTCGACCCGCTGGCCTTCCGCCCGACCTCCACCCTCGGCTGCGCCGGCCTGCTCAATGTCTACCGCAGCGGCAACGTGGCGCTGTGCAACGCCATCGGCACCGGCGTTGCCGACGACAAGTCGATTTATCCCTATGTGCCCAAGATGATCGAGTTCTACCTCGGCGAGAAACCGATCCTGAACAACGTGCCGACCTATATGTGCCGCAACCCGGACGACCTGAAATACACCCTGGCCAACATGAAAGACCTGGTGGTCAAGGAGGTGCACGGCGCAGGCGGCTACGGCATGCTGGTGGGCCCGGCATCGACCCAGGCCGAGATCGAGGACTTCCGCAAGGCGGTGATCGCCAACCCGGCCGGCTACATCGCGCAGCCGACGCTGAGCCTGTCCACCTGCCCGACCTATGTGGAAAGCGGCATCGCGCCGCGCCACATCGACCTGCGGCCGTTTGTACTCAGCGGCAAGACCGTGCAGATGGTGCCGGGCGGCCTGACCCGCGTGGCGCTCAAGGACGGCTCGCTGGTAGTCAATTCCTCGCAGGGCGGCGGCACCAAGGACACCTGGGTGCTGGAAGACGACAACTACGCCATCGGGCAGTCGCAAAGCCAGTCGCAGTCCTTGAACTCGAACTAAAAAAGGAAGGGACTCATCATGCTTTCAAGAACTGCTGATCACCTTTTCTGGATGTCCCGCTACACAGAGCGCGCCGGCGACATGCCGAAGGCATTCGCGGGGATGACTCATCAATTGCGCGCAGCGCTTGTGATGTCATCACCAAAATGCGCAAAGCGCGCCAGCGCTTTCGGTGTTTGAGGCCAGGGAGAAAAAATGTTATCTAGAACCGCCGATCATCTTTTCTGGATGTCCCGCTACACAGAGCGTGCCGAAAACACCGCGCGCATGCTGGACGTCAACTACCAGACCTCGCTGTTGCCACAATCCACGGCCGTGGCCCAGGTGGGCTGGCAGGGCCTGCTGAGCATCAGTGAGCTGTCGTCGGCCTACGAGGGCAAATACGGCGCGATCAGCGCTCGCGACGTGATGGACTTCATGGTGCGTGACGAGAAAAATTCGTCCAGCATCATTTCCTGCCTGAAAAACGCGCGGGAAAATGCGCGTGCCGTGCGCGGCACGCTGACCACCGAAGTCTGGGAAACGCAGAACCAGACCTATCTGGAAATCTTCCGCATGCTGCGCAACGGCGAATTCGAGCGCGACCCCGGCCAGTTTTTTGAATGGGTCAAGTTCCGCTCGCATTTGTCGCGCGGCGTGACGGTGGGCACCATGCTGCAGGACGAGGCGCTGCACTTCATGCGCATGGGCACCTTCCTCGAACGCGCCGACAACACGGCGCGGCTGGTCGATGTGAAGTTCCACGCGGTGCAGAGCGACTTCTACGGCGCCGCGAGCGAGAAGGACCAGGAGTATGACTTCTACCACTGGAGCGCCATCCTGCGCAGCGTCAGCGCCTTCGAGATTTACCGCCGCGTCTACCGCAACGTGATCAAGCCCGAGCGCGTGGCCGAACTGCTGATCCTGCGCACCGACATGCCGCGTTCGCTCGCAGCCTGCCTGCAGGAGGTGGTGGGCAACCTCAAGCTGGTGACCGACGACAGCACCTGCGAGACCGTGCGCCGCGCCGGCAAGTTGTCGGCCGACCTGCAGTACGCCCGCATCGACGAAATCCTCGCCACTGGTCTGCATGCCTACCTGACCCAGTTCCTCGACCGCGTCAACGAACTCGGCGCCTACATCAGCCGCGATTTCCTGGTGCCGGCCACCAGTTAATGAAACTTCACGTCCGTCACGTTACCGATTACCGCTACACCGAACCGCTGCGGTATGCGTTGCAGACGCTGTGGCTGACGCCGCAATCCGGCCCGGCGCAGACCGTGAACTTCTGGAGCCTGGGCGCGCCCGAAAAGCTGTTCGAGCAGACGGATGCCTTCGGCAACCAGGTCAACTCCTACACCTTCGTCGGCCAGGTTGTGGACAACGTGCGCTGGAGCCTGGTCAACGCTGCCGGCGATGTAGAGACTTTCGGCATTGCCGAATTTACCGATGCCGCCACCATGCCGCATCCGGCGTTTTTCCTGCGCGCCACGCATCTGGCGGCGCCGCACGAGCGGCTGGCGGAATTCGGCCGCGGCTTTGTCGCGCCGCCCGCTGGCGGCCGCGCCGACCTGGGCATGCTTTTGGCCCTGAGCCGGGGTGTGGCGGGCGTGGTCAGCTATCAAAAAAATAGCACTACAGTGACCACCACGGCCTTGCAGGCGTTTGAGGCGGGCGCCGGTGTGTGCCAGGACCAGGCGCATGTGATGGTC
>CAMLDT010000338.1 GCA_946479075.1 uncultured Polaromonas sp.
ACAATCGCTCGCCCTGATCCGTTTTCGGCTGCGCTCCTCGGCCCAGCCCGACGGGTGGGGATAAGCAATGCGGGTACAAAAAATCCGGAGTGCATGAAGCGCGAAGCGCTTCATGCACGGGAATCCCAACAGACGGTCATGTTTGCACGCGAGCGCAGCGCACGCGGCCACATGAGGCTCCCATCCATCGCCCAGCGGGGCGAGGGAAGGGCGGGGGGTTGGGAGTGGGGAGTTCCAACTACTGTCCACGGCGAACCGGCGGCGCAGCGTGATGCCGCAAGGTATTTGCGCCATTCCTGGATCTATTTATGAATAAAATCGGCCTCCAGCCCTTATCCGGCAAGCGCTACCAGCTATCAAATAAATAGCAGCTAGGCTGCTAGACGGCACCCACACTTTTGCAGCCTGCCTGCCGACTTGCCATCCCCTGCAACTCGGTTAAGGTTCAGGTTCTGCATGAAAAGACACCACGCTTGCGCATGACTTCACCCAAACCCGGAACTTTCCCCTCGTCCAATGACAAACCGCTGGACGGCTGGCGGCTGCGCTGGTACACGATTATTTTCGAGGCCGATACGCGGGCCGGACGCTGGTTTGACCA
Organism: uncultured Polaromonas sp.; assembly: GCA_946479075.1. Next base: position 602 of record CAMLDT010000338.1, read on the forward strand.
GGCGCTGATCGCGGTCATCCTGCTGAGCATTGCCATCGTGATGGCCGACAGCGTGCAATCCGTGCATCTGCGCCATGGGCGTATTTTTGCCTCGATGGAGTGGATTTTTACCGTGTTGTTCACGGCGGAGTACATCGCGCGTCTGCTCTGCGTGCGCCGGCCTCTGCAATACGCCACCAGCTTCTTCGGCATCATCGACCTGCTGGCCGTGCTGCCCACCTACCTGGCGCTGTTCTTCCCGGAATTGCATGCGCTGATCGACGTGCGTGTGTTGCGCCTGCTGCGCGTCTTTCGCGTGTTCAAACTGGCGGCCTATGTCGCCGAGTACCAGTTCCTCGGGCGGGCGCTGGCGGCCAGCGGGCGCAAGATCCTGGTGTTTCTGTCGGCGGTGCTGATGGTGGTGCTGGTCATGGGCACCGTGATGTATGTGGTCGAGGGCCAGACCAACGGCTTTACCAGCATCCCGACCTCGGTTTATTGGGCCATCAGCACCGTGACCACCGTGGGTTTTGGCGACATCACGCCCAGGACCGACTTGGGCCGGCTGATCTCGTCCTTCATGATGCTGATGGGCTGGGGCATTCTCGCGGTGCCGACCGGCATCGTCACCGCCGAGATGGCCTCCCAACGGAATTTCCTGTTGTCGCAGCTGCCGACGACGCGCACCTGCCACGAATGCCTCACAGAGGGCCATGCCGCGCAAGCCAATTTCTGCTTTAACTGCGGCGCGCGTTTGCCGCCTTACCAGCAACAAGCCGATAAGACGGGTTCCTAGCCGCCGGCCGTCAACCGGCGCGGTGTGATCTCCACCGAGTCGGTCGTCGTGCTCATGAACACCGTGCCGTCCTGCACCGACACCTGCAACTGCATGCTGCGTTCGGCCAGTTTCGCCAGCGCCTGGCTTTGCGCGGCATCAATCTGCCAGACCACCAGGTTGGCGGCGCGCGTGAGCTTGTTTTCAATGCCTTTCCACCAGACCGGTGTGCTGCTGGCAAAGCTGTAAACGCTGACCCGTTCGGCCCGGCCTGCGGCGCGCATCAGGCGTTTGTCGTCGGGCTGGCCGACGTCGATCCAGTGCAGGATCTGGTCGGTGTAGTCCTTGTGCCAGAGCGCGGCTTCATCGACGTCCCACAAATCCTTGGCGAATTCGAGATGGCCCTTTTTGTCGTCGGCCGGCACATTGAGCGCATAAGCCAGCAGCCGGATCATCATGCGTTCGTCGGCTTCGGACGGATGCCGTGCAATCGTCACGTTGTGGTCGCCGTAGATGCCGCGGTCCATGTCGGCGATGGCCAGTTGGGCTTTGTAGATGGTGGCTTTGAGTGCCATGCTGGTGTTCTGCCTGTTGTCGGTTGAGGTCTGTATTGGAACAGACCAGCAGGCGCAAGGCACTCTGGCTATAGTCGGTGGCATGATCCGACTGTCTGTTCTTGACCAATCGGTGGCCGTGACCGGCCGCAGCGCCGATGCCTCCATCCGTGAAACCCTGGCCCTGGCCCAACACTGCGAAGCGCTGGGGTATGAGCGCTTCTGGGTCAGCGAGCATCACAGCCACCCGACGATTGTCGGCAGCGCGCCCGAGGTGCTGATGGCCGCGATTGCCGCGACGACGCAGCGCATACGCATCGGCAGCGCCGGCGTGATGCTGCCGCACTATTCAGCGCTCAAGGTGGCCGAGCAGTTCCGGGTGCTGGAAGCGCTGGCGCCGGGCCGCATCGATCTGGGCGTCGGCCGCGCGCCGGGCTCGGACGGGCGCACCGCCCGGCTGCTGAACCCGCAGGCCCACGCTGCGGCCGACAACTTCCCGCTGCAGGTGCGCGAGTTGCAGGCCTGGGTGGGCGGCATCGGCTTGCCGGAAGGCCACCCGGGTCACGGCGTCACGGCCGAGCCTTCCGGGCCGACAGCGCCGGCCTTGTGGATGCTGGGCAGCTCCAACTATGGGGCGCAGCTGGCTGCCCACTACGGCCTGCCCTATGCGTTTGCGTACTTCATCACCGACGGGCAGGGCGCCGAAGAGGCGCTGGCCATGTACCGTGAGATGTA
>CAMLDT010000339.1 GCA_946479075.1 uncultured Polaromonas sp.
CGCTGCGCCAGGCGCCCGACGTGATCCTGATCGGCGAGATCCGCGACCGCGAAACCATGTCGGCAGCGATTGCCTATGCCCAGTCCGGCCACCTGTGCCTGGCCACCATGCACGCCAACAACAGCTACCAGGCGCTCAACCGTATCCTGAGCTTTTACCCGGTGGAAGTGCGCAGCACCATGCTGGGCGACCTCGGTGCGGCCATGAAAGCCATCGTGTCTCAGCGCCTCTTGCGCACCCAGGCCGGCGGCCGCGCGCCGGCGGTCGAGGTCATGCTCAACACCAAGCTGATTTCCGAACTCATCGAAAAAGGCGACTTCTCCGGCGTCAAGGAAGCCATGGAAAAGTCCATGGCCGAGGGCTCGCAGACCTTCGAGCAGGACATCGCCAAGCTGATCGTCAGCGGGGTGGTCACCCGCAAGGAAGGCCTGCTGCATGCCGACTCGCCGACCAACCTGATGTGGCGGCTGGAAAACGACTTTGCGGCGGCCGCCAAGGCGGAAGAGCCCGAAGAAGATCCGGACGACGAACCCTCGTTCACCGAGATCACCCTGGACGTCAAACATTGAATATGGCCCCCACGCTTTGCACTGTGTGTCATGCGCTGCCCCCCGAGGGGGCTGGCCTTGCTTGGGGCAGCCCGGCGCTGCGGCCTGCTCGTCCGAGAAGTAGCTTCCCGGGCCCCCGACCGTGAGTCGCACCCTCGCCCTCACCGAGCAGCTGATTTCGCGTCCGTCCGTCACGCCCGACGACGCGGGCTGCCAGGCCATCCTGATCGCCCGGCTGGCGCCGCTGGGATTCGAATGCGAAACCATCGTCAGCGGCCCGGACCACTTCCGGGTCACCAACCTGTGGGCCAAATTCAAGGGTTTTGAGCCTCCAGCCCCCGTCGGACAAGGGCAGGAAGCTCCTGATTTGATAGCAAACCGGGTGCCACAGACGCTGGTCTTCGCCGGTCACACCGACGTGGTGCCGACCGGCCCGCTGGAGCAATGGACCAGCCCGCCCTTCTCACCCACCCATCGCGACGGCGTGTTGTATGGCCGCGGCGCGGCCGCCATGAAAACCTCGATTGCCGCCATGGTGGTCGCCGTCGAGGAGTTTCTTGCCGCCAACCCCCAACCGAATCTCAACATCGCTTTTCTGATCACCAGCGACGAGGAAGGCCCGTCGGTGGACGGCACGGCCGTCGTGGTGCAGCAACTGAAGGCGCGCGGCGAGCGGCTGGACTATTGCATCGTCGGCGAGCCGACTTCGGTTGAGCAGCTCGGCGACATGATCAAGAACGGCCGGCGCGGCACCTTGAGCGGCAAGCTCACGGTCAAGGGTGTGCAGGGCCACATCGCCTACCCGCACCTGGCCGACAACCCCATCCACCGTTTTGCGCCGGCGCTGGCCGAGCTGGTCGCGACCGAATGGGACCGCGGCAACGAATTTTTCCCGGCCACCAGCTGGCAGGTCTCGAATGTGCATGGCGGCACCGGCGCTTCCAACATCATCCCGGGTGAGCTGGTGGTGGACTTCAACTTCCGCTTTTCCACCGAATCAACCGCCGACGGCCTGAAAACCCGTCTCGAAGCCATCCTGCAGAAACACCAGCTCGACTACAGCCTGAAGTGGACGCTGGGCGGCCAGCCTTTCCTGACCACGCCCGGTGAGTTGGTGCAGGCAGTGACTGAATCGATCCAGGCCGAGACCGGCGTGCTCACCGAACTGTCCACCACCGGCGGCACCAGCGACGGGCGTTTTATTGCCAGCATCTGCCCGCAACTCATCGAGTTCGGGCCGATCAACGCTTCCATCCACAAGATCGACGAAAACGTGCGCGTAGCCACGCTGGACCCGCTCAAAAACATCTACAAGGGCGTGCTGGAGCGCCTGGCCGCTCTGTGAGCACCGCGCAGCCGACAACAGTCCTGGCGCTGGTTGAGCACTGGGCCGACCGCCTGGAAGCCGCCGGCCTCACGCTGGCCGACGGCTTCGGTCAGGGCACGCTGACGGCTTTTGATGAGGCCGCCTGGCTGGTGTTGTGGCGCCTGGGCCTGCCGCTGGACGAACTCGACGAAGAGGAAAACACGCCTGTCAGCCCCGCCGATGTTGCCAAGGTGGCCACGCTTCTGGAAGCACGCATCAGCACGCGCAAGCCGGCCGCCTACCTCACGCGCGAAGCCTGGTTGCAGGGCGTTCCTTTCTACGTCGATGAACGCGTGATCATTCCGCGCTCGCTGATCGCCGAGCTGCTGGTCGATGAAAGCATCGACCCCTGGCTGAACGAGGCCACTCACCGCGTGCTGGACCTGTGTACCGGCAACGGCAGCCTGGCCGTGTTGGCGGCCATGAGTTATCCGGACGTGGTGGTGGATGCCGCCGACATCAGCGCCGATGCGCTGGCGGTCGCAAAAATCAATGTCGGCGTGCACGAGTTGCAGCAACGCATCACACTGATTGAGTCCGACGGCCTGGCCGCCTGCCCCGGCCCCTACGACCTGATTCTGTGCAACCCGCCCTATGTCAACGCTGCCACCATGGCCGCCCTGCCGGCTGAATTCCGGGCCGAACCGGCGCTGGCGCTGGCTGGTGGTGAAGACGGCATGGACTTCATCAGAGCCCTTTTTCTAAACGCCGC
>CAMLDT010000340.1 GCA_946479075.1 uncultured Polaromonas sp.
CGCGCTGGCTGGCGCTGTGGATGGCCTTCGACGACATCGTGCGGGTGGCCGACCTCAAAAGCCGGGCCAGCCGCTGGCAGCGCGTGCACGGCGAAGTGAAAGCCGGTGAGGGCGACCTGCTGCAGGTGTATGACCACTTCAAACCGGGCGCGCCCGAATTTGCAGCGCTGCTGCCGGCCGGCCTGGCGGCACGTGTGACGCGCTGGGACCGCCGGCGCGTGGCCGGCGGCAAGGCGCCCTGGGCGCTGCCGCTGAAGATCGGCACCCACTCGGTGTTCGGCATGGTGTCGCTGCGCCTGCTGGCCAGCCTGAAATGGCTGCGTGTGCGCGGCAGCCGGTATGCCACCGAGCAGGCGCTGATCACCCAGTGGCTGGACGGCGTCGTGCGCGGCACGCAGACCCACTGGCAACTGGGCCACGAGATTGCGCTGTGCGGCCGCCTGATCAAGGGTTACGGCAGCACCAACGAGCGCGGCAAGGACAACCTGATCCACGTGCTGACGCACCTGGCCACCGGTGCAGCTTTTGCATCGAACGAGGCGCGCGCCGCAGCGATTGCGCAGGCACGCGAAGCCGCGCTGGCCGACGAAGCCGGCCAGGCACTGGACCAGGCGCTGGTGCAGCACGGCGCACCGGCCCGGCCGGTCAAGGCGCAGCCGATCCGCTGGGTGGACAACCCGCACCGCAAGTCGCGCGCCGCCAAGGCTTCCTGAGTTACCGCTGACCATTCACTTCAAAAAAGGAGACAAACCATGACACCGAACTTCCGCCCCCAGCGCCGCGCCCTGCTGGCCATGGCCCTTGCGGCCGGCGCCCTGCTGCCTGCGGCCCACGCCCAAACCGCCGCGGCCGCGTGGCCCACCAAGCCCGTGAAGGTGATCGTCAACTTCCCGCCAGGGGGTGCGGCCGACCAGCTGGCACGCGCCATCGGTGTTCCCCTGGCCGAAGCGCTGGGCCAGCCGGTGGTGGTGGAGAACCGCGGCGGCGCCAACGGCAACATTGGCGGAGAGGCGGTGGCCAAGGCCCCCGCCGACGGCTACACGCTGCTGATGAGTTCGGGCGGCATGGTATCGGTCAACCCGCACCTGTACGCCAAAATGTCCTTTGACCCGGCGAAAGACCTCACGCCCGTCGCCGCCGCCGCGCGCGTGCTGGTGTTTCTGGAGGTCAAGCCCACCATGCCGGTCAACAACGTCAAGGAGTTCCTGGCTTACGTCAAGGCCAACCCCGGCAAGCTGTCCTTTGGCACACCGGGCAACGGCAGTTCGCCGCACCTGGCCGCCGAGATGATGAAGGCCCAGACCAACACCTATGCCGTGCATGTGCCCTACCGCGGCGCGGCCCCGGCCATGCAGGACCTGCTGGGCGGCCAGCTCGACTTCATGTTTGACCCGGGCATCGGCCTGCAACATGTGAAAGCCGGCAAGCTCAAGCTGCTGGCCGTGGGCAGCGCCAAACGCTCGCCGCTGTTCCCCGACGTGCCGACGCTGGACGAAGCCGGCCTGAAGAACTTCGACGCCGACACCTGGTTCGGCTTTTATGCGCCCACCGGCACGCCGGCGGCCATCGTCAACCGCCTGAACAGCGAGATCAACAAGATCCTCGGCTCGCAGGCCGTGAAAGACCGCATCCTGGCCATCGGCGGCGTGCCGGCACCGATGTCACCCGCCGATTTCAATGCGCGGGCAGCCATCGACGGCGCGCGTTTTGGGGCGCTGATCCGGGCCCGCAATATCAAGGGGGACTGAACCCCTCAATTTGGCCTCCACCAACCGTTCGGGCTGAGCCTGTCGAAGCCCCCTTCGACAAGCTCAGGGCGAACGGGTTGGTAAGCCTGCCCACATAATTGATCCATGAGCAAACAGATCACCCACACCGTCCGCGTTGAATTCGGCGACTGCGACCCGGCGCGCATCGTGTGGTTTCCCAATTTCTTCCGCTGGATCGACGCCGCTTCGCGCCGTTTCTTTGTGCAATGCGGCGTGCCATCCTGGCAGGAAACCGAAAAAACCCTGGGCGTGATCGGCACGCCGCTGGTGGACACGCACTCACGCTTCCTGCGCACCGCGACCTACGGCGACATGCTGGATATCCACGTGACCATTCCGGAATGGCGCGAAAAGAGTTTTGTGCAGCGTTACCGCATCATGCGCGGCGATGTGGCGATCATGGAATGTGATGAAGTCCGCATCTTCGCCGGCCGCCGTGCTGACAATCCGGAAGCGATACGCGCCTTGCCGATTCCGGCTGAAATTCGCGCGCTCTGCGAGTAGAGGTCGGGACCGGCTTTCGCCTATTTGTCATTGCGTCCCCTGCCCACTGTCGTTGCAAAATGCGGCACCCGGACGTGCAACAGACAGCAGGACCAACTCCCCACTCCCAACCCCCCGCCCTTCCCTCGCCCCGCCGGGCGATGGAAGGGAGCCTCATCTGGCCGCGTGCGCTGCGCTCGCGTGCAAACATGACTGTCTCTTGGGATTCCCGCAGAAGAAGCGCTGCGCGCTTCTTCTGCTCCGGATTTCTTCCCCGTATTGGTTTTCTCTCCACACCCGTCGGGCTGGGCCGAGGAGCGCAGGTCAAAGCGGATCAGGGATCGCGATT
>CAMLDT010000341.1 GCA_946479075.1 uncultured Polaromonas sp.
GCAGGCGGCGGTGACCCACTCTTTGCTGAGGCCGACTTTCTTGGCGATGGCGTCCCAGGTCAGGCCCTTGGACACTTTGGCGGTGATGATTTTTTCGGTGATTTCCATGCGGTTCATGCTGCTTGCTCCTGTGATTAAAAGGGGGCTGAAAAGTTAAATGGTTAGGGGCGTCATACCGTTCCGGCTGAGCTTGGCCTGTCCTGAGCTCGACGAAGGGTCGAAGCCTGTCTCTGAGAAGACCGAAGAACCCTTTGACAGGCTCAGGGCGAACGGGGAGGGGCGCGCGACACGGAAGTGGCGCGAGGTGGTTTTCATGGTCATACAGCCACCGGGCGCGGCCAGTGGAATTTGCGCTCGGCTGCCTTGATCGGCACGTCGTTGATGCTGGCCTCGCGGCGGCGCATCAGGCCCAGTTCGTCAAACTCCCATTGCTCGTTGCCGTGGGAGCGGAACCAGAAGCCGGCGTCGTCGTGCCACTCGTATTCAAAGCGCACCGAGATGCGGTTGCCGGTGAAAGCCCAGAGTTCTTTTTTGAGCCGGTAGTCCAGCTCTTTCGCCCATTTGCGTTTGAGAAACTCGCGAATCATGGGCCGGCCCGAGAAGAAGTCGGCGCGGTTGCGCCAGACCGAGTCTTCGGTGTAGGCCAGCGCGACGCGCTCGGGGTCGCAGCTGTTCCAGGCGTCTTCGGCCTTCTGCACTTTTTCTTTCGCGGTTTCCAGCGTGAAGGGCGGCAGCGGTGGGCGGGCTTGTTCTGTATTGCTCATGCAACAGCTTTCAGGGTGACGGCGGGCGGCGCGTCGGCCAGGGCGCCGCGGCCGGGCTCCACCGTGGGTGGGTGCGCCGGCGCCTTGCCGTGCGACAAGTCTTTCGAACGCGCCACCAGAAAGTCAACGAGGTGGTTGCGCAGGGGGTAGTACTGCGGGTCGTGGTGCACGGTGGCGCGCTGGCGGTCGCGCGGCATGGTGTTGCGCACGATCTCGGCCACACGCGCCTGCGGGCCGTTGCTCATCAGCAAAATCTTGTCGGCCAGCAGCACGGCTTCGTCCACGTCGTGGGTGATCATGAAAACCGTCTGGTGCGTCTCGCGCACGATGCTCAGCAGCTCGTCCTGGATGGTGCCGCGCGTCAGCGCATCGAGTGCGCCGAAAGGCTCGTCGAGCAGCAGCATCTTGGGTTCGATCGCAAAGGCGCGCGCGATGCCGACGCGCTGCTTCATGCCGCCCGACAGCGCCGAAGGCTTCTTGTCGATGGCGCCCGACAGGCCGACCAGGTCCACGTATTTCTGCACATGGGCATCGACCTGGGCGTTGCTCCAGTCCGGCCACTTGGAGCGCACGGCGAACGCGATGTTCTTGCGCACGGTGAGCCAGGGCATCAGCGCATGGCCCTGAAACACCACGCCGCGCTCCAGGCTGGGGCCGGCAACCTCACGGCCGTCCATGAAGACGTGGCCGGCGCTGGCGCTTTCCAGACCCGCGAGCACGTTGAGAATCGTGGTCTTGCCGCAGCCCGAGTGGCCGATGATGCAGACAAACTCGCCGCGCGCGATGCTGAAGTTGACCTCGTCGAATACCGGCTCGGTGGTGCCGGGGTAAGACTTGGCCAGGCCTTCGACCTGAAGAAACGGCCGGCCGACGGCGGGCGCGGCGTTCAGGGTGTCATTCGGCATAAGTCACCCACTTCTGCAACTGCGCAAACATCAGGTCCAGCAGCATGCCCATCACGCCGATCACGACGATGGCAAAAATCACGTTGGTCAGCGAGAGGTTGTTCCATTCGTTCCAGACAAAGTAGCCAATGCCGGTGCCGCCGACCAGCATCTCGGCGGCGACGATCACCAGCCAGGCGATGCCCATGGAAATGCGCATGCCGGTGAGGATGGTCGGCGCGGCGGCTGGCAGGATGACGAGGAAAGCCTTGCGCAGCGGTTTCACTTCCAGCGTCCTGGCAACGTTGAGCCATTCACGCTTGACGGCAGACACACCGAAGGCGGTGTTGATCAGCATGGGCCAGACCGAGCAGATGAAGATCACAAAGATGCCGGAGGTGGATGAGTCCTTGATGGTGTAAAGCGCCAGCGGCATCCACGCCAGCGGTGAGATCGGTTTGAGCACCTGGATGAACGGGTCCAGCGCACGGCGCAGCAGCGGTGACATGCCGATGACAAACCCGAGCGGAATGGCGACCAGGCAGGCCAGCAGAAAACCCAGGCCAACACGCGCCAGCGAATAGCCGAGCTGGATCGCGACGCCCTTGTCGTTGGGGCCGTTGTCGTAAAACGGATCGGACAAATGTTTCCACGCGGTCTGGCCCATTTGCAGCGGCGTTGGAAAGCCGCCCGCCTTGGTGCTGCCCGGGTCCTTGCCCATCATCTTCTGGTACTCGATCTGCTCGGCCGTCATGCCGGTGACATTGCCGCCGGTGCCGGCAGGCTGCACCGTCGCCGCGTACCAGATGGCCATGAAGGCCACAAACAGCAGGGCCGAGACGATGGCTGCGCGAAAGCTCAAGGTTCTGAAGAGGTTCATGGTGTGGTCAGCGGTTTGCGGTTGCCGTTACCAACCGCGGGG
>CAMLDT010000342.1 GCA_946479075.1 uncultured Polaromonas sp.
TGGGAAAGCCCGCCCTTCATGACCGAGACCTGGACCATGAGCAAGGACGTCTCGCCCGAGCTGCAGGCACGCGTGAAGAAGTGCTCGTTCAGCTACACCTTCTCGCCCACGCTGCAAAAGCAGTTGCCGGGCAACGACACGTTTTTGCCGATCAGTTTTGACCGCGACTTTGCGACGGTGATGCAGGTTTACCGCGCCAGTCAAAAGAAGTAAGTTGACCCCGGTGCACGCTCACGGCGTGCAGCCCGTTCCTCTTGCGAGGGGCGGCGCCTGCGGCAGACCTATTTCATCGAACCAAATACCCGCTTCAAAATCGCGCTGCCGGTGCCCACCGGGTCCTGGCGGATCTTCTTTTCTTCGTCGCCGATGATGAGGTAAAGCCCGTCGAGGGCTTTGCCGGTGACGTACTGCTGGATGTTGGCGTCTTCCTTCTTCACCAGCCCGAAGCCGGCGGCCTTGCCCGCCAGCTCGTTGTATTTGTTGGCCAGGCCGACCCTGGCGGTGGCCTGCGTGACCACCGGCAAAAACTTCACGCCCAGCGGCGCGCGGGTTTTTTCGGCAAAAAAGGTGGTGACCGAGGTCTCGCCGCCCTGCAGGATGTTTTTGGCGTCGTTGACGTTCATGCTGCGCACGGCGTTAACCAATAAGTCCTTGCCCATGGGCACGGCGGCTTCGGCGGCGCGATTGATAGACGTGACGAGTTCGTCAATGCGTTTGCCCTGGCCAAAGTTTTTCAGGATTTTTGAGGCGTCTTCGAGGTATCCGGGCAAAGGAATGCGAACTTTCGGGTTGCCAAGGAATCCATCTGCCTTGCCCAGCAGGGCCACGGCGGCCAGAGCGCCTTTTTCGAGGGCGGCTTTCAGGCCGCTGGACGCTTCGGCGTTGCTCAGGTCGCCGAGCGACAGGGCTTGTGCCTGCTGGTAAGTGGTCAGGATCAGCATGCCCAGCGCGCTGACACCGGCCTGGTTAAAATTGCGGCGTTGCATGATGAATACCTCCCAAAAAATGAGCCCCGTTTCCACCGCAGTATGCCGGATCATGCTGGCTTCGGCCCTGGCGCTGGGTTCGCTTGCGGCCCTGTCGGGTTGCGGCGGCGCCCAGGCGGCACCTGAATCGACCTTTGTGCTGCTCAACGGCAGCAAGCAGAACACGGCCGACATGAAGGGCAAGGTGACGCTGGTCAATTTCTGGGCGACGAGCTGCGTCACCTGCGTGGCCGAGATGCCCAAGGTGATTGCCACTTACGACAAATACAAAACCCAGGGCTACGACACCATGGCCGTCGCCATGAGTTACGACCCGCCCAGCTACGTCGTCAACTACGCCGAAACCCGGAAGCTGCCCTTCAAGGTCGCCATCGACAACACCGGTGCCGTGGCCAAAGCCTGGGGCGACGTGCAACTGACACCGACCAGCTACCTGGTCAACAAGCGCGGCGAGATCGTCAAGACCTACGTCGGCGAGCCGGATTTCGCGGCGCTGCACCAGCTGATCGAAAAGCTTCTCGCCGAGACCTGAAGCGTTTCGTCTACGAAAGAAAAAAAGCCGGCTCGACGAACCGGCTTTTTCTTTTCTCCCTTCAAGCAGAGGCCGCGGGACTGGCTTTGCCAGACCGCAAGCCTCGCCCCCTGAGGGGAAACAAGCTACACGCAGTGAGCCTGGACGGGGGTGTTACTGATTCCTGAACGCGTCGTGGCAAGCCTTGCACGTGCCGGCGGTGGCGGCAAACGCCGTTTTCAGGCTGTCGAGGTTGCCGGTCTTGGCTGCGGCGGCAAGCTTGGCGGTTTCGGCGATCAGCTTCTCGCTGTTTTCCTTGAACTTGGCCTGCTCGGTCCAGATTTCCGGCTTGGCCTTGGTGTTGCCCTTGTCGGTGCCCGGCATGAAGCCAGCCCATGGAAGCTTGGCCATGTCGGCCACGATCTCCGCGTTGTCGGCGGCGACCTTGGCATCAAACGGGGCCCGGCCGGAGGCCATGGCGCCGACGCGGCCAAAGTGCTGACCCATCACAAACAACGCGCTCTGGCGGTATTTGATGGCGTCCTCGGGCTTGGCAAATTGCGCCGAAGCCGGCGCGGCAAGGGCCAGCAGCGTGGCCGCGGCGGCGATACAGGCAAAAACTTTCATGTGTTCCTCTCGTGGTTTATTGAGTTATCGTGCTGGCAACGCACCCGGGCCGTTGACAGACAGCTGGAGTTTGGCAGGAAGTTGGAAGTTCCGCCGGAACTTGTGCATTACGGGAAAGCACCAAGCATCAGCCCGGCGGGCGGCGGGCCGTCCGGCCGCATGAAAATTTGCACAACAAACAAAAGAGAAGAGAGGGATGACCATGGACAGAAGCGGGACCTTGAACAAGGTGCGGGTGTGGGATCTGCCGACACGGATTTTCCACTGGGCGCTGGTCGCCGGCGTGCTGGGGCTGGCCATCAGCGGCACCATCGGCGGCAACGCCATGATCTGGCACTTCCGCTTTGGTTACAGCGTGCTGGCCCTGTTGCTGTTTCGCATCGTCTGGGGCCTGGTGGGCGGGCGCTGGTCGCGGTTTGGCGCCTTCATCTATTCGCCGCA
>CAMLDT010000343.1 GCA_946479075.1 uncultured Polaromonas sp.
CCCAGTCCTCATCTTTCAGGCGCATGGCCAGCATGTCGCGCGTGATGCCGGCATTGTTGACCAGCACCTGCAGGCCGCCATGCTCTTTCGCGATGGCGTCGATCAGCGCCTCGGCCGCAGCTGCGTCGTTCACATTGAGATTCTGGCCGGAACATCCGGGAAAAGCTGCCAGCGCCTGGCCAATCTTCGCCGCGCCCTCGTCAGTGGTGGCGGTGCCGATGACCTTGAGGCCCCGCTGCGCCAGTTCCAGGGCAATCGCCGCGCCAATGCCGCGTGAGGCACCGGTGACCAGGGCCACCTGGCCTTCAAACTTGATGTCAGACATAACTCCTCCCACATTTGCGGCTACGCCGCTGCTCTGCCCCCCACGGGGCGCGCACAGCTTGGGACGGCGCGGCGCCGTTCATGCCAATGCCTCCTTGACCTGCGCCAGGCTGTCCGGATCAAACAGCGCCACACCGGTCATCTCGGCATCGATACGCTTGACCATGCCGGCCAGCACCTTGCCGGGGCCACACTCGACCACGGTATGGATGCCGCGCGCCTTGAGGGCCTGCACACATTCGACCCAGCGCACCGGGCCGAAGGCCTGGGCGTACAGGGCCGCACGGATACGCTCAGGATCGGACTCAACGGCCACCTCGATGTTGTTGATCACCGGAATCAGCGGCGCCGCAAAGGCGGTCCCGGCCAGTTTTTCCTTCAGCTTGTCGGCCGCAGGCTTCATCAGGCTGGAGTGAAACGGCGCCGACACCGGCAGCGGCAGGGCGCGCTTGGCGCCGCTGGCCTTGAGCACTTCGCAGGCCTTATCGACAGCAGCTTTGCTGCCGGCAATCACGGTCTGCATCGGGTCATTGAAGTTGACAGCCTCCACCACTTCCGCCGTGCCCGGCCCGAAAGTGCGCACCGCTTCCGCGCAGCCTTCGATGACTTTTGATGCTTCCATGCCGAGAATCGCGGCCATCGCGCCGACGCCGACCGGAACGGCCTCCTGCATGGCCTGCGCCCGGAAACGCACCAGCGGCGCGGCCTGCGCCAGGCTCAACACGCCCGCGGCGACCAGTGCGGAATATTCGCCGAGCGAGTGGCCGGCCACGGCCGCCGGCGCCTCGCCGGTCTCGGCCATCCAGGCGCGGTACGCCGCCACACCGGCCACCAGCATGACCGGCTGCGTGTTGGTGGTCAGGCCCAGCGCCTCCTTGGGGCCTTCCTGGATCAGCTTGCCGAGGTCTTCACCGAGTGCATCCGAGGCCTCGCGCAGGCAGGCACGCACCGCGGGGTGGTCACCCCAGGCGTCCAGCATGCCCACCGATTGCGAGCCCTGTCCCGGAAAAACAAATGCAAAAGATTTCATGAAAATTTTTAGTCAAATTGGCCGCAAGCCCATGGCTGGCGAGCGTAACCAGCTATAGATTCAGGAGCACCGCGCCCCAGGTGAAGCCACCGCCCACACCTTCGAGCATCAGGGTGTCGCCTTTTTTGATCTTGCCGCTGCGCACCGCCACGTCCAGCGCCAGCGGAATCGAAGCGGCCGAGGTGTTGCCGTGCTGGTCCACCGTGACGATCAGCTTGTCGAGCGGCATCTTCAGCTTCTTCGCGGTGCTGTGCATGATGCGGATGTTGGCCTGGTGCGGAATCAGCCAGTCGATGTCGCTGTCCTGCAGGCCGGCCTTCGTAAGGGTGGCGCGGGCCGCGGCTTCCAGCACGCCCACGGCCAGCTTGAAGACGGCCTGGCCATCCATCTTGAGCAGCGGATCACCCAGCACCTGTCCGCCCGCCACAGTACCAGGCACACACAGAATGCCGACGTGTTTGCCATCGGCATGCAGGTCGGTCGCCAGGATGCCGGGGGTGTCGGAGGCTTCCAGCACCACGGCGCCGGCGCCATCACCAAACAATACGCAGGTGGTGCGGTCCGAAAAATCGAGAATGCGCGAGAAAACCTCGGCGCCTATCACCAGGGCTTTGGTCGCCGAACCGGTCCTGATCATGGCGTCGGCCACCGTCAGCGCATACACAAAACCGCTGCAGACCGCCTGCACGTCAAACGCCGGGCAGCCGGCAATGCCCAGCTTGTGTTGCAGGATGCAGGCCGCCGACGGAAACACCATGTCGGGTGTCGAGGTGGCCACAATGATCAGGTCGATGTCGCTGGCTTGCAGGCCCGCGGCCTGCAGGGCATTTTTTGCCGCCTCCAGGCCCAGATCGCTGCTGCAGACCTCGGGCGCCGCAAAGTGGCGCGCGCGGATGCCGGTGCGTTCGACGATCCACTCGTCCGAAGTCTCCACACCTTTGGCGGCCAGTTCGGCCGCCAGCTCGGCATTACTCAAGCGGCGCGGCGGCAGGTAGCTGCCAGTGCCTGTGATACGTGAATAAGGGCTCATGGAAATAGTTAATGCGCTGGCGCTGGATCGGCGTGCACGGCAGGCGCCTCGGCGCCCTGCGCATCGACGGGCCCCAAGGCAGCTTTTGCCAGCAAGGGCGCGGCGTGTGCAATGCGCTCCTGCACGCGGTCCAGCAAGTTGTTGCGAGCTGCATCATAAGCGCGATTCAGGGCCCGCTCGA
>CAMLDT010000344.1 GCA_946479075.1 uncultured Polaromonas sp.
AGCCAGCTCGAACTGCTGGATGCCCAGCGCAGCGAGCTGCGCAACCGGCGCGAGGCGCTGCAGGTGCGCGCCGCGCAATACCTGGCGACGGTGGGGCTGATACGCGCGCTGGGTGGCGGCTGGAGTTCTTGAACACCCCTATCGGCGCTCACTGCGTGTAGCGCCTTTTCCCCTTGCATGGGACGGCGCCTGCGGGCCGGCGGAGCCGGTCCCGCGGCACCCGCTTGAATTTGGACTGTGATTTGCTATGTAATTAATAGCTGCTTGCGCCCGCCAGACAAGGGCTGGAGGCCGATTTGATGCATAAAACCCGCCCCGAGGCCGAAGAATGGGGTTCAGGCCGTTTTTTTGCCCGCCGCGAGATGGCCCAGCGGCAGCGCGCTGCTGGCCTTGACCTCGCCCAGTGAAAAGCTGGTGTGCAGGTCTTTCACGTTCGGCAGGTTGATCAGGCTTTTGAGGGCGAAGCGTGAAAAGCTGTCCAGATCCTGCGCCACCACCTGCAGCTCGAAGGTGCCGGTGCCGCTGATGTAGTGGCAGGCGATGATTTCCGGCAGCTTGCGGATGGCTTCTTCCATCACACTGGTCGCATCGCCGGTGTTGCGGTCAGCGTCCAGCCGCACAAAGGCCAGCACGCCCAGGCCGATCTTCTGCCGGTCAATTTCGGCCCGATAACCCTTGATGAAACCGCTTTCCTCCAGCGCCCGCACGCGGCGCCAGCAGGGCGCGGCGCTCAAGCCCACGCGTGCGCTGAGCTCGGCATTGCTGAGGCGGCCATCATTTTGCAATTCATTCAGGATGGCGATATCAAACTTGTCGAGTGTTTCCATACTTGGCAATTATGCGCAAGATTCTTTCTTGAAGTGGTGGAAACAAGGCATAGAAAGCAAAGACTTATCTGTTCATCACGCCTACACTTTGCTTATATATAGAGGCGCCGCCCTATCCGGGTGAAAGCTTCTTCCCCCGCCCACGAGGCGGTTCAGCCCACGACTGGAGACACGATGAACGCCCCCCTGCCCGAACACATCCGCAAGGCCCTCGAAACTGTCACGCTCGACGACAAGTACAGCCTCGATTACGGTCAGGCCTTCATGAGCGGCGTGCAGGCCTTGGTTAAGCTGCCCATGCTGCAGCGCCAGCGCGATGCGCTGCAGGGCAAAAACACCGCGGGCTTCATCAGCGGCTACCGCGGTTCGCCACTGGGCGGTTATGACCAGGCGCTGGTCAAGGCCGCGCCTTATTTGAAGGCGCAGAACATCGTGTTCCAGCCCGGCGTCAACGAAGAGCTGGCCGCCACCGCGCTGTGGGGCACGCAGCAACTGGGCTTTTCGCCGCCCGGCACCAACAAGTTCGACGGCGTGTTTGGCATCTGGTACGGCAAGGGCCCGGGTGTGGACCGCTGCTCCGACGTGTTCAAACATGCCAACATGGCGGGCACCACGCCTTTCGGCGGGGTGATTGCGGTGGCCGGCGACGACCATGTGGCCAAAAGCTCGACCGCCGCGCACCAGAGCGACCACATCTTCAAGGCCTGCGGCCTGCCGGTGTTTTTCCCGGCCAATGTGCAGGAAATCCTCGACCTCGGTGTACACGCCTTTGCCATGAGCCGCTTTTCCGGCGTCTGGGCCGGCATGAAAACCATTCAGGAAATTGTCGAGTCCAGTGCCACGGCGATGATTGACCCCGAGCGGGTGCAGATCAAGCTGCCGACCGATTTCCAGATGCCGCCCGGCGGCGTGCACATCCGCTGGCCCGATGCCGCGCTGGAGCAGGAAGCGCGTTTGTTTGACTACAAGTGGTACGCCGCGCTGGCCTACATCCGCGCCAACCGTCTGAACTACAACGTGATTGAGGGTCCGAACGACCGCTTCGGCATCATTGCCAGCGGCAAGGCTTACAACGACACGCGCCAGGCCCTGATCGATCTGGGCCTGGATGACGCGACCTGCCGCCAGCTCGGCATCCGCCTGCACAAGGTGGGCGTGGTCTGGCCGCTGGAGGCCCAGGGCACACGCGAGTTCGCGACCGGGCTGCGCGAAATTTTGGTGGTCGAGGAAAAACGCCAGGTCATCGAGTACCAGCTCAAGGAAGAACTCTACAACTGGCGCGCCGACGTGCGACCCAACATTTACGGCAAGTTCAACGAGGTCGAGGGCGACTTCAGCGGTGGCGAGTGGTCCATGCCCAA
The DNA here is from genome assembly GCA_946479075.1 of uncultured Polaromonas sp. The sequence goes on from CAMLDT010000344.1 coordinate 2,189, forward strand.
CCCCACGGCCAACACCCTGCTGCGTGCCAATGCCGACCTGTCGCCTTCACTGATCGCCAAGGCGATTGCCCAGCGCGTGCGCAAGCTGGGCCTGGACAGCGACATGATGGCGCGCCTGGATGCGCAACTGGCCATTCTGGAAGCCAAGGAGCGTTCGCTGCAGGTGCTGGACGTCAAGGCCGACCGCCAGCCCTGGTTTTGTTCGGGTTGCCCGCACAACACCTCGACCAAGGTGCCCGAAGGTTCACGTGCCATGGCCGGCATCGGCTGCCATTTCATGGCGCTCTGGATGGACCGCGCTACCCTCGGCTTCACCCAGATGGGCGGCGAGGGCGTGCCCTGGGTCGGCCAGCAGCCTTTCACC
>CAMLDT010000345.1 GCA_946479075.1 uncultured Polaromonas sp.
GTGGCGTAGTGGCCCGACAGCGGCGCCACGATCAGCACCGCCGGATGGCCCTTGAGGCGGGTCAGCGTGGCCGGGTCATCGGTGAAACGCTTGAAGCGCCGCAGCTCGCAAAAGGGCTTGTCGATCTCGACCCGTTCGTGGATGGCGATGTCGGTGCCATCCACATCGACCGTGGTGATGCCGAACTCCGGCTTTTCGTAGTCCTTGCCCAGGCGGTAGATCAGGCTGTAGCCGGCAGAGATGCGCTGCGTCAGGGGGTTCTGGCCAAAAGGGGAATTGGGGCTGCTGTAAATCTTGGCGGCGGCCTGGGCGAAGTCAACAAAAGGCTCCATCAGGGAGCGCTGGGTTTCATAAACTTGATAAAGCATGCGGGAAAACCTTTGGACAACGGGGTATGTTGCAGTGCAACAAATAATAACAGGTACGCTTATGATTCCATGGAGGGCAAACACCAATGACGCGCGACGTTTTGGCGCGTCGCGCAGCTTGTTTTTCAGCCTGGTGCGGCCATGTGTAGCTGCCTGCCCTGCAGGTTTTGACTGGATTGTTTATGACCGAGACCGGCGGCGTTGCGCTGCAAGACCCCTGGGGTTCACTGAAAAAATCGGACCGCATGCCCGTGCTGTTCGTGGGGCACGGCAGCCCGATGAATGCCATTGGCGACAACGCGTACCGGCAAAGCTGGCAGGCGCTGGGCGCGCAATTTGGTACCAGGCACCCGTCGCCGCAGCTGGTTCTGTGCATTTCTGCCCACTGGCTGACCGAGGGCTGGTGGTTGACGGCCATGGACCAGCCCAAGACCATCCACGACTTCGGCGGCTTTCCGCAGGAGCTGTTTGACCAGCAATACCCGGCGCCCGGCCATGCCCTGGCCGCACGCGCCCTGAGCCGGCAGCTCAGGCAGCGCGGTTCCGCGCCACTGGGCCTGGACGAATCCGAATGGGGCCTGGACCACGGTACCTGGTCGGTGCTCAAGCCGATGTTTCCGGACGCCGCCATCCCGGTGATGCAGCTCAGCATGGATTACAGCCGGGCGCCCGAAGAACACTATGCGCTGGCGCGCCAGCTCAAGGCGCTGCGCGAGCGCGGTGTGCTGATCGTCGGCAGCGGCAACATCGTGCACAACCTGCGCCAGGCCCAGCGCGGCGCGGCGGGCAACCAGGCCTACGACTGGGCGCTGGAGTTCGACCAGACCACCGGCGGGCTGATCCAGCAGGGCAACCTGGACGCCTTGCAGAATTTCCTCAAGCTCGGGCAGCTTGCCAAAATGGCCCATCCCACCCATGAGCACTACTTGCCTTTGCTGTACGCGGCGGGCGCCGTGGACGCGGGTGAACAGCCGCAATTTTTCAACACCAATTTCCAGCTCGGCTCGATCTCCATGCGCTCCGTGCTTTGGAGCTAGTCATGCCAAGCCGCCACACCGTGCAAGCCTTTATCACCCTGGTCGAGCAGGGCCAGTATGTGGAAGCCATCGAGCAGTTTTATGCGCCGGATGCCAGCATGCAGGAAAACAGCCAGCCGCCGCGCCACGGCCGGGACACGCTGGTCGCCTACGAACGTGCGGTCATCGCCGCCTGCAGTGCCATGCGCACCTTGCCGGTCGAATCCTTCCTGGTCGATGGCGACTTTGTCGTGATCCACTGGGTCTTCGAGTTCACCCGGCATTCGGGCAAGACCATGCGCATCGACGAGCTGGCGCACCAGCGATGGGAGGGCGAAAAAATCGTGGAAGAGCGCTTTTTCTACGATCCGGTGGCGGCCGTGTCCGACTAGTCCCCGGCGAAAAACGCTATCAATTCAGGAGCTTCTTATGCCCGCCAGCCGTGGGCTGGAGGCATATTTGATGCTCAACCTGCAAGTTGCAACCGGCACCAGCCGGTCGCGGATTACAGGACTTTGGCGATGGACGCGCAGACGTGGTCGATGTTCTGGCTGTTCAGCGCGGCCACACACATGCGGCCGGTGTCGGTGCCGTAAACGCCGAACTCATTGCGCAGCCGCACCATCTGGTCCTTGGTCAGCCCGGAATAGCTGAACATGCCGATCTGGGTGGTGATGAAGCTCATGTCTTCCTTGACGCCGGCGGCTTTCAGGCCATCGACCAGCTTCTGGCGCATGGCCTTGATGCGCACGCGCATTTCGGCCAGTTCCTTTTCCCACAGGGCGCGCAGCTCGGGGTTGTTCAGTACATTGGCGACCACGGTGGCGCCGTGGATCTGCGGGTTGCTGTAGTTGGTGCGGATCACGACCTTCATCTGCGACAACACGCGGTCGGCTTCTTCCTTGCTCTCGCAAACCACCGACAGGGCGCCGACACGCTCGCCGTAGAGGCTGAAGCTTTTGGAAAACGAGGTCGAGACAAAAAAGTTCAGGCCCGCGGCGACAAACTTGCCGATCACCGCGCCGTCTTCGGCGATGCCGTGGCCAAAGCCCTGGTAGGCCATGTCGAGGAAGGCCGTGAGCTTGCGGGCCTTGACGGCGGCGATGACCTGGTCCCACTGGGCGGCGGTGATGTCATAGCCGGTCGGGTTGTGGCAGCAGG
>CAMLDT010000346.1 GCA_946479075.1 uncultured Polaromonas sp.
CAGGAACTGCAGCTGATTTCAATGGACGAGGCCCAATCAGGCGGAAAGCCTGCCAGGGCCGCGTGGGCGGGATGTTCATCAAACGGGGACTGGAGCAGCATCAGCAAGGTATCGACCACCGAAAAGTCATTTAGTTTCGCGGCCCGGATGGATTGTTCGCCGAGATGGTTGCGCAACACGTATTTCGGGTTGGTTTTGAGCATCAAATCGGCCTTCAGCCCAATATCCACGGGCGCTAGCCGCTCTGAATATTGTAGCGCCCAGGCGTCGAAGGATGGGCGGTCCAGGAACAGGTCGCGGACCGGCTCGTTGGCCGCGCCGGGCACAAACCCCGCCAGGCGCCGCCAGAAGATGGTGTAGTCCACCTTGTCCTGGGCCAGCAGCCGGAAGACACCTTCAATCAGCGCCTTGTCGTCAGGTTGGGCATCCGGCAGCCCGAGCTTGGCGCGCATGCGGCTTTCCAGCGCCTGCGGGAAAACCGTCTTGTAGGACTCCAGGGCGGCCAGGGCCTGTTCCTGGCCGTCCATCAGCGGCAGCAGGGCCTGGCCCAGGCAAAAGAGGTTCCAGTAGGCGATGTTGGGCTGCTTGTTGTAGGCGTAGCGGCCCTGGGTGTCCGAGTGATTGCAGATGTGCCCGGGGTCGAAGGCATCGAGGAACTGGAACGGGCCGTAATCGATGGTCAGGCCCAGGATGCTCATGTTGTCGGTGTTCATCACGCCGTGGCAAAAGCCGACGGCCTGCCAGGCGGCCACCATCGCCGCCGTGCGCTCACTGACGGCCTGCAGCAGCGCTGCGTAAGGCTGGACCGCGTCGCGGCACGCCGGGTAAAAGCTGTCGATCACAAAGTCAGCCAGCTGTTTGAGCTGCGCATGCTGGCCGCTGTAGCTGAAATGCTCAAAATGGCCGAAACGGATGAAGCTCGGGGCCACCCGGGTCACGACCGCCGCGCTCTCGATCTCTTCGCGGCGGACCGGCGCCCCGGAGCCTGTGATGCACAGGGCCCGCGTGGTCGGGATGCCCAGGGCGTGCATGGCTTCCGAGCACAGGTATTCGCGGATGGAACTGCGCAACACGGCGCGGCCGTCGCCCATGCGCGAATAAGGCGTCAGGCCTGCGCCCTTGAGCTGGATTTCCTGCGGGCCGGCGGTGGTCTGCAACTCGCCAAGCAAGATGGCCCGGCCATCCCCCAGCTGACCGGCCCACTGGCCGAACTGGTGGCCGCTGTAGACGCTGGCCAGCGGCTGCGAACCTTCAGCCAGGCGGTTGCCGGTGAACACATCCAGCGCCTGCTGCGATGCAAACCAGGGCCCGTCCAGCCCGAGTTCGCGCGCCAGGGCCTGGTTGCGTCCGACCCAGTAAGGCGATGGCAAGGGCGTGGGCTGGAGCGCGGTGAAAAAGTCCGGGCCCAGCGCCGCAAAGCGGTTGTGCCAAGCCAGGCCGGGGATGGCCGCGGGCGAATTCTTGATGTCCTTGATGACTGCATTCATGGCCTGATTGTCCCTTGCGGTCAACAGCCCCGCGCCAGCAGGGTTAAAGGCCCGGGAGGCTTTTTGTCCCTGCATACGCTGCCAGTGCCTGCTCGTCGAGCATGGCGACGCGGCCAAACTCCAGCGACACCAGCCCGCGCTGCTCCATCGACTTCAGGGCGCGGTTGACGGTCTGCCGCGACAGGCCGGCGAGATGGCCCAGCTCTTCCTGCGACAGCACCAGCCGGCGCCGGCCCTGCCAGAACACCCGGCTCAGGTACAGGGCCACGCGCTGCTCGGGCGAGCGCAGACGCCCGGCCTCAATGATGGTCATGGCCTGCCCAAGGCGGCGGTTCAGGTGCGCCACCAGAAAATGATTGAAGGGCAGGGATTGCGCCAGCAGTGCGTCGAACTGCACGCGCGGCAGACACAGCAGCACGGTGTCACGCAGCGCAATCACGTCGTAGCGCCGGGGCTCGGTTTTCAGCACCGAGCCTTCACCAAACCATTCGCCGTCCGGCACACCGAGAAAGGCCGAGACGCGTCCGTCCGTGGAGGTGCTTTGCAACTTGACCAGCCCCGACAGCACCGCGTACCAGCCCTTCACGGGCGCGCCGGCTTCCAGCATCACCTCGCCCTTTCGGCCGGCCAGTGTCAGGCTGCGATCCAGCAGGCTGCTGCGCGTGTCATCGGGCAGGCAGGCAAACCACGGCTGGCTGCGCAGGAAGCGGTGCTGGGGCAGGGCGATTTCTTCAAGAGGCATGCCGGGAATTGTCCTGCAGTGGCGGTGACAAGCGGCCGGCACGGGTTTTTACCTAGAAACTGTCGGAGCGGCGACATCCCTTGCCCACCGTCGCGTGCCGGTCCATAGTCAGCGTGTTGGGCAGCGTCGGGTCACGGCGGGATTTCCCGCCAGCGGCCGGGCCGCGGCGTTACCATGCGTGGCGCGACGCCGTCGCGAAACTGCGATATTTTCACGGACAAAAAAGGAACAAGACATGTTGGGTTTGATGCAAGGCCAGCCGCTGCTGATTTCATCGTTGATCGA